>CAZMVQ010000001.1:0-10801 GCA_964569865.1 uncultured Devosia sp.
AATGACTTGTGAAATGGCGCGCCTCGAAGAAAAAACTTCGAACGCGCCAGCGAGCCGCCACTTATGTGGCGCCCATCGGAGGCGCAAACGAAGTGAGTTGCCGCGAGATCAAATAATGGCGCGCTCGGGAAGATTCGAACTCCCGACCCCTAGATTCGTAGTCTAGTGCTCTATCCAGCTGAGCTACGAGCGCGCATGCCAGCCAATGATGGCTGAAGCGGCGCAATCCTTATACCGCTAAAACTCTTGATGCAAGTGCAGCTGCGATTTTTGATCAGCAAAATTGGCAATTTCATAAATCTTTCTTCAAAAGCTGTGGCAATCAGTTCAAACGTTCTATAATGGGGAGTTTAATATCAAATCTGGTTCCGGTTTCCTGCTCCACATAATTCAATGTGCCGCCATGGGCCTGAATCAATTCTTTTGCAATCGCCAGACCAAGTCCGGTGCCCCCGGCCCGTGCCGAGCCTTTAAAGGCAACAAACAGGTTTTCCTTGGCTCTTGGGGGCAGTCCCGGTCCGTTGTCAGACACCGTAATGGTAAAAAACCCACCTTCCTGATCATAACCCAGACAGATCATTTTATCGGGGTTCTCAAGGGTTGGTGTCTCCAATGCCTCACGGGCATTTTTCATCAGGTTCAACAAAACCCGCGCCAATTGATCCGGATCAACAAAAATATTAACCCCGTCAGGTACAGAGTTTTTAATTTCGATTTCAGGATGCTCGGCAAGCCCGGCATCAAAGGCCGCCTCATCAATCAAAGCATGCAAATCCACCAGTTGCGGGGTCGGGGGCGCGGCGCTTTGGCGGCCATAATCTATCACCGACTGGGCAAACCCGATGGCCCGGTCCAAAGTATTTACAAGGCGGGGGGCAAGCCTTTGCACCTGAGGATCCTCAACGCTTGCCACCTGATCTGACAATAATTGCGCAGAAGCCAAAGTGTTGCGCAAATCATGATTAATTTTGGCGACCGCCATTCCCAGATCAGCCAAATGACGGCGCTGACGCAGCATAGAAAAAATATCAGCTTCCATGGCTGCCAACTCTCGTTCAGCTACGCCCAGCTCGTCTTTTCTGTTCGAGACGGAAATTATCAAAGAGCCATTTTCAGGTGCCTTGCGAAAGGCGATCATATTATTGGTAATTCTTTGAATTGGGCGAATAAGCAAACGGTTCAGAAACAAAAAAATTGCCGCAGCGGTGGAAATGGCAATAAAAAATGACAAAAAAGTCACATTAAGGGCATAGACAAGCAGTGCATCGCGCAACGGAGCCTCTGGCATTAAAATTTCAATGCGGTTGCCCCCGGTTTCAGGGGTCGCCCCGACAATGCGCAAAGTCCGCTCACCACCAAAAACCAAAGTATCAAGCCCGCCAATCACCAGCGAAAGCGGACCGCGCACCCTGGTATCCACCGTTACAACCGAGATGGGCATGGGAGCGGAGGTGCTCTGGAGAAGCTGACTTTGTCCATCCCTGCGAAAGACGATGGCTGTTGCCCCCGCAGTCTGCAACAAACGGTCGGCAAGATCAGGGGAAAGCTCCATATCGTCGGCCACCGCATCCAACACACGAACCGCCACTGCGCCAACACGAATTCTATCGTCCAGCCAATTGGAGCGAAAGTTTGCCAGCGATGGAAGAAAAATAACCACCTCAACGGCCAGGATTACAAAAACAATCATCCCGATAAGTTTTGTGGACAGGCTGGGACCAATTGCTTTCGCGCTGGGCTGATCACTCATGATCGCCTCGCACAAAAGTCAGCTATGCCAAGGGGTAACAATCCCATTTATCAGCTCCGGCAGATTCTTAATGCAAACTACGTTGAGAGACCAAGAAGCGCAAGCGCCAGATATCCCCCAAATTCACATTGCCAAAACCGGTATCGGTCAGGGGAATAATTTATTAAATCGGCGCAGACGAGATAACCAAGGGCTATCAAGTTTATCGGAATAAAAGGCCACTCCAAGCCTTTTAACTATTTCAGTTATGGTGGGGTAGGGAGCAACAAATTTAGTCAGGGATGAAACCTTCATTTTATTGGCGATGGCATAGGAGAAGAACGAAACCAGCTCCCCTGCATTGGCCCCAACGATGCCTGCCCCCAATATATTGCCTTTTTTGTCGGTAATCAGCTTTACCAGCCCCTCGGTGCGTTTTTCGGCTATGGCGCGATCGTTTTGGGCAAAAGTCGCCCTCAGCACCTTGATGTTTTTACCGTATTTTTTTGTAGCCTGAATTTCATTCAAACCGACCTGAGCAATTTCAGGGTCCGTATAAGTTGACCACGGAATTATTGAGGTGTTTTGACGCACAGGCAAACCAAAAAGCGCATTTCTAACCACAAGCCCGGCCTGATAACCCGCCATATGGGTAAATTGCAGCCCCCCTGTTACATCACCGATCGCATAAACGCGCGAATTGGTGGTTTTCATCGAGGGCTTTACCTTAATAGCCTTGTTTTTAAGTTTTATGCCGGCCTCTTCAAGCCCAAGATTTTCTACATTTGCTTTACGACCGGCGGCCACAAGCAAATGCGAACCAACAAGAACCTGCTCACTATCGTCAGGATTATCTGCATCATTGGCACTTGTATCACGGACAATGGAAACTGTGATATTCTGACCTTTTTTCTCGACCTTTTCGATTTTTGTGCGGGCAAATATATTCACCCCCTCAGCGGCAATTTTTCGCAATGCAATTGCTGTGAGTTCCGGATCGTCCTTTCCCAAAGGATCAAACATTTCAACAACCGAAACCTCGCAACCCAGACGAGAATGGGCCTGAGCCAGCTCCATACCAATGGGACCGCCACCGATTATTATCAAATGAGAGGGTTTGCGCGAAAGTTCAAAAATATTTTCGTTGGTAAGATATGGCACCCCATCTAATCCCTCAACAGGAGGAATTGCAGCGCTTGAGCCGGTTGCGATCACAAAACGGCGGGCTTTAATCTGATAATTAGCAACTTCAACCGTGCGTTTATCAATAAATTTTGCGTGGCCCTGAATTACTTTTGCCCCAAGCCCTTCAAAGCGTTCCACAGAATCATGGGGGGCGATGGTGTTTATCACGTTTTTGACGTGCTCGTTCACACGGCCAAAATTCACCTTTAACTCAACCGCGCTAACACCAAAACCTGAGGCATGTTGAATGGTATGGGCACGCTTGGAGGCGGCAATCAGTGCTTTGGAGGGTACACAGCCGGTATTTAGACAATCACCGCCCATTTTATCACGCTCAATAAGCACCACCGATGCTCCGAGTGCCCGGGCCGCAGCTGCTACCGTCAGGCCACCGGAGCCAGCACCAATTACACAAATGTCGGGCTGTAAAATCTCAGACATATTTATTCCTCAAACCAACAATATTCAGACAGCTTTTGCTTTTCTAAAATGCTTTAGAACAACCGGCATCAGCGAAACAAGAGCCAATAGGGTAAATGCGATCAGCATTTCGCTCGTTATTATGTCTGATGCTGAAAAGGGCTGCCCACAAGGAGCCACCTGCTCGGAACAGGCGATGGCACGTTCTGAAATTATCGAGCGCAATCCCTCCCCGGCAAACGAATAGGCAATTGTGCCCGGAATAATTCCAAAAGCCGTCGTCCAGAAAAATACCGCGAACCGCACGCCAAGAATTGCAGGGACCACATTGACCATTATAAAGGGGAATACAGGAGCGAGGCGCAAAAACAACATGTAGCTAACCGCATTGTTGCAAAAACCCTGAGCCATAACGTTTAGTCTTTCGCCCGCTCTCTCGCGGAAAAAATCCACAAAAAGCGAACGGGCTGCAAAAAACAGCACAGAAGCCCCAAGAGTCGCACCGACAACAACGATCGCTGCGCCAGTCGCCCAGCCAAATATTAGGCCGATTGCAACTGTTAACAACCATGCGGCAGGAAAAGAGGCAGCGGTTGCTCCCAGATAAATAGCGCAGGTCACCAGCACCGAAAGCCAGAAATTGGCCTCAATAAAAACTCTTATGCCGGCATATTGCAGGGCCAGCTCATCCAGTGAAAGGCGCTGATAAAGCCCGGAGGCAAAGAATGCCACCACCGCTGCGCCCAATAAAACTACCGGAAGAAAGCGCCGCAACGCCGATGGGGGAGTTTTGGCGGCAGGGGTTTTTTGCTGATCTGTTGCTGAATTTTGCATGGTTCGTCTTTTTTGATTTGTTTTCAATTACTGGCAATAATGTTAAGAAACTTCAGAAAATGCCTGACCGGTAACCTTATGGACCCAACCATTTAGATATGGTGCGAGATAGAATATTGCGATCAGAAACTTCTCATAAAACTTACATATAGAAGTTAAAAACAAAATGCTTGGCCTATCACCCACGTGTGAGCAGGAGTGATCGGAACATGGTTAAGCGTGATCACAAAATCAAAATAGTATTTGTTCTCTCTCGATGATATGTTGACTTGAGTAGCAGTTCTTTTTATAGATCGCCACGCGATACCACAGGCTACGGTTCTCTAAAGCATTGTGGTGCAAATTTATTGTAGTAAAAGACTTAAGAGGAACCGCCTAAAGTGCGGTCATAGTTTTATGAAACGTACTTTTCAGCCAAGTCGCCTTGTGCGCACCCGCCGTCATGGTTTTCGCTCTCGCATGGCAACAAAAAATGGTCGCAAGATTTTGAATGCGCGCCGCGCACGTGGTCGCAAACGGCTTTCGGCATAGCTTGAAGAATTGCTGCTTAAGTTTGAATATCTGGCGGCATAGTTTGCTGATCCGGCTGGTAAATACCAACCGATAGGATCTGGCTTAAAAGCGGCCGGTGGAAAATTCAAAGATGCGCCACTTAAAAAAACGAGCCCAATTCTTGAATGCTGCTCGCGGAGCTCAAATTCCCGGGCGGTTTTTTGTTTTACAAAAAGCCAAAGCACAATTTGAGGATTGCGGAATTGGTTTTACGGTAACCAAGCGCATGGGCAATTCACCGGAGCGCAATCGCATAAAAAGACGGTTGCGGGCTGCGGTTTTGGCTTGCAGGTCCGGATTTGTTGGCGAACATGATTATGTGTTAATTGGCAGGCGTAAAATATTGGGCGCCAAATTTTCAACTCTGGTCAACAATCTTGAAAACGCATTAAGACAAATGCACTCAAATAAAGCAGCGGGATAAAACAAGCTATAATGACATCCGAAACGCGCAATATGATCGCCGCCGTCGTCCTATCACTTTTTGTGGTGGTGGGCTGGCAATATTTCATCGTTACTCCTCAGGTTGAACGCGCCGCTGAACAGGCAGAAATCGCCGCTCAGCAATCAACCGATGAAGGGGCAATTGATCTGGCAACACCAACCGCCACCGTTGGCGAAGCTGCCAGCACCACTCCGGTAGCAGAGCAAAGCACATTTGCCACTCGTCAGGAGGCAATTGCCAGCACCGAACGGGTGAGGATCGAAACACAATCTCTAACCGGTTCCATCAATCTTGCGGGCGGACGGATCGACGATCTTTCCTTAAAAAATTACCGCGAAACCGTAGACGCTGACAGCCCGATCATCACTCTTTTAACGCCAGCCAGCGCCTCTGGAAGCTTTTTTGTTGAGCAGGGCTGGGTGGTTGCCTCCGGGGGGAATACCAAGGTTCCCAATGGAGACACCATTTGGAGCGCGGGAGCCAACAGGACCTTAACCGCCACCAATCCGGTGGTTTTGACATATGATAATGGTGAAGGCGTTGTATTTACCCGCTCCATTGCAATCGACGACAAATATTTGTTCACCATCACTCAGACAGTAAGCAACAATTCCAACGGTGACATTGCACTGTTCCCCTACGCCCGTGTCGCCCGGTATGAAACCCCAGATGTTGCAGGATTTTTTATTCTCCATGAAGGACCGATCGGAGTTCTTGGGGACAACAATCTGGTTGAGAAATCCTATAAAGATCTGCGCGATGATCGTCAGATAGATTATGAAGCCAATGGCGGCTGGCTCGGATTTACCGATAAATATTGGGCAGCGGCTGTTATTCCAGAGCCGGGAACGCCGGTCAACGCACGCTTCTCGTGGAACAAACCGGCCCAGAATGACATTTATCAGACCAGTTTTGTGGTGAGATCACCCACGGTCGTGGCTGCAAATGGTACAGCAGATAATAAAAGCTATGTTTTTGCAGGGGCCAAGGTTGAAGCTGATATCTATAAATATGAAAACGAGCTGGAAATTGATCGCTTTGAATTAATGATCGACTGGGGCTGGTTTAACTTCATCACCCGTCCCATGTTCATTGTTATCCGCTGGTTATTTGAATTAACGGGCAATTTTGGCGTCGCCATTTTGCTGGTGACGGTTATGGTAAAAGCGATATTTTTCCCGCTGGCCAACAAGTCCTATGCGTCCATGGCGGCGATGAGGAAAGTTCAGCCGGAAATAAAAGCCCTGCAGGAAAAGTTTGGCGATGACCGGCCCGGAATGCAAAAGGCGCAGATGGAATTGTTCAAGCGCGAAAAAATCAATCCGGTCTCCGGTTGCTGGCCGATGCTGATCCAAATTCCGGTATTTTTCTCCCTGTATAAGGTTTTGTTCGTAACCATTGAAATGCGTCAGGCTCCGTTCTTTGGCTGGATACAGGATCTGGCGGCAAGGGACCCCACCAACATATTCAACCTGCTGGGACTGCTGCCCTATGACCCGACTGCTCTGCCACTGATCGGCACGTTTTTGGCCATTGGCATCTGGCCCCTGATCATGGGTATTACCATGTGGGTGCAGATGCAGCTTAATCCTCCGCCTACCGATCCTACCCAGAAGATGATTTTTGGCCTGATGCCTATAATCTTTACCTTCATGCTGGGCACGTTTCCGGCCGGGCTGGTTATCTATTGGGCCTGGAACAACTTTTTGGGTGTTATTCAGCAATATTACATCATGCGCCGCCACGGGGTTGATGTTAATCTGCTGGAAAATATCACAAATATTTTCAAGCGCAAAAAAGCTGACGGCGATAAACCCGCAAGCTAAGGCCAAGACCCTAGGGTCAAGCTGAAACCAAGCACCCCGGGGTATTGACCCTGGGGCAATACCCTGATCAGGATTTTCAAAAAGTGGCCCAAGATAACAGCTCTAACAATATCGAAGCGCTTGAAAACAGCGTTGAAAGAGATGAAGCCGGGCGCATATTATTCGCCCGGCCTTTTCAGTTTATCAAAGGTTGCGTCAGAGTTAGCGACCTTCCCGCCCCCGACCGGGTTGAAGTGGCGTTTGCCGGACGCTCCAATGTGGGCAAGTCCTCTTTGATCAACGCCTTAACCGGACGCAAAAATCTGGCTCGTACATCCAATACTCCGGGACGAACTCAAGAGTTGAATATTTTTGAAGCCGAGTTGGCGCCGGTTCGCATTGTTGATATGCCCGGATTTGGTTTTGCACGTGCCCCAAAACCTGCCGTAGAGGCATGGAACAAGCTGATCCACTCTTACTTGCGAGGACGGGCCAATCTGCGTCGGGTATATTTGCTTATTGATGCTCGCCACGGACCAAAGGCCAATGATTTGAGCGTTATGAACGAGCTGGATACGGATGCGGTCAGCTACCAGATAATTCTGACCAAAATCGATAAACCATCCCAGCGCGATTTGGAAAAAACTGTGGCAAAAACCAAAGAAATCATCGCTAAACGTCCGGCGGCTTATCCAGAAGTAATTCTTACCTCGTCGCAAAATGGCATAGGAATTGGTGAACTTCGCGCGACCATTGCTGATTTTATTGAAGACTAGGTCAGTAATAAAGACCAGGGGCCCCTAAACGGGTGATTTCTTTATTTGGAATGCTTTTTGGCGGATTTAAAAAAGCCTACCAGTGCCAAGGCAACAAGCTCGTTATCTATCGGATTTTCAAGAGTTTTAACGGCCACATCCACTTCTGTTTCTGAAAGAGGATTGCCCCGGCGCAATTCAAATATCGCCCTAGAATATTCAATTTCAAACTCGGGGTGGGGCTGCATGCTCATGGTGGTGCCATTGGCATAAAGCAGCCCGGCATTGGGGGTGAATTTTGAACTTAGAAAAACTTTTGCTCCCACGGGTGGTGTTATTACCTGATCCTTATGGGAGGCGGCAATAGCAATTTTTTTTGTTCCGTCGGGAAAAAAATCAGGTGTTGGTTGCATTTGATAAACATGGCGGCCAAGGCCCCAGCCCTTTGGTGACTTAATAACTTCTCCACCCAAGGCATCAGCAATTACCTGATGGCCAAAACAAATGCCCAACATGGGAAGATTTGCATTATGGGCTTTGCGAATGAAATTTCTTAACGGTTCCATCCACTCCAGATAATCATAAACCCCGGCTGCCGAACCTGTGACAATTACTGCTTCAAGCTCTTTAGGTTCTGGAATTTTCTCTCCCGCATGAACTTCAATCTGGTCAAATGAAAGCGATGAATCCACCTCTGAAAACATACGTATGAATTTATCAGCATAGGGGCCAAAATCATTTTGCAGAGCGGGAGGGTTTTCACCGGCCAAAAGAATTGTCAGTTTCATATAACCAAACACCAATAATTTGTCTAAAATCAGCACATAGAAAGTTGGCCGTGATAAATCAAGCAATGATTGGCAATTTCACCTGCGATCATTCAATTGCAAACTTTCACGTGCATTCACTAAATCTGCAAGACATTGAACGATTATGATTGTAAGCGTTGAGAATAACAGGTTCCAAGAATGTCAAAAAGCTTCAGTGATACAAGAGCAAAAATATGAATGATAAAAACACCATAAGCCATGACGCAGCCGTTCTGGCCAAGGCACTGCCTTTTATGCAGAGCCACGAGGACAAAACAATTGTTATAAAATATGGCGGACATGCCATGGGCGACCCTGAACTGGGTCAGGCATTTGCCCGGGATATTGCAATGCTAAAACAGGCGGGGGTCAACCCGGTTGTGGTGCATGGTGGCGGTCCGCAAATCGGCAGAATGCTCGACAAGCTAGGAATTAAATCTCGCTTTGAGGGTGGTCTCAGAGTGACCGATAAGGAAACCATGGAAATCGTTGAAATGGTTTTGGCCGGTTCCATAAATAAAGAAATCGTGGCGATGATAAACCGCGACGGGGAATGGGCCATTGGTTTATGCGGCAAGGATGGCAATATGGTCATCGCTAAAAAAACGAAAAAATCCATCTCCGATCCGGACAGCAATATCGAGAGGATTGTTGATCTGGGATTTGTCGGCGAGCCGGAGAAAATTGATACAACCCTGCTTGATACTCTGGCCCACTCAGAAATGATCCCGGTTATTGCTCCCGTTGCTCCGGGGCGTGATGGCAATACCTATAATATCAATGCCGATATTTTTGCCGGAGCAATCGCTGGTGCCCTTGGTGCAAAGCGCCTGTTGTTTCTTACCGATGTGGAGGGGGTTCTGGATGGGGATGGAAAACTGATTGAAAAACTAAATATCAAACAGGCCCGTTCACTAATCAATGATGGAACGATAAGCGGGGGCATGATTCCAAAAGTGCAAACCTGCATCAAGGCTATTGAAGAGGGTGTTGAAGGGGTGGTGATTGTTAATGGCAAAGTTGCCCATGCGGTCCTGATCGAGCTTTTTACCGAATACGGGGCCGGGACTCTAATTGTTAGATAGGTTCTGAAGAATCTTTAGGTTCAGGCGTAGCGCCTAAAATTGGGAGTTATAGATAAATTGACGAACGGGTTAGAACATATTGAAGCGTGGGTATTTGATCTGGATAATACGCTTTATCCCAGAACCTGCGACCTGTTTGCTCAGGTGGATACTCTGATCACCCGATATATGATGAAAGTTACCGGCATGGAGATGGTGGCGGCGCGCCGTCTGCAAAAAGATTATTATCGGGACCATGGCACAACCCTTAACGGGTTGATGCTGCATCATGATGTGGACCCTGATCATTATCTGGATAGTGTACACAACATTGACTATTCGCCAGTGCAGGCCCACCCGGAACTGGTTGAAACCATAATTTCACTGCCGGGGAAAAAATACATATTCACCAATGCTGATATGGGCCATACCGAGGCAGTTTTAAGACGACTTGGAGCTTTGGAATTGTTTGATGGCATGTTTGATATTCGTGCCGCCGGACTTATCCCCAAGCCGGAACAACCAGCCTATGACAAATTTTTGAAAGACCACAATATCAACCCCAAAAATGCTGCAATGTTTGATGATCTGGAAAAAAACCTGAAAGTGCCGCATTTGCTTGGCATGTCAACAATTCAGGTGATTTCGGATCAAGAGTTTTCCCATTCTCAGGTAGAGAGCTGGGAGCTTGAGCAAAAGGGGGATGAAGACCATATTCACCATACAACCGATGATCTGGTGGACTTTTTGAATTCATTGAAATTAAATTCATAAAATCGGGGTTAAACCCTCTCAGAATTAATTGCTCATAAAAAACTGAAGGAATAAAAAATGAAACTTTTAGCATCCAGGATTGTTGGAGCGGTAGCAATCGCAACAATGATGCTGCCATCAAGCGCCATAGCTCAAGAGGCAAGGGATTTTGCCGATAAATTGAGCGCAACTTTTAAATCCTATTCAACGCTTGAAATAAATTTTGGCAGCGCCGTTGCAGATGGAGATAACATTATTCTTTCTGATTGGGATATTGAAGGCGTTGGAGGATCCCGCGCTGAAAAAATTCTGGATGGCACGGTGACATTCGAGGGAGTTCAGGCGAGCGCAGACGGTGGCTATACAGCTGAACGTGCGGTTTTTAACGATATTGATTTTACCGATGATGGCATCAGGCTTGAAATTCGCAATGTTATTGCCAGTAATATC
>CAZMVQ010000001.1:10901-14693 GCA_964569865.1 uncultured Devosia sp.
TAATCGACACCGGACTTTTATCCGTTATTGATTCTTCCGTTGCAATTGAGGGTGTGGGCGAGTTGATCATCAACGCCGATATTCTTGGATATACGCTTGAACTTGCCCAATCGTTGCAAGAGCAGGGAAAAGCCATGCAGGAAATGGACGCCACGTCCTCTCAGGCTGAAATGGCCGGAATGCAATTGCTGATGTCAATGGCGGCACAGCTTTCAGTTTCGGGTATATCAATCCGTTTTAACGATGATTCAGTAACCAACAATGTTCTGGAATTCATGGCCGCCGATCAGGGCGTGTCACGCAAAGGGTTTGTTACCATGGCCCTAAGCATATTGCCTGCAATTCTTGGTCCGTTGGGAATGCCCGCACTGCAGGAACAGGTTATTGATGCGGCAACCGGCTTCCTTACCAATCCGGGAAATATTGAGATTAAAGCAGAACCAGCCGAGCCGGTTCCATTCATGGCTTTGTTTGCGGCAACGCAAAATCCGTCAATTGCCAATGATCTGCTAAATATCAGTGTTACTGCAAATCAGTAATTGTTCAGGGTCAAAACCCCAGGGCCAGAACCTTACTCTCCCCGGTTTCAATCGCCGGGGAGAGTTTTTTAATTTCATTGTTTTTCGGGGATTACCGGCTCCAATGAAACCTCAGGCAAATCATAAAATTTGCGGATAATCTGCCAGCCATCTTTGGCATTATCAACGATGGTAAACAGATCAACATCTTCAGGGGAAACGGTTCCCTCCTCGACAAGGGCTTCAATATTTATCACCCGCCTCCAGAACTCGCCTCCGAACAAAATAACCGGAACCCTTTGCATACGCCCGGTTTGAATAAGGGTTAAGGTTTCAAAAAACTCGTCCAGAGTGCCAAATCCTCCCGGAAATACTGCAACGGCCTTGGCCCGCAATAAAAAGTGGATTTTGCGGGTGGCGAAATAGTGAAAATTAAAGCAAAATTCCGGGCTGACATAGGCATTTGGAGCCTGCTCATGGGGCAGAACAATGTTAAAACCTATCGAGGGGGCGCCAACTTCCTGAGCACCACGATTTCCCGCCTCCATAACACCGGGACCACCGCCGGTAACCACCATATATTCCTTATAATCCATCAGTTTTGACGTAAGGGAGGCATATTGAGCAAACAATCTGGCCTCGTCGTAATATTTTGAACTTTTGATCAGGTTCTTTTTTGCCAGTTCGGTCTTTGCGGCCCATGGATCGGTTCCCGGCTCTGCAATTCGCGCCCCACCAAACAGCACAATGGTTGAATTGACTTCGCGTTCGCGCAACCATAGTTCAGGCTTTTGATATTCCAGCTGAAAACGTATCCCGCGCATTTCCTGAGAAGTCATGAATTCCTCATCGGAAAATGCCAGTTTATAGGCCTGAGCTTGGGTTTGGGGAGTTACAGGAACCTGGCGCGCCTGCTCGATATCCTGCTTTGACGTGCGCAATGGTGTGTGATGGCATTTGGCCATGAATCGGGTGCTCCTTAATATAAGGCATCTTTGAAATTGAATTAAGCAATGTTGCATGAGTAGAGTTAATTAACGGTGGAAGTGTCTAGGGTCAGGACCTACGGCCCAACAGTCCAAAAATTCTCATTCTTCTGGTTTTAATGTGGTTTTAATAAAGGTCAAAACTGTCTATGCTGCACGCTGAAAGCAAACAAAACCCATACAAATTTTCAGGAAACATCATGAAGCACTCAGATCTATCCCAAACCATTGATGACGCATTTGAAAAGCGTGCTGAGCTGGGGCTAAACACCAAAGGGGAAATTCGGCAGGCGGTAGAGGCTGCGCTTGAGCTTTTGGATAGCGGGGAGGCAAGAGTTGCACAGCGGAATGAAAAGGGAGAATGGCAGGTCAATCAATGGCTGAAAAAAGCCGTGCTTTTGGGCTTTGTTCTCAACGACATGGAAGCGATTGAGGGAGGCCCCGGCGGGGCCATCTGGTGGGACAAGGTGCCCTCAAAATTTGCCGGTTGGACCAGCGAGCGCTTTAAGAGGGCAGGTTTTCGCGCCGTGCCGGGAGCCATTGTCAGAAAATCGGCCCATATTGCCAAGGGAGCGGTTTTAATGCCCTCATTTGTTAATCTTGGTGCCTCGGTAGGTGAGGGAACCATGGTTGATACATGGGTTACCGTTGGCTCGTGCGCCCAGATCGGCAAAAACGTACACCTGTCCGGTGGCGTTGGCATTGGCGGAGTTCTTGAGCCCTTGCAGGCCGGTCCCGTCATCATCGAAGATAATTGCTTTATCGGTGCCCGCTCTGAAGTTGTTGAAGGGGTGATCGTGCGCGAAGGCTCGGTAATTTCCATGGGAGTATTTATCGGGCAGTCGACAAAAATTGTTGATCGCAATACCGGGGAAATTCATATGGGTGAAGTTCCGCCCTATTCTGTTGTGGTCTCTGGCTCCATGCCCGGCAAACCGTTTCCTGACGGTACGATGGGTCCCTCGCTGTATTGTGCGGTGATTGTTAAGCGGGTCGATGAAAAAACCCGCTCAAAAACCTCCATCAATGATTTGTTGCGGGACTAGGGTCATAAGAGCTGCAATCTAGTTTCATTCACCACACAGATAATCAAACATACCAAGTGATATAAATATGTCCGATGAAACCATAGCAACCGATACAAAAACCCTGTTGCAAGACCTGATGCGCTGCCGCTCTGTCACCCCGAATGAAGATGGCGTTCTGGATGTGCTAGAGGCCTTTTTGACCCCGTTGGGATTTAAGTGCGCCAGAGTTAAATTTGAGGGGGATGGCTCCTATCCGGTTGATAATCTGTTTGCCACGCGGGGAACAGAAGGGCGTCATCTGTTGTTTGGCGGCCATACGGATGTGGTGCCTGCGGGCAATATAGATGAGTGGACCCATGATCCGTTTGAGGCCGTTGAGGCTGAAGGTCAGATATGGGGCCGGGGGGCGGTGGATATGAAAAGTGGCGTGGCGGCTTTTTGCGCTGCTGCGGCAGTTTTTGTTAGAAACCAGACCGAGAAAAATGGAATTATCTCTTTAGCCATCACAAATGATGAAGAATCCGATGCCATAAACGGCACGGAAAAACTATTGGAATGGGCAGTTGAACAGGGTCACAAGTTTGATTTCTCCATCGTTGGGGAGCCAAGTTCAGCCCAAATTCTAGGGGATAATATCAAGGTGGGCCGGCGCGGATCTATCAGCGGTATTATCTCAATTCGTGGCAAGCAGGGCCATTCCGCATATCCGCAAAGGGCAAACAATCCGGTGCCGGTGCTGGCACGTCTTACGCAAATGTTAAGCGATACAAAACTTGATGATGGAACAGAGCATTTTCAGCCCTCAAATCTTGAAGTAACCTCAATAGACATTGGTAACGAGGCGGCAAATGTCATTCCGGCCATTGGCACTTTAAGCTTTAATATCCGCTTTAACGAGATCTGGGACGAACCTTCCATTATCGCATGGATCGAAGCGCGAATTGGCGAAGTTAAAGGAAGCGGATTTGAAATAGAGTGGCGTCAATTGGGCAAAGTGGCCAATTGTTTTGTTTCGCCCATATCTGATGATGTAAAGATTGTCAGCGATGCCGTAAAATCCATTACCGGACTTGTGCCTGAGCTTGCAACATTTGGTGGCACCTCTGATGCTCGTTTTATTGCCAATTATTGCCCGGTAGTAGAATGTGGACTGGTTGGCCAAACCATGCATCAGGTTGATGAGCGGGTGGAAATTTTTCAACTATATGATCTTGAAAAGATTTATCTGCAAATCATGGACAATTTTTTCTCCAATACCTA
>CAZMVQ010000001.1:14793-23389 GCA_964569865.1 uncultured Devosia sp.
ACTTGGGCCTTGACCCAAAATGCTAACAACAATTAAAGCTATGAAAGAAAAATACCCCTCGTGCAAAAACCTAGGTCATTTATGAACAAGTCAAATATTCAAGAATTAGTTGATGCCGGGCGCGGAACCGTTGCCCTGTTATTGGGGCGGCGCAATGCGGGGGAATATTTTGACCTTGGCCTGCGTGGACTAGCAGGCAGCTTTATTGCCTTTTTGGTGGCTGCAACCTTCAATGCCTTTTTGCCTGCCATAATGGGGCGGCAAACAGAGGTTGAACATGCCGCAATGCTCACCCCCACATCAGCAATTTTAATGGTGATTACCCTGTTTGCCATCCAAACCGCGTTTGGCGCGCTGGCCCTGCGCCAGTTTGGTCGCTTGGATGGTCTGGTGCCTTATCTGGTGGCTGATAACTGGGCCACGTTTTATATCACTGCATTGTCGGTGGTGTTGATGCTTCTTAATGTCAGCCCTGAAATGTCCATATTGATGGTTGGGGCAATTGTATTGATTTCCGAAATCAACATTGCGCGTCTGATAGTCACCTTGAAACCTATGCAAATTGCCATGTTTTTAATCGCGCAACTTGTGGGCATTCTGGTCGGGTTGATGATTGTTGGCTCTTTTTTACCCGAAGGGGCTTTGGGTCAATAATCAACGCTAACGAGATATAGTCCGGCGGCGGGGGCCATGGGGCCACACCATGACCTGTCTTTTGCTTCGAGGGCATTTTTTAAGTCATCAACCCCCCATTTACCCTCCCCGACCATTTTTAAGGAACCGGTTATCGATCGCACCTGATGGTGCAAAAAACTTCTGGCGCTGACCCGGATAAAAATTTCCTCGCCAATGCTGTCTACTGCAATTTTATCCAGTGTTTTTATGGGCGATTTTGCCTGACATTCAGCGGCCCTAAAAGTTGTAAAATCATGCTCGCCAACAAGCACCTGAGCCGCCTCGTGCATTAAAGCTGAATCCATCTCTACCGGAACATGCCAGACCCGGTTCAGTTGCAATGTGGGGCGGGCGCGCCGATTGAGAATTTTATATAAATAGTGACGGGAAAGGGCTGAAAATCTGGCCTGAAACTGATCATCGACCAATTCGCATGATGTAACAACAATCGGCTGGGGTTTGAGATGGAAGTTCAACGCCTGACCAACCCGAAAAGCATCCCATTGGCGATCCAGATCAAAATGTGCAACCTGCCCAAAAGCATGCACACCGGCATCGGTGCGCCCGGCGGCCTGAGTATCAACCTGTTCGCCCGAAAATCCGTTTATAGCTGTTTCCAGACATTGCTGCACGCTTGGATGATCGGGCTGACGTTGCCAGCCCACATAAGGGGTTCCATCATATTCCACCACTATACGATATCTGGGCATGTTTTATTCAACCGCCAAAATCTGACCGGACAGGTCGCCAGTGCCACGGATAAAATCTAAAAAGCTCATTGGTCCACCGCCTGCACGTTGCACGCGCAAAATTTCCAGTGCGCCTTGCCCACAGGCAATGGATAATTTGAGGTTTGTTCCGTTCCCCAAAATTTCTCCAGACTTGCCGGAACGCTCAACTGGTTTTGCCTGTAATATTTTTACCCTAACCGGCTTACCTTTTATCTGAAATTCACTCCATGCACCCGGATATGGTGACAGGCCTCTAACAAGATTGTGCAACGTAATATTTGGCTGTTTCCAATCAATGCGTGCTTCTGATTTGGCAATTTTTTTGGCGTAGGTTATTCCCTCATTTGATTGCGGGGAAAAGCGCAACTCCTGACGCTCCAGCTTTTTAAGGGCTTTAGCAATCAGATCAGCACCAAGCATCATCATTTCATCGTGTAGCTCGCCAGCGCTGGTATCGGGACCAATAGCAATTGGCGCTGATAGCGCGATATCGCCCGTATCAAGGCCTTCATCCATCTGCATAATCTCAACGGCGCTAATCGTATCACCGGACATTATAGCGCGTTGAATTGGGGCCGCTCCACGCCAGCGCGGCAATTTTGAGCCATGCAGGTTCAAGCAGCCAAATTTTGGTGACTGCAATATTGGCAGGGGAAGCAAAAGACCATAGGCAACCACAATTGCCACGTCTGCCTTGTGGGAGGCGAATAAAATTTGCTGCTCGCGGTTTTTCAGGGAGTTAGGAGTAAAAACCTCAATATTGGCGTCCATTGCCGCCATTTGCACCGGGCCTGGTTTTGCGATCTGTCCACGCCCGGCCGGGCGCGGGGGCTGGGTATAGCAGGCCACCACATCATGGCCGTTGGCAATTATTGCCTGCAAGGATGGCACGGCAAAATGGGGAGTTCCCATAAAAATTACGCGCATGGGATTTTTTCCTCGCGCACAAAATTCAATATATGAAATCTACAGGCCTCACTCAGCTGCACGTTTGGCTGCCTTTTGAAATTTTTTGGTAATTCGCTCACGTTTCAAACGCGACAGATAATCAATGAAAAGCTTTCCATCCAGATGATCAACCTCATGCTGCACGCAGGTGGAAAGCAGACCATCAAGCTCGCGCTCAATTGTTTTACCATCCATATCCATATAACGCACGGTACAACGGGTCGGCCTCTCAACATCCTCATAATAATCGGGGATGGAAAGACAGCCCTCTTCATAGACCGAAATCTCGTTAGAAAACCAGATAATCTCAGGATTGATCATGGCGATTGGATCGGGATCCGGTTCAGGTTCTGGCTCAGGGTTTTGCTCAGCTTCCAGATCCAAATCTGCTTCCTTGATACCTTCTTCAGCCCCGTTTTCGGCTTCACGTTCGTCTTCGTCTTCGCGCTTGGCGCAATCAACAACAATCAAACGCTCCATAACGCCAATCTGGGGGGCGGCAAGACCGATGCCCGGAGCATCATACATGGTTTCAAACATGTCTTCGACCAGGGTTTTTATACGCTGATCAATGGTGACAACTGGCTCGGTAATCTGGCGAAGTCTGCTATCGGGTATCAACAATATCTGTTTTAGTGCCATATCAGTTCTCTTAAAAATCAGGTTCAAGGCTAAAGAATTTTCTCAAAATCCTGTGTAGTCACAGCGCAACCGGCATCAGGGCGCAATCAGGCAGGCCTATATTTAAGTGATATGATGATTTTGTGAAGGCTGGTCAACCTTGAATTTAGCCTCTGTCTAAAGCAATCCGTACCGAATTCGTCGCGAATCGTATATTTAAACTCCCATGGAAAATATTTTATTCAACATCGGGGATATAAAAATCAGCCTCGAACTGTTTCTGGCGATGCTGGGAATTGGCATATTTATAATCATTGCGATTATAATTATGCTTTGGCAGCGCTCCAACAGTTTGCGGATAGAACAAGATGCAATTGCTACGAGCAACGCAGCGCAAGAGAGGCACAACAAGCAAATCGCCGATCTTCAATTGCGCATTCGTGACTTAGATATTGATCTTCAAAATCTGCGTCAGAATAATACGGACCTTGAAGCCAGAGCGGCCGGATTACAGGCGCAGATGGGGGAACAACAAAAACAGAATGAATATATCCGCTCCCAGATGAGTGGTAATTTCAAACTGTTGGCCGAAGAGGTATTAACTTCTCACGGGGAGAAATTCAGCCGCCAAAATCGGCAGCAGGTTGGGGATCTGTTAAAACCGTTGGCCGAAAAAATTGGCGAATTTCAAAAGCAAACCTATGAGGGAAGCGCCCGCCTTGCCGAGCAGATGAAAACCCTGACCGAGGACAGTCTGCGCATGAGCACGGAGGCAACTAATCTGACCCAAGCCCTTAAGGGCAATTCGCACACGCAAGGGGCATGGGGGGAAATGATCCTTAGTTCTATCCTTGAAAAAAGCGGTTTGAGGGAGGGCCTACAATATCTAACCCAGCAAAGTCATCGCTCTGAAAGTGGCTCTCTGGTGCGCACCGATGTGGAAGTTTTGTTCCCCAATGATGACAGGCTTGTAGTTGATTCAAAAGTTTCCCTTACCGCGTTCGAGGCTTTTTCAAATAGTGATGATGAAGATGAACGCGAAAAATTTCTGAGCGAACATATAGTTTCCCTGCGCTCCCATATCAAAACTCTTGGGGCTAAGGATTATCAGATACATTCCGGCTCTGCCCTTAATTATGTGATGATGTTTATTCCCATCGAGGGGGCGTTTTCGGCAGCGTTTGAAAATCAGCCAGACCTGATTGATTTTGCCATATCCAAAAATGTCTATATCACCACGCCAACCACATTGATGGTAGCCCTAAGAACGGTCGCCAATGTCTGGGAAATCGAGAACCGCAAGAAAAATGCCGAAGAAATCGCCAGCAGAGCCGGGCTGCTTTATGACAAGGTTGTAAGTTTTTTGGGCAGTATGGACAAAATGGACAAGAGCCTTTTATCGGCCAGAAAAAACTATGATGATGCAAAAGGACAATTAACCAGCGGGCCGGGCAATGTAATCAGACAGGTGGAAATGCTGGGCGAACTTGGTGCGAAAAACTCCAAACAGTTTCCGGCTGGATGGGACGGGGGTGCAAGTGAGAATGAGGGTGAAAGTGAGCAGCAGAATCTAAAAGTTTCCGAACTTGAAAAAACCGAAAACGTGCCCGAATTTTTGACTTCGCCCGATCAAAAAACCTAATCCGAATAAAGCGTGTCGCCGATAAGTGGTGGCCGGTTATCGGATAAATGACAGGCGCGTCTAAAGCGTGGTTCTGGCCTTTAATGCCTGAGAGAGCGTGCCCTCATCAAGAAAATCCAGCTCGCCACCAACCGGAATTCCGTGGGCCAGACGGGTGATTTTTATATCCATTCCCTTAAGGCGATCGGTAATGAAATAGGCCGTGGTCTGCCCTTCAACCGTGGCGTTGAGCGCAATAACGATCTCGCCAAACTCATTTGCGCGCCCGATCAGGGCATCAATTGTTAAGTCCTCGGGACCAATGCCATCGAGGGGAGAAAGCACTCCGCCAAGAACATGATAGCGAACGGCCCCGATTGCAGCCCGTTCCAGCGCCCACAAATCCCCTACATCCTCGACAATAATCAGCATGGATTTTTGCATGCGCCTTGGGTCGCAGCAAATAGCGCAGGGGGAAATCGTATCAATATTTCCACAAGTGGTGCACTCAACAACCGCCTCAACTGCCCGCTGCAAGGCCCCCGACAATGGTATCATCAAACCGTCTTTGCGCTTTATAAGATGCAACACCGCGCGGCGGGCAGAACGCGGACCAAGGCCGGGCAGTCGGGATAAAAGCTGCACAAGCTGCTCAATTTCGCTGCCGCTGGATTTGGACATGGATTTATTCTCCGGGCAGAAAAATACCCAATGTTAAAAACTGGGATCGGGTCCCTAAAACGGCAATTTCATTCCCGGTGGAATTGGCAGACCGGCGGTAATATCCTGCATTTTTTCAGACTTTAAAGCATCAGCTCTACCCAAAGCATCACTATGGGCAGCTATCAACAGATCTTCAAGAATTTCCGCTTCATCAGGGTTAAGCAGTGAGGGGTCGATCTTAAGAGCTTTAAGCTCACCCTTGCCTGAAAGTGAAACATTGACCATGCCTCCCCCGGCGCTGCCCTCAACAAGGGAATTTTCTATCTCTTCTTGCATTTGGGACATTTTTTCCTGCATTTCCTGCATTTTGCCCATCATGCCCATTATGTCTTTCATTCTTTATCCTGACTTTTGTTGTTTTTATCGACTTGTTTTTTGTTTCCATCGGATTGAGGAGAATTCAGTTCACTAACCTCAACCAGTTGCGCATTTTTAAAGGTCTTCATAACCGCCAAAACCATCTCATCACTGTTTGCCGCTTCAAACAGGGAGGCTTTTTGGCTTGCTTTTGTTTCACGCACAGTCGGGGCGCTTTTTTGCAGACCTTCTTGATCTTTATTGGACAGGCTGACCAGCCAGTTTTCACCAGTCCATTGCTTTAATCTTGTCGCCAGAGTGGAAACAATTGAACGATCGGCATTTTTAGTCAGAGCAATTTCTATATGTCCTTTGACAAAACTGATTGGCCTGACGTCAGTTTCAAGGGCGTGCTTAATTGCCAAATCGCGCTCTGCTGAAGCAAGCGCTATGAGTTGAGAAAAATTTTGGGGAGAATTTGTTTTATTATTATTCAGGTCAGCATCTGGCGCCATAGAGACCGCTGGATCGGCTAAAATCTGCTGTTCCCGGGCTAGACCCTGCCCACCGCCAGACACTGCGGAAAGCTGCGGTTTTGGAGCAGAATTGCTGGACGATGAAACAGTAGGGGGAGATGTGTTTTGCTCAGATCCTGACTGATTTTGCAGCTTTTTTATCAGCTCATCAGGAGTTGGAAGGTCCGCAGCATAGGCAAGTTTAATCAGCACCATTTCCATTGCCTGCACGGCATCGCCCGATCTTGAAATTTCACTCAGGCCCTGCTGCAATATCTGCCATGTACGAGTGAGAACCCGCATGGATAATTGTCCTGAGAACTTCTCTGCCCTATCTCTCTCATCCGGAGAGATCGAAATATCGTTGGCGGTGGTTGGAACAATTTTTGTTCGCGAAACCAGATGGGTAAAGCGGGCCAGATCAGATATGATTGCCAATGGATCGACCCCGACATCATAAAGCGTGCGGGCCAGCGCAAGGGCCGGAGCAATTTCTCCACTCAGCAAAGCCTCAAACAGGTCTATGGATTGGGTACGATCGGCAAGTCCGAGCATAGTTTTTACGGTATTAGAGACAATTTTTCCATCCCCGTGGGCAATGGCCTGATCGGTCAGGGAAAGACAATCGCGAACAGAACCCTCCCCGGCCCTGATGATCATGGCCAGTGCATCACTTTCAAACTCGACATTTTCCTGTTCGAGCAAAGACGTGAGATGCCCCATCATCACATCGGAATTTACCCGTCGCAAATCAAACCGCTGACAGCGCGAAAGCACCGTAATCGGCACGCTGCGAATTTCCGTTGTGGCAAAAATAAACTTCACATAGGGGGGCGGCTCTTCCAGAGTTTTAAGCAGACCATTAAAGGCCTGCTTGGAGAGCATATGCACCTCATCAATTATATAAACTTTAAAGGGAGCTGAAGCAGGCGCGTATTTTACCGAATCAATGATTTCGCGAATATCGTCAATGCCGGTATTTGAGGCCGCATCCATCTCGATAACGTCCACATGTCGGCCCTCGATAATTGCCTGACAATGCACACCTGGTTGTTGAATATCCAGAGTGGGGCGTTTTGAATCTTCATTTTCAAAATTAAAGGCGCGGGCCAGAATTCGGGCCGTGGTGGTTTTGCCGACCCCGCGAACGCCGGTTAAAATAAAAGCGTGGTGGACCCGTCCCGACTTAAAGGCATTGGCAAAGGTTTGCACCATTGCATCCTGACCAACCAGACCGGAAAAATCCGTCGGGCGGTATTTGCGGGCCAGAACCAGATAAGGCTTCTCGGCCTGATCACTTTTATTTTTCTGGTCAGCCATTTGCAGAACTGCTCTTTTTTGGCCAAATGGAACGAGTTTGGCCAGAGGGAAAGGGTATGGGGTCAGGGGCATAACCCCAACTCACTCAATACTTAAAAAAAGAGTATTGACCCAAAAGCTTGGCGGAAAGCTGGCAACGACCCATTTCAAAGCTCGTTAGGGCTGCTTCCTTCCGGACCTGACCCGGTTGGCGAGAGAATTGTCCGCGCCAGCCTTCCTAAGGTTTTATTTGTGCCATCGCCCTGCCAGATGCAAGAGGAAAGCGACAAAACCCGCAGTTTATTTGAAGGCTATTCTAATTTTTTGCTCCGGGATATACACCAAGAATAGAGAAATGGTCCGTGAAGAAGCCAAGTTCTTCAAAAGCCAGTTGCACATTTTTATCGTCAGGGTGCCCCTCAATATCCGCATAAAACTGGGTCGCGGTAAACGAGCCTTCGACCATATAGCTTTCCAGCTTGAGCATGTTGACGGAATTGGTGGCAAATCCGCCCATAGCCTTATAAAGGGCTGCGGGAACATTGCGCACCCTGAAAATAAATGTGGTTTTGATATTATTGCCATCAGGGGCCGGCTCGGACTTGTCCCGCGACATTATCAAAAATCTGGTAGTGTTATGGGAGGCATCCTCGATATTTTTTTCTATTATCTCCAACCCGTAAATTTGGGCCGCAATGGTGGAGGCGATTGCAGAGCGCGATTTGTCGCCCAGTTCCGCCACTTCCCGGGCAGAGCCTGCCGTATCAACGGCATTTATCGCTGTTAGACCATGTTTAGAAATAAACCGGCGACACTGGCCCAAAGCCACAGACAGGCTTTGCACAGATTTAATGTCAGCTAGCTTTGCCCCCGCCAATCCAAGCAGGTTCATGCGAATGGGGAGAAAATATTCACCAACAATAAAAAGAGAGCTTTGGGGCAAAATATGATGGATGTCGGTAATGCGTCCATAAAGGGAATTTTCCACAGGCACCACGGCAAAATCAGCTTCGCCCTCCTGCACGGCGGCAATTGTCTGCTCAAAGGTTACACAGGGTAAAAGTTTACCATCCGGGAATGTGGCCAAAGCCGCTGCATGGGAAAATGCGCCAAGCTCTCCTTGAAATGCAATAGTTTTTGGAAATGCAATAGTTTTTGGAAATGCA
>CAZMVQ010000001.1:23489-48469 GCA_964569865.1 uncultured Devosia sp.
TAGTTTTTGGAAATGCATTAGTTTTTGAGGCGGCTTCGGTTTTTGGCTTTTCACGGTCAGCGTTCATTAGTTCACCCATGTGCACTTGCGGTTTTTTACATATAAGCCCGTTTATGTTCGTGCGGGCCATATAATCTTCATGAATTAGAGCAAAAATATCCAGGGTCAAGACCTAAGCAACATGCGCACTAGAAAAGAAAACCAAGGAAATTGTGGACTTTTTGCGCCCTTTGTCGCACTTGTGGCAAACCCTGTTGCGCCGTGGCAGGGTTGCTTATAGTTTGCACGCAACTAAACTTAACGAGAATCAGTTATCGAGGGCTAGTTTTAGGTAAATTTAATTAGCCTCTTAAACAATTTAACATTGCAGAATAATTGACTTGAAATAACTTGATTTGAAATAACTTGATTTGGCCTTGGGCGACCTTGGTGTGGAGAAACCAGATGAACTCTTTTGAATTTAACAAAATCCTGGGTGCTGTTCTTGGCACCGTGATATTGATAATGGGCGTTGGCTTTATTGCCGATGCTCTTTATGCACCCATTGAGGGCGAAGGTCCGGGCTATACTTTGCCGGAAGCGGATGATGGCAGTGCCGCAGTTGCTGTGGTTGAAGTTGCAGCTGTTCCGCTGGCCGAACTGCTGGCGGCATCTTCAGCATCGAACGGCTCGCGCCTGATTAGAAGTTGCGCCGCCTGCCACTCTGTTGATCAGGGCGGTCCAAACAAATCCGGCCCACCGCTTTATGATATTGTTGGAGCCTCAATCGGTGGAAATGCCACCTTCGCCTATTCCGATGTTCTTTCACAAATGAACCAGGATGGCAGTGTTTGGACATATGAGGCTCTAAACAGCTTTATTGGTTCTCCTAAGGGTTTTGCCGAGGGTACAAAAATGACCTATCCGGGAATGCGCAAAGAACAGGACCGGGCTGATTTGCTGGCCTATCTGCAATCCCTCTCAGAAACTCCTGTAGATTTCCCGGCAGCTGAAGCTGCTATGGAAGAAGCTGCACCTGTAGTTGAAGAGGGAGCGACCGAAGAGGGAGCTGCGCCTGCTGCTGCGGAAACCTCTGCTGTTGCTGAAGAAGCCACACCGGTTGCTGCTGCTGAAGAGGTAGCTCCTGTTGCTGCAGAAGAAGCAGCTCCTGCCGCCCCTGCAAGCGAAATGTCTGAAATTGCCATGCTACTGGCTGGTGGTGATGCAACCAAGGGCGTTCGGGTAGCGCGCAGTTGTGCCGCATGTCACAATTTTGAACAGGGTCAGGGCAACAAGGCCGGACCTGTGCTTTATGACATAATCGGAAGCCAAATTGGTGCAAATGCAACCTACAATTATTCCGATACACTTGTGGCCATGGGAGAAGCCGGAGACGTCTGGAGCTTTGAAAGCCTCAATGGATTTTTGATCAACCCGAGAGAATATGCTCCGGGAACCAAAATGGCCTATCGGGGTTTGAGCAAGGAAGCCGATCGGGCCAATTTGTTGGCATATCTTAGAACTTTGTCCGAAAGCCCGGTTGAGCTGCCCCAGTAGGGGTGGTCAGCGATGGCTGGCTAGCCGGGAATTTTCAGGTTGAAACCCTAATTGCAAAATAACAAACGGGCCGCTTCTTTATAAAAAGGGCGGTCCGTTTTTATAAGGAGCGGCAAAAATGCTATTATTGCATTTGCAGGAAGTGGATGAAAAGCTGTGGGCCAAACGGTTGCGAAAGCTTTTGGGCAGCTATAAAATTGTCACCAGAGATGATGATTTTAATCCCGATGATATTCACTATATATTCGTCTGGAAGCCTGAAGAAAACGCTTTTGACGGGCTGAATAATCTCAAGGCGGTATTGTGCCTTGGGGCCGGCGTTGATGCTTTGCTTACCCATCCTAACCTGCCGCAAACCACACCAATTGTTCGCTATGTGGATGATGAATTAACCCGATGCATGAGTGATTATGTGATTGCAAATGTAACCATGCATCATCGCGGATTTTCCCGTTTCAAAGCAGATCAGATCAAAGGGAAATGGGATCAATATTACCCGCCCCCCTCATGGGATATAAGTGTCGGAATTATGGGGTTGGGGGTTTTGGGAAAAGATGCAGCAACGCAACTGAAATCCATGGGCTATCAGGTAAACGGATGGAGCCGTTCGCCCAAAAATATCGAGGGCATAACCGAGTTTTTTGGCCCCGACCAGCTGAATTCTTTTCTTGAGCAAACCGACATTGTTGTCAATCTGCTGCCGCTCACCCCTGAAACTTCTGGCATATTAAATTATGACAATTTCACAAAACTTCGCCGGGACAATTTGCGAGGCGGGCCGGCAATAATCAACGTTGCCCGGGGCGGGCATCAAAACGAAACCGATATTGAAAAAGCGCTCAAAGACGGCACCCTTGGAGCGGCCAGCCTTGATGTGTTTAATATCGAACCCCTGCCAAAAGACAGCGGTCTGTGGCAGTTGAACAATTGTTATATAACGCCCCATATCGCAGCTATCTCCAGCCCTGAAAGCGGCGCTTCTTATTTTGCACGGGTTATACGGGATCATGAAAACGGATTGGAACTAGTTAATCTGGTAAACATGGATTGTGGATATTAGGGGCAGGCTGGTAAGGTTGATCAAGCGAACTTTTGTTTAAGCATCATAAAAGTCGCGCGAATTCCCTGATCTGTCCCCCCAAGCGAGCGACCGGGGCGGGATTTCGGGGCCCAGCCAAATATATCCAGATGCACCCAGTCATCAACATTTTTCACAAATCGGCGCAAGAAAAGCGCAGCTGTGACCGAACCGGCAAAACCTGTCGCACTGATATGGTTCACATCAGCAATGGAAGACGAAAGGTTGTCATCATAGGGGTCCCAAAGCGGCATATGCCACAAGGGGTCGCCCCACTGTCCCCCCAAGTCCATAAGTTCGCGGGCCAGTTTTTGGTTATCGGTATATAGCGGGGGAAGATCGGGGCCAAGTGCAACCCGGGCTGCTCCAGTAAGGGTTGCCATATCTATGAGCATTTGCGGCTTTTCTTCCGAGGCCAAACTTAGAGCATCAGCTAAAATAAGCCGCCCTTCGGCATCGGTATTACCGATTTCTACGTTCAAACCGGATCGGGAGCGCAATATATCGCCGGGACGAAATGAATTTGCAGAAACTGAATTCTCGACAATCGGCAGCAAAACCCGCAAGCGCAAATTCAGTTTTGCAGCTATAATTGCATGGGCCAGCCCCAAAACATTGGCAGCGCCGCCCATATCCTTTTTCATCAATAACATTCCAGCCGCAGGTTTTATGCTCAATCCCCCGCTGTCAAATGTTACTCCCTTGCCAACCAAAGTGACTTTGGGGCCGCTCTTTGGTCCCCAGCTCAAATCCAGCAAACGGGGGGCCTGCTCGGCAGCGCGACCAACCGCATGGACCATGGGAAAATTTTGTTCAAGCAGATCGTCACCAATGATGGATTTGCAGGTCATTTTTCTCTGGCTTGCAAAAGACCTGATATATTCTTCAAACTTTTCAGGGTCCAGATCATTGGCTGGCGTATTTATAAGATCGCGGGCGATAAAAGCTGCTTCGCTTAGAATTTTAGCCTGTTGGCTGCTATCATCGAGGCCAAAAAGCTCCACCGGATCACCGCTGGATTTATAGCGCTCAAACCTATAGGTCCCCAAAAGAAATGCCAGATTATCAAGCTCGGAATTTTCGAGGTTTGCGCTAAGTTGATATTTACCCCCCGGCAATTTGGCCGCAGCTTCTCCAAGCAAAAGCGGCTCGCGCCCCTTCTCCTCTCCCATGCCAAAAACATATCCGGCAATGGACCCGCTCTCACCGGGCAATGCCAGCAATCGGGCGCTTTGCCCTTTAAAATTGTGTTGCTTTAGCCAGTTTTTTTGCGATGAAGTCAAAAGAGGGGAATTGAGGCCTTCAGGCGATAGGCAAATCAATTGGGTTGGGGTTTTAAAATGATCCGAAGTCAACTTGAATGTCCTTTGCTCACCAGCGGCGAGAAATGTTTGGGGGGTTAGTAATTTAACTCTACGTTAGGGTTAATGATTTATTGAAATTGGTCAATGGAAAGCCAAATTGAACAGCAAAAATATGCAATATGGACCGTCTCAAAAGAGGCGCGATCTACTTTGAGTTCTGCTCTGAGAGCTGTTTTGGTAGCCTCAGTTGCCTCAATCATACTATCGGCATGTGCCATAAATCAATCAAAACCAAGCGCTACCGACTATTCCAATCTTTCACAAATGGATGCGCAATCAAATCTGGCACAACTTGCTGCAAGGTTTGAAGCAAACCGAAGAGATAAATATGCCGCAATCAATTTTGCTGCTGCTCTAAGGTCAGCCGGACAGGCCAAACAGGCTGTGTCTGTATTGGAAATCACCCTTGCATATTTTAAGGGAGACCCGGACGTGGACATCGCCTATGCCAAGGCTCTTACCGCTGATGGACGTTTTGAGCAGGCCTTAAATGTTATAAACAATACCATTCGCCCGGAAAACCCCAACTGGAATGCGCTTTCGGTAAAAGGGGCAATTCTTGATCAAATGGGACAGAATGCACAAGCACGAGCCCTTTATAATCAAGCCATGGTGCTGGCCCCCAATGAAGCTTCGCTGGAAGCAAATCTTGGCCTTTCCTATGCTATGACTTCAGAGCTGGAACGGGCCGAAATTCACCTGAAAAGCGCTTTAACAAAATCTGGTGCCACCAGTCGTATCAGGCAAAATCTGGCACTGGTAATCGGCTTGCAGGGACGTTTTGACGAGGCCCGCGCCATATATAGCGCTGAATTACCACCCGATCAGGTTGAAACCAACATGGCCTATATTCGCGGCTTGTTAACGCAACAAAATCGCTGGGATAGTATTAAAGAAGCCGGTTAGAACTCTATCGGAATTATTGCGGCTGAATATCCTGAGTTAAAACGAACCTATCTCCACGACAGTAAATTTTGCGGAAATCCAACGGGATGCCGTCTTTATCGTAACTCACACGATTAATATAAAGGGCCGGCTGTCCCGGTGGCAGGTCCAAGTGACCTACCGGTTCCATTGTGGGAATAACTGCGGATACAGATTGTTTTAGGATAGTGATTTTTAGGCCCCGGCGTTGATAAATACTGCTCACAGTCTCTGATTCAAGGGCTTTCCAATCAAAAATATCCGGCCATTTAGAATTATCCACATAGATTTCTTCAATAGCCACCGGTACTTCATCGGACAAATGAACCATCTTGAGTTTTGACACCATGTGATTGTCTGGAACGCCGAGCAGATTGGCGGTATGGTGGGATACAAGAATTTTTTTTATCTCAATTATTGTCATGCGATATTCGCCATCAACACGCATGAAATCATGGGATTTATTATAAGCTGTTTGAGAAAAATCGGGGGTGGGTATGGCCGTAACATATGTTCCCTTGCCCCGATAGCGAACCACAAGCCCCTCGTCGACAAGCCTGTCCATTGCCTTGCGCACAGTTATTCGGCTGATTACATAAGTCTGTTCGATATCGCTATCGCGCAAAAACAGATCGCCCGCCTTCCATTCGCCACTAAACAGGCGATCTCGAAGATTTAAAAACAGCTGATGGTATAAAGGAATTTTGGAGCGCCGGTCGATCTTATAAATCTGACTGGCCATCGAAACTGAACTATCAGCCTGTTTAATGGAATTCATAATTTTCATCCCGGATTCTTAGGTCTTGGACCCGATCAAATGCCCATATTTGCAAATATTTGTCTAAGGTCAGGACCCTAGGGCAGTTTAACTATAGGCGCAATTTGAACAGGTCTCCTTAATGGCGGATTAAATTGGGGTATTGATCTTAAGTTCGTCAGAGAGGTGGCAGGCCACCAGCGTTTTAGAAGTTTTTGCTTTTGTCAGTTCTGGAACCTTGGTCCGGCAGATGTCCTTCACATATTTACACCGTGTATGAAATCTGCAACCGGACGGGGGATTGGCCGGATCCGGTATCTGGCCTTGCAGGACCTCTCGTTTAGCTCCGGGTTTGGCGTTGACATCAGGCATGGAGGAAATCAGGGCCGCAGTATAGGGGTGTTGTGGCCGTGAATAAAGATCTTCCTTGCTTGCAACTTCCACCAACCTGCCAAGGTACATCACCATGATGCGGTCGCACATATAATCGGCAACCCCCAAATCATGGGTTATAAAAACATAGGTCAGCCCCAACTCTTTTTGCAGCCTTTTTAACAGATTGAGCACCTGAGCCTGTACCGAAACATCCAAGGCTGATACCGGCTCATCACAAATAATCAGTTTGGGATTTAGGCTGAGCGCACGGGCAATGCCAATTCTTTGCCGTTGACCACCACTAAATTCATGGGGGTAACGGGTTGCGTCATTTGCGTTCATGCCGACCAGTTCAAGCAATTCACTGACACGGGCTGAACGGGAGGTTTTTGTTCCGGCTCTATGAATATTTAGCGGCTCGGCAATGATGTCACCCACCGACATTCTGGAGTTTAGCGAAGCACGCGGGTCCTGAAAAATAATCTGGCAATCAGCACGCACACTTTTGAGTTCACTCTGCTTTAGTTTGGTGAGATCAACCGAGGCTTTACCAAGTTGGGAGAGAATTACCTGCCCGCTTGTGGGTTTGATAAGTCTTACTAACGTGCGCCCAAGCGTTGTTTTTCCCGACCCGCTCTCACCAACAAGGCCCAAAGTTTCGTTACGGCGAACTTGAAACGAGACGTCTTTAACAGCCTGAACATTACCCGCTACCCGGCGGAAGAACCCTTTACGAACCGGAAACAGCTTGCTTAGCTCTTGCACGTCAAGAATATTGTCGTCTTCCTCACTCATTATTATTCGTGCTTTTAGCACCCTCTTTGTCATTTGAAATTTTGGCATCCTGGCGCAACCAGCAGCGAACTTTATGTTGGGTCTCAATCAACTCCATTTCCGGCAACTGATCTTTGCACTTCTGCTGCACCTCAAGACAACGGGGCGCAAAATCGCAACCTTTTCGAATTGAAAACGCAGAAGGGACAGAGCCATCGATCTGGAGCAATTCTTCTCTATTACCAATCCGGGGAATAGCTTTAAGCAATCGTTGAGTATAGGGATGGCTGGGGTTTCTAAAAATCTTCGCCGCCGATGCATATTCAACCACACGGCCAAAATACATAACGGCGACATTATCTGCCACTTCCCGAACAACACCCAAATCGTGGGTGATGAGAACTAACGCCATATTGAATTCGCTCTGGAGCTGTTTGATCAGTTCAAGAATCTGGGCCTGCACAGTAACATCCAGCGCTGTTGTTGGCTCATCCGCGATCAAAATCCTCGGGTTGCATGAAAGGGCAATTGCAATCATCACCCGTTGGCGCATCCCTCCGCTAAGCTGATGCGGATATTCGTCCACCCGTTGACTGGCGGCCGGAATGCCCACCATATCGAGCATTTTTATCGCTCGCTTGCGCGCCTCTGTTTTATTCACTCCCTGATGGAGAATTACCGCTTCCATAATCTGGTCACCAATGGTGTAGACCGGATTTAGCGAACTCATTGGTTCCTGAAAAATCATGGCGATTTCATTACCCCTAATAGAGCGCATTTGTGCTCCATTGGGCTTTAGGGTTGCCAGATCCAGTGTTTCGTCGTTCAAACGATTATAAAGGATTTGCCCGCTCGCAACTTTTGCGTTGCCGCCCGGTAAAAGTCCCATAATTGAAAGGGCAGTCATAGATTTTCCGCAGCCGCTTTCCCCGACAATTCCAAGTGTCTGCCCGGCATCAACACTAAAGCTGACATTTTCGACAGCTCGAACAACACCAATATCCGTATGAATTTGGGTTTTGAGATTGCGCACATCAAGCAATGGATTTTGTGACGAAGCTGTCAATTCCGTCTCCATCAAGAATAGGGGTCAACAGCATCACGAATGCCATCGCCCACAAAATTAAATAACAAAGCGGCTACGATTAAAAATACCGCAGGCGCCAGCAACCACGGATAAAAGCTCAAGACCTCAAGTTTTTGAGCCTGTTGCAAAAGCAGGCCCCAGCTAATGGTTGGTGGTTTCACTCCAAGGCCAAAAAAGCTAAGTGTGCTTTCAAAAATAATAACCACCGGAATACCAAGCGTTGCAGTAACCAAAAGATGGGGCAAAACACTAGGGATCAAATGTTTGCGCACCACCCAGAAGGTGCCAGCACCCGCTGCCTGCGCAGCTAATACAAATTCAGTTTCGCGCAATACCAACACCAGACCTCTAACCTCGCGAGCCAATCCGGGCCATTGAATAAAGCCATAAATTACAACAATGGAAATCAACACAAAAATCGATGGTAATTGCGGTGGAACCGCTGCGGCCAGCGCCAGCCAAAGGGGAATGGGCGGAAACAGCCGAAATACCTCGATAACCCGTTGCACAGCCGTATCAAAAAACCCGCCAATATAGCCCGAAAGCGCTCCGATCAAAGCACCAAGCGTGATCATTAACGCGACGCCCACAATGCCAATTGTAAGGGTAACTCGGGATCCATAAATAATGCGCGATAACATATCCCGTCCACGAAGATCCGTGCCCAACAGGTAGATCGTGCCTTCCTTAGTGCCAAATAAATGCCGATCAAAGGTCATTCCAAGAAATGTATATTCATCGCCTTTTACAAACAAAAAGATTTCATCACGCTGGTTTAGGTCTGCCTCATAAACAAATGTCAGAGTTCTTGGATCGCGTTTACCCTCCCAACGATAGACAAATGGCCTGAAGCTGAAATTTCCCTCGGCATCAATAAATCTTATGGTTTGAGGAGGTGCCGTCAGGTATAGGGTATCACTGCGAGTGGGGGAATAAGGAGAGACAAAACCGGCAAATATCATGCTCAGGTACATCATTACCAAGACAATTGCTGACACCAGCGCCACCCGGTTGCGGCAAAATCTGCGAACCATCAATTGGCGCATGGAAAGCGTTGGCATATTGTTGGCCGTTGAAGCGGTGTTGCTCATCTATTGCGCTCCTATTCCAGCCGTATACGAGGGTCGGACCAAGCAAGCGCCAAATCTGCCAACAGATTGCCCACAAGCACAAACACGGCGAGAATCAGCAATATTGCGCCCGCCACGAACATATCCTGCCCCAGCAAAGAGCGCAGAAAAAGCGGCCCCAGCGTAGGCAGATTAAGCACCACCGACACAATGATAACGTTGGAAAACAAATCCGGAATGATCATGCTCAACCGAGAGATCAGCGGGTTAATGGCTACACGGGTGCCGTGCTTTAATATCACCGTTCTCTCGGACAGGCCTTTGGCGCGAGCGGTAGCAATAAATTGCTGGTTCAGTACATCAATAAGAGAGCCGCGCATTATGCGCATGGTGCCTGCCATGCCGCCCAGTGTTAATACGGCAACTGGAAACCACAAATGGGCAGCCATATCTTGCACGCGGGCCAGCGACCATGGGGCATCGCGAAATTCAATTGAAACCAAACCGCCAACTTGATCGGCCCCAAATATGAATATGGTGACAAAAACATAAATCAACGATGTCAAAAACGGGGGAACGGCAAGGCCAATAAACCCCAAAAATGTAAACGAATAATCGGCTATTCCATAACGATGGGTGGCAGAATAAATCCCGATTGCAATTGCCAATCCCCAAGCCAATGCCAGCGAAACACCACCCAGCAGCAATGTAAAAAGAAAACCATCAAAAATAAGAGTGGCAACATCTGCCCCCTCAAACATAGCAGAGACCCCAAAATCCCCCACCAATATGCCTGATACCCAGCTCCAGTAGCGAACCAGAAATGGATCGTTAAGACCATATTGCTCGCGCAGCAATTCAGCACGTGCCAGACTGCCTGTATCGCCAATGGCTGCCATCTGGGCAATCTGGGTTGTTACAAAATCGCCCGGTGGAAGTTGAATAATTGTGAAACTAATAAACGAAACCACAAAAAACATTGGTACAAGGCCAACCAACCTGCGTAGAAAATAAATTAGCACAATTTGGGCCTTTCAATTTGCATGGGGTTTGCATGCAAGCTACACGGTGGGGCTTATCAGGTCGAGTTGGGTTTCAGGCGGCATGGGATCTTTTTAAGTGAAGCGAGATATTTTGCTTCAAGGCAATCCTGAAACATCATCATCGTGGCAGCCGCAGCCGCCACGATGTTTTGAGGTTCAGGGAAAAAACCTACTGTTTGAAATATACCTGTTCCGGACGCATTGGACCTTCTAACAATCCAAATGACACATCGCGCATGGCTTCGGTCGGCATATTGCCCAGATTTGAATTGTAGATAAATGCCCGGCGATAAAAACCGACATATAAGTTAAAGACGTTTTCGGTCATTATGGCGTTGGCCCGTTTCATTTCAGAAACCCTGGTATCATAGTCCAGAGCACGCGCTCCCAGCAGAATTTTGCTGAACTCGGCATATTCAGGGCTAAAGGGAGCCTCGCTTGCCTTTTGGTTCCAGAACGGGAAGCCTTGAGAGACCGGTACCCAGTCTTCAAGTTTGGCAAGAGGGGCAGTGGAGCCATAAATGTCAAAAACATGCAGATCCCAATCTAGAGTTTGACGGCGCTCAAAGATCAGATCCTGCTGCTGATTATTCATCACAAGGCCAATACCGATACTGGCGGGAATGGATTCAACCAGCAATTCTGTAATCGGCACATAGAGATCGTGGTTTGCAACATCAATAACCAGTTCAATGTCGGTGCCATCTGCGTATTCGCGGATGCCATCACCATCGCTGTCCATATATCCTGCCTCATCAAGCAGGGCGTTGGCGCGTTCGATATCCAGCTCAGCAAATTGGGTGCCAGCCTCGGCATCATAATATGGAGAGTTGGGGCTGAACGAAAATGCCGACGGATCCAATAGATCAAGGAAGAACTGGCGATTTATCGAATCCCGGTCAATAGCCAATGACATGGCCTTGCGGAAGTTCAGATCACGAACCAGATTGCGCTTGTTATCGTCTACATTATCATAATTCATGTAAACTGACATGCCAGGCGTGTTGTTGAACCAGCCGATTTCAAGATCCCGGCCTTCTTTCTCCCGCAGGAACAGCGGCAAATGCTGATTTCCAACCCAGGTGCCATCATAATCAAACTGGCCTGAGATATTGCCCAGAGCCACTGATTGACGATCCGGCACTATGCCATATTCAACATAGTCCACATATGGCAGCTGGTTGCCGGCAGTATCGACTTTCCAATAATAGGGATTGCGAACCATGCGAACCAAAGTGCTGTCATCACTAACTGATTCCAGACTCCAAGCACTTACAGTTTCCTTGCTGCGCTCAGACCACCAAGGGGCAAGTTTGTTGAATTCCTCATAAGAGGCATCAGCATTATAACGCGGATGCAATTTGGCCAATTCATGTTTTGGCCAAGCAAAGGTATCTTCAACCGCCGAGAGAGATTGCAATGCATATTTAAACGCAAACGGATAGGTGAAACGAATTGTATATTTGTCAATCTGCTCAAATTCAGGCGCAACACCGGGGGCAACAAATAGTGCAGGATGCACAGGCACCGTGGTACCGGGGTCTTCCATTACGTCTTCCCAGAAGAATGCAATATCATCGGCGCTAAACTCATGGCCGTCAGACCAACGCACACCCTGGCGAATATTCATGGTCAATTGAGTTCCATCTTCACTGAATGACCAGGATTCAGCAAGGTTTGGCACGGGTGCCGCAGCACTTGGATCAGGAAACGCAAATGATACCAAAGACTCGCGGGTCATGTTGGCACCAAGGACAGGAAATAACAAAGCCGACCCCCTGCTCAATGTGCCGCCATAATCACCAACTTCGTTCAAGGGATCAACCACAAGCGGGTTTTCAGGCAGGCGCTCTTCCAGCGGTGGTAAACTTCCCGCCATCACCATTTCCTTGAGCATTGGCGCCTCTTGCGCCATCGCGCCAAAGCTGGCAGCCGTCAGGCTTAGAGCTATGGATATTTTAGTTAGAATTTTGATCACGACAATTATCCTCCCAGGTTTCAAGCGTGGCGAACCACATTTGCATTGTCTCGATGGAAACTAATGGTCTGACAGGTTTTGTCAAGATTTTTTTGTATCCAATTTTAAATGTATCTTATATATTGTAAAAATTGCCTTGTGTTTCCGGGCTTTTTCAGTCCAATAAGTAAAATTTTCATATTATAAAGTCATTAAATTATAACAATATACTATTTTGGTATCACTAGTATTGCGGTTCAATTTTTGGTCTGCCTTCTATTTTCTGGCAATGCAAAATACCCTCAGCTTTGCAATGGGTTGCGCCCTAATCCAGATATTGTAAAATTGGAATTGCCTGAAATTTTTACCGATTTACTTCAAAAGCGGGTAGTTAGCCTTGAGTTTTAGGCGTTTGATTTTATCTAGCTATAGGCTTTGAATCGGCAATATGAATAAAGCCAGCAGCCGCTGAAATTTCTAATTCTGATATAGATTTAATGTTAAAAATATCATTTACTCAAAAGATTTTTTAGGATCGCAATTGCTCGAATTCGCATATGTATAAACCAAACAGATGGCATCTAAATTCTGGAATATAAGCTATACAGGATCAAGCCGGTCGCAAATTATATTGAGAACCAGCACATAAGCCTCAAGTCTTTTCTATGAAATTTGCTGGCCTCACAGGGAGCAAAATAGGTCAAAACCATTTGGACCAAACAGAATCGCAATGGTTTTAATGATTTCAATGGTCGCCATTTCTGCGCTTAATGATTAAAGTGCCTCCATGGTCAGGGGCCGACAAAGGCCCCCTCTTAGTCCACACATTTTAACAACAGCTGTGTTTGGTTATCTAGGGTCAGGACCTATTAAATTCATACAATTCTGCCCATGTTAACCGCTTCAAGCAGCGCATGCTCAGTTGCTTCATTTCCCTTTAATTCGCCCATTATTCGCCCATCATAAAAAAGCAATACACGATCGCAAACCAGAGCGTATTCGCTCAATTCAGATGACATAAACAATACAATCCGATTATCTTTGGCCAAAGTATCGATAATATTATAAATTTCATTTTTGGCGCCGATATCAACACCGCGTGTCGGATCATTTAGCAGCACAAGATCTGGATTTCCCGCCAGCCATTTTCCGATCACAATTTTTTGCTGGTTTCCACCAGAAAGGCTGTCGGCAGGATCACCAAGTTTGCCAAATCGTAAATTTAGTGCCTCCGCCTGCTCCAAAGCAACCGCGCTCATTTGGCCTTTTGTTGGTGCAAATCCCAACCGCCCCAACGCTCCAGTGACCACCGTATTCATATTGCCTAAAATATCCTGTTGCAATGCCAGACCTTCAGTTCTGCGATCCGGGGGAACCATAGCCACACTATTATTCACCGCCGCTAGAATATTTTTGGGCAATTGTTTGTTGCCCGGCATAATAACATTTCCATCGCTGGGTTTTAATCGTCCAAACAAAATATTTAGAACTTCTTCGCAACCGGCACCCTCCAACCCTGCAAAACCAACCACTTCACCGGGAGCAGCGATAAAGCTGCATTCATCAAGCACTGTGCTACTCAGGCGATTAACCTGCAAGCAATCTGCGTGGTCGCTCTGGGATGGAGTATGGCGTTTGCGTTTGACTCTGCTGGCGACCTTATCGGCCTTTTCACCAAGCATGTCGTTGACAATTCGGCTAATGCTCAGGCTTTGCCTGCCATATTCTGCCACTTTTTTTCCGTTACGCAACACGCTAACCCGATCGGCAATTTCCACCACTTCTTCAAGCCGGTGAGAACTATATAAAATTCCGGTTCCCTGCTCTCGCAGATCATTTATAACCCGAAAAAGCCTTTTACTTTCTTCAACATTGAGGGAAGAATTTGGCTCATCAAGAATTAACACTTTAGCATCGAGAGCCAAGGCTTTGGCAATCTCGATCAATTGTTGATCGGCAATGCGCAATTGACCAATCGGCATATTGATATCAATTGATAAGCCAAGCTGTTCAAAAATCGGCTGAGTCTTACGCTCCATTTTCTTGCGATCAATAATACCGAACCGGCGCGGTTCGTGGCCAAGAAATACGTTTTGAACAGCATCAAAATCTGGAAATAGTGATAGCTCCTGAAAAACAATTGCCACTCCGCTGGTGTTTGCCTGAGCAACCGAATGCAAGGAAACATTTTCGCCCATGAGCGAATATTGGCCGGACCCGGGCGTTTCCGCACCCGCAATGATTTTCATGCAGGTGGATTTTCCTGCTCCGTTTTCACCGCAAAGAGCGTGAACCTCTCCGGCGCGCAAGGTTAAGTCCACGCCGGAGAGAGCAGTAACGCCACCATAAGTTTTGGAAATATTCGACAGGGCAAATAATTCGCGTGCTTCGTTTGATGGCATTATCTTTAGCCTATTGCGCCAAAAGATCGGAGAATGATTGTACCGAACCCGGTAAATCATCAAAAATCACTTCGATATCATTGGCATAAAAAGACCGGATAGCTTCGTATCCACCAGATACAGTTTCTTCGCGAGCGGTGATATCTTGAACATTTTCCAAGGTTACAAGCTCTGGCCCAACATCAATCCAGCCACGGGGAACCGAGGTGCCGGCTGCAATGTTTTGCAACATGGCGCGCATGGCGACATAGCCCTGCATAAACGGTTTTTGACCAACAGCTGCTAACGCAACCCCGCGCTCAATTCCGTCCAGTCCATCCGGGTTGATCCCGATTGAGGCAATTTCAAAGTCACCGCCAGTGCTTTCCTTTAGACGAACAAGGCTGGGCAGATCGTTTTCACAAAATCCCACATAGGCCAGCGCCCCCTGATTGGCGTCATAAACCGAGCGCCAGGCCGAGAAATTCTGGGTCTGGTCAAATTTCACGTCAAATGCGCCAATGACTTCAACATTTGGCAACCGCTCTGCAATGCGCTGATCAAAACCTGTGACCCGTGCTTCGATCAATGCCAGACCAGGCAAACATATGCCGGTGACGATTGTTCCCGATACATCAGGATCAAGTTCATCAGCAATCACATCAGCCATCATTACGCCCTGATCTTTTTGCTTGGGAGCTGTATGCAAAGATGCCAGAGATGAGGGCGATTCAACATCAAAAGTTGATACAACAACGCCACTATTTACCGCCTCATCAATCGGGCGTATCCAAAAATCTGAGGGGAAAGCCACAACAACAATAGCGTCAGCTCCAGCCAAAACCATGTCCTGAAAAGCTGCAACCTCAGCGGCAGTATCAAAAGCTGCCGGACCGGCTGAGCGATAAGTCCCGCCGCATTCTTCTACCGCAGCTTGCGCACCCATGGCCAACTGCTTGGTATATGGACCTTGAAAATGCACAACCGATGCGCCAGTCAATTCAGAACAATCAAATTCCTGAGCCGTTGCGCCAATTACGCCAACGCTAGTGGCAGCCATAAAGGTTGCCGCTGTGAGCGCGGTTGTTCCGGTTAGTCTGGTAATCATTTTTACAATGTTCATTTTAGTTCCTCCTGTTAAGTAGTTCTGTTTGTTGGTAAATTCTTATAATGCAGGCATAAATTTATGAATCCCGCCTTCTGCGAATGGCTGCATCAATTGCCACCGCAAAGATAATCAGGACGCCAGTAACAAAAACACTCCAGTTTGCGGTTATGCCAAACTGCACAATTCCACTGCTGATGACGGAGATTAACAATGCGCCCAAAGCCGCCCCGATTACCGTTCCACGGCCGCCGGTAAGCGCTGTTCCGCCAATTATGGCGGCGGTAATTGCCAGCAATTCATATCCGGTGCCAAGGTTTGGATCAGCTGTTGAAAAGAACGCCAGTGTGAGCATTCCGGAAATACCGCACAGCCCCCCTGTCAGCATCAGGGTCTGAATTCTCACCCGTGCGATAGGTATGCCGCTAAGTTCGGCAGCCTTTGGATTGGAGCCGATAGAGCGCACCAAAAATCCATATCGTGTGTGGTTGTAGATCAGGGATAACACAATGGTAAGCAGCGCAAATACCCAAATAACCATGGGCACCCCAAGAGGAGCCGAACCCATGATTTTGAAAAACGAATGCTCTCTGGGCAAACCATAAATAAACCCGCCGCCGGAGACGATTAATGTCAGCCCCTTAAATGCTGAAAGGGTTCCAAGCGTGATGATGATAACGGGCACTTTAAATGCGGTTGCCAAAATTCCGTTTAAAGCACCAAGTGCAACGCCAACGCCGATTCCAAGCGCCGAAGCAATCCAGGGATCTACCCCAAAAGTCACTACAACAATGGCTGCAACGTTGATGGTCAGCCCATAAATTGAAGCGGTTGAAAGGTCGATTTCACCCATGGATAGCTGAAACACTACACCCAGGCCGATAATCCCGAACCAGGCAGCGCGCGATCCGAAGTTTGACAGGGATGCAATGGAAGCAAAATTTGGCTGAACGAAACTAACCACAACAATAAGCAATACCAACACAAACAATATGCCGATTTCACTGGCGGCAAATATTGTGCGACCAAATGAAAAAATTGATTTTGATTTTGATGCCAAATCACTCATTTACATTTCACAACCGCTGTTAGCTGCTCGCTCAAATTGATCATTTTAATTGCTCCGGTAGTTTTGAATTCCAGCAAAGCGCAATAGGTTTTTGAATGCCGCCCCAGACAAAAATTCTTCCAAAGGCTTTGTTTGGACGCGCTTTTGCCCGTTAATGTTATGACTTTTTCTTGGGATCGAAGTGGCAGTGTGTTGCCAAATTAAGCTCATACTCATAGCACAAATTTTGTGATGCATGCTTAAACTCCTTGTTTTGGTATGACCAAAATTAAAGGGCTTGTCAACTATGCGGTTAATCACATCCGTCAATCATCTCGCATCAACACGCTTTCAGACACCGTATAGTGATGTTTAATTGCCTAGTTTGTCTATATATTGATTTTTAACGTGCTTTTCTAAGCAACGAATTTTTGACCCGAATGCACTCGCACTTTTGGTCTCGCTGGTCTGGAGCAAAAATTCCTATTATGGCATAACAGGTTTTTTCGATCTTTCGGGCCAATCAAAACCTTGAATTTTAAGAGAATTGCTCTGAAGCGACTAATTTTAAGAGATTAAATATGGAAAATCATCCACCCAAAGGGTGTTCCGCCCGAAGGGTGTTCCGCCCGAAGGGTGTTCCGCCCTGGGAATGATCCATCTCAGGACCTGAGGGATTGCTACATGAAAAATAAGTTTTAGCTCATACGAACGAATTAGAAGCAGCTATATCCAGCCCCTAAAATCCGATCCCGCCATTTTCCATAACTTTAATTATTGCTGGAGAAATAATAACAATAAAAAGCACCGGCAAAAAGAAAACAATCAGGGGCACGGTCATTTTAGGGGGCAGGGAAGCGGCCTTTTTCTCGGCAGCCATCATACGTTCTTCCCGTCCCTCTTCCGCCATCACCCTTAGGGCCTGACCAACCGAGGTGCCATATTTATCAGCTTGGATCAGAGCTGTTGCAACCGAGCGAACGCTATCCAAATCAGTTCGTGCTGCAAGATTTTCATAGGCTTTTGCGCGCTTTTCAAGAAAAGAAAGCTCAGCCTTGGTTAGAGTTAGCTCTTCTGCAAGCTCGGGACTTTGTTCGCCAATCTCGCGCGCAACCCGCTGAATTGCATGTTCAATAGACATTCCAGATTCAACGCAAAGCAACATAAGATCCAGAGTATCCGGCCATGCCTTTTTAATCGATTGTTTGCGTTTAATGATTTTATTTTTTAACAAAATTGATGGCAAATAAGATCCGGCAAGACCGATGGTCATAGCGTACAGCAAAATAAGATACATGGGCCGATCGGGCATAATTATAAAGCCCAGATATATAAAACTCCCGAAGAATAACACGATCGGGCTGGCAAATCGCATGAACAGATAAGTCGTTAGGTGGGAGGGAGACCGATATCCGGCCTGAGCCAGTTTTAGAGTGGTTTTATCATCTAAAAAGGCTTTGCGAAGGGACAGGGATTCCACGGTTCTTTTAACCATGGTTCCGCTTTGCGCTCCACGAAGGGAGGCAATATCTGAGGGTTTTTGTTCTCGCCCTCTAAGACGCTGCATCTCCTGAGCCCGCATTTGTTCACGCTCGACCGCAACCCTTTTGATGCGACCTTTGAGTTCTGAGCGATCAAAAAACTGACTGCCAAAAGTAAATACCACGGCCGCCGCCGAAATAGCAGCAAACATTGCAATGAGAAATGATGGATCGCTAAGCATATTGAGAATATTCATTGCCAGCTCCCAAGGCCAGTGGACAATAAGGTTTCGGGCATGGCGTCAGTTGTATTTGGTCCATGAACAGGTAGAACGCGCACCATGGTGCCTTCACCATGAACGTGGTTTAACGCATTCAAGGCCCAAATCCGCTGCATCCGGTTCGGATAGGGCGCAAATCGCACAGCTTGGCATCGCAAAGCCTTGAAGGGGGACAACCCCTTTTGCGCTTTTTCTCCTGAAACTGAATGCTTTGCGCTCATATCACGCTCCAAATCCTTGTTGTCCATGGGCCTTAATAATCAAACTGGATCATGCGGTTCATGATGAATATGCCAAGAGACATCATCACCACCGCAATGCCAAGCATAATATATCCCATGGTCGAAGACACCAAAGGCAAAAGATAATCAGGGGTTACAAAGCTAACCAATGCCGCCACAATAAAGGGCAACGAGCCAATAATCATTGCTGAGGCCTTCGCCTCTGAAGACATGGCCTTGACCTTGGCCTGCATTTTTTTTCGGTCACGCAATACCCGCGCCAGATTTGTCAGCGCTTCTGAAAGATTGCCGCCAGCCTGTTGTTGAACGCTGATGACGACTACGAAAAAATTGACCTCTGAAAGCGGCACCCGCTCATAAATCAATGCCACCGCTTCGTCTGTGGCCTTGCCCATGGATTGAGCGTCAATAACGTGGGCAAATTCTGATCGAACGGGCTCTTTTGCTTCCTTGGCAACGATGCGAAGAGAATCATTGAGAGGCAAACCGGTCTTTACCCCGCGCACAATTGCCTCAACGGCGTTGGGCAATTCCAGCAAAAAGGCTCTTTGAAATTTTTTCTTACGGCGCCCCAAATACCAGCGCGGCAGCAAATACCCGCCTGCAACGGCAAAAATGGCCGCATACAACAGGGGCGCACCAAATATAAAGCATATGACAAATACCACAATTGCTAAAATCATCGAATTGCGAATAAAGGCCGCCTTATCAATTTTCAAACCTGCCTGATGCAATTGGGTCTGCAGGGGAATGCGTTTTTTCTTTTTCCCGTTACTCTTTAGTTGCTCGGCAACTGCCTGCTGCATCGAGCGTCGTCGATCTTCTTTGCCTTTGGATAATTTATCTGCCGCAGACTTGCCAAGGCTGGATCCATGCAATGCCTTGATGCGTTTATCGGCACGTCCAGAACCGGCCATGGAGGGAACAAAGGCCACTCCCAGCGCTCCCACGCATATAAAAATCAGTATTCCAAGCACAATAGGTGACATAATAGACCTCTCCTAGCCTGTCTGATCAAGTTCTGCATTTGCAGCTTCAAGAGCCTCAACCAGCGCCGATTCTTCATTGAAGTAGCGCGCTCTTTCTACAATTTTAGGTTTGGTTATGCCGGTGGAACGATGACGGCCGATAATATTGGAGTTTTCATCCTCACCAATTATTTCGTAAAGAAAAATATCCTGCGTAACGATTACTTCCCCCTCCATTCCAAGAATCTCGGTAACGTGGGTAATTCGACGTGAACCATCGCGAAGGCGGGCCGCCTGCACAACCACATCGATGGAAGAAACAATCATTTCGCGAATAGTTCTAGAGGGGAGCGAATAGCCCCCCATGGTGATCATAGATTCCAGTCTCGAGAGGGCTTCACGGGGGGAGTTGGCGTGCAACGTTCCCATCGAACCGTCATGACCGGTATTCATTGCCTGCAACAAATCAAAAGCCTCGGGGCCACGGACCTCACCAACGATAATGCGTTCAGGGCGCATACGCAGGCAGTTTTTAATGAGATCACGCATAGTGATTTCCCCCTCGCCTTCAAGATTTGGCGGGCGGGTTTCAAGGCGCACAACATGGGGTTGCTGCAGTTGTAATTCGGCACTATCTTCGCAGGTGATAATCCGCTCATCACGCTCAATAAAGGCAGTGAGACAGTTTAACAGTGTGGTTTTACCAGAACCCGTACCCCCGGAGATCAATATATTTCCGCGCACACGACCAATAATCCTTAAAAGCTCGGAACCGGGCTGTGAAATGGAGCCGAACTTGACCAATTGCGCCAGGGTCAGCTTGTCTTTTTTGAATTTGCGAATGGTAAGCGCCGGACCATCGATGGCAAGCGGGGGGGCAATAACATTAACCCTTGATCCATCTGGAAGGCGAGCGTCACAAATAGGGGACGATTCATCGACACGGCGGCCAACCTGAGAAACAATACGCTGGCATACATTCATCAGGTGAGAATTATCCCGAAAGCGCACATTGGTATTTTTTACTCTGCCGCCAACCTCAATGTAGCAATGCTGGGAGCCATTGACCATGATATCCGAGATATCATCGCGGGCCAAAAGAGGCTCCAAGGGACCATAACCCAAAACGTCATTGCAGATATCATCGAGCAGTTCTTCCTGCTCGGATATGGACATTACGATGGATTTCAGAGAAATAATCTCAGAAACAATGTCGCGTATTTCTTCGCGTGCTGCCTCCATTTCCATGGTGGCAAGCTGGGATAGATCAATTGAATCAATCAGCGCGTTAAATACCGCTGATTTGGTCAGATAATATTCATCATCGCGAACCCCGACACTTTCATCGGAGATGTCAAAATTGGTATCAGCTTCAGAGGCCGGTTTTGACGGGGAGGCGGTTGGGGCCTCCCCGGAATTATTTTGGGCTTTTGCGTCTGGTTCCTGCTGGTCAGAAGGATCAGGCGAATTGAGCTTTGCTGAAGCATGAGTGGGATTTTGGGTATTTCCACCAAAACTTTTGCGTTTTCCAAACATAAAGCAACAACTTTCGTTTTTAGATCGGGTCTAAAGCCCTTAAGCTCTTTTTAGCTTTTTAAGCAGGCTGGAAATATCCAGACCGCCCAATTTGCTGGCTGTTTCGTGAATTTGTCGGCCGGTAATTCGAGCCGAGATATTTTTAAAGCTATCATTCAACCGGGAGCTGGAAGAAACTTCAGCAATCATCTGGCCATTATTGGCGGCAGTGCCAAATGTTGGGGCATCAAATGCAATCTGCTCGATAAGTTCGCAATCGACCGCACTGGCGAATTCTGCCGAGGGAATCTCGGGTCTTTTTGGCAATCCGACTTTATTGAGCACCAGCATGGGTTTGCTTTCGCCGGGCCGCAAAGCTGCAATAGTATCAACCAGAGTTTTGGTGTTGCGAAGATTTGCCAGATCAGGTTCTGCAACTATGACTATTTCATCAAGTGCAATCAGTGTATGACGCACCCAGCTTGTCCACAAATGTGGTATATCTAAAATCACCAGCGGAATATTGCTTTGTACCAACTCGATTACCTGTTCAAAATCACCCGCTCCAAAGTCAAAAGATTTTTCCAGGCTTACCGGCGCTGTCAGCAGATTGATATTGTTGGCCGCCTTGGAAATGAGCCTGTCGAGCATTACCACGTCCAGATTTTCCTGGGCATAAACAGCATCAGCGATGCCGTTTGGTGGATCCTGATTAAAATTCAACCCGGCGGTTCCAAACGGCAGGTCCATGTCAACAATCAACACATCCTGACGCATAGCTTGCGCTGCCATCCAAGCCGAATTATGAGAAATGGTTGAAGAACCGGCCCCACCTTTTGCGGAGATAAATCCAATTGTGCGACCGATTGGAGGAGAATCATCGGCTACAAAAATTTCGGCAATCGCAGAAACCAGAATATCGGTGCTGGTGGGCAAAACTATATATTCTGCAACGCCGGATTTGATTAAACTGCGATAAAGTTGAACATCATTAATCTGGCCCAAAACGATCACATGGGTGCCCGGATCACAAAACTGGGACATCTCTTCCAGCGCGGATGGAATTTGCTCTGTGGGCAGACTGGTTTCCACCAGTATCAGGTTTGGAGTGGGATTTGAGCGGTAGGTTTCAATAGCACCCTCAATCGAGCCATTGTGAGTGGTTAGCGCTACCTTTGACATACGCCGATCACTAAGAGCTGATTCTATTAATTGTGCAGTTTGTGAGTTCTCGCAAAAAGCCTGCACCGTTATTCGTGGAATAAGGCGAGTGCCGACATTGAGCGCTTGCTCCTGCCCCTCGTGGTTTTGACTGTTCTGGCTGTTGTCGCTCATTACTAAATTCCTTAATCAATGCCTAGTTCTTGAATAAATTCACAGTTTGCCGGGCAAATGTTGATACGCCCACTAATCAAGAACAAATCCAACAGATCCGTTTAACTGACCGGTTCCGCCCTGACCCACACCATATAGTCTTTGCATATTGCCTAAAAAGATTGCTTCTGCGTCACCAGAAAAGTTCAAATTGTCTGTAGGTAGGCGGGCAGGACCGCCAGGAGTTACTAAAACAGGGGTTACCATGATCAAAAGTTCGGTTTGCGAACGTATGAAATCACGGGATCGGAACAAAGCTCCCAGGATGGGGATGTTGCCAATGCCGGGCAATGAATTAAATTGCTGACGAACCTTGTCTTCAATCAATCCGGCAATGGCTAAGGTTTCACCCGAGCGCATCTGCACGGAAGTGGAGGCTTTGCGTTCTCTTGTGGCGGGAATGGTAACACCACCAGCATTAAATCCACCCTCAGTGGTTGGCTCTGAAACCGAGGTCTCAACTTGAAGAGAAATAACTCCGTTGGAGCGCACAACCGGGCTGAAATTCAAATTCACCCCAAATTCCTTAAATTCAAAAACAATCCGCCCATCTTCAAACCCAACAGGAACAGGATATTCTCCGCCGGCCAGGAATGTGGCTTCGCCACCTGAAATTGCGGTAAGTGTTGGCGATGCCAGAGTGCGCAACGCTCCACGACGTTCAAGAGCGCGCAATGTGGCATCAATGGCAAACCCGCCCCCGGCGAATCCGGCAGTGAAACTATTAGGCCCTGCAACATTTGAGGCGCCACCGGTCGGCGGTGCCGAAACCAGGCCAGTGGTCAAATTGCCAACTGAAAGAGAAGCGGAAAGGTTGATACCAAGCTGACGCACGGTTTCACGCTGAACTTCTGCAACCGTAACTTTGAGCATCACCTGCTGGGCACCGGAAACTGTCATCACATTGGCGACGTTATCTTCTCCGCCGGCAAACTGCACAGCAATCGCCACCGCTCTATCTATATCGTCAGAAGATCTGGCCGTGCCTGAAAGAACAATACGCTCGCCAAAGGAATCCACGTTGATTTGAGAGCCGGGCACAATACTACGCAATGCGCTAACCAGAGTTGAAACATCATTTACCACGGAAATTTCAATTGTTGCGATCTGACGCCCGTAGCCGTCAAGAAAAAACACATTTGTCTCCCCGGCTCCAACTCCCTGAATAATGCTTGAACGCTTGTTGCGCATGATTGCTCCGGCAACATTGGGCTGGGAAACAATGACTTCGCTCACATCATTGGGCAATTGCACGATAAGAGACTTATTAAGGCCCAATTGCACATTCTGTGAACTTCCCATGGAAGAAATCAACAAATACCCATTGTTTTGAGCCTGAGAAGCACTGGCACTTGCCATCCAAATTCCAAGGGCTGTGACAAGTGCAAATGCACCCAGAATTAGTCTGGCAAAAACCGGCGATATTGCTGATTTAACTGAATTTATCATCATCATTTCTCACAAATCACGAAAGTGGAACTTCGGGGTCAAATTGCTCTGAAAACTGCTCATCAGGTCCCAAATTTTCAATAACCGTATTCTCATCAACGCCCGGGGGAACAAGTTGTTGAGTGGCAAAAACCGGGGCCTGTTCTTCTGTGGGCATTTCTTCATCCATCTGCTCTTCGGCATTTACGGCAGAGACGTTTGTTTCGACACCAAACCTGATTAATCTAATGGGCTGGTTGGCTGCCTGCAGCAGACCATCATTAACTGAGGGAGCAAAATCAGCCACCGAGCGCAAAACCAGGGTCAGCTTACCATTTGAGGCTGCCCCGATTATAGTTTCGGCCTGGCCCGGGCTTAATTCTAAGGTTGCAATAGTTTCTTTATCAAAAATTTGCGCCTGCGGGTCTTCAGGATCAGGATATCCAGCACTGGCACCGGCTTCGCCAAGTCTAAGACCAATTGCCAGCACTTTAATATTGGCCAAAATAGTCTGTGTTCCCGAGCCTATAGCTGCCCGACCGGTGCGAACAATATCAACACGATCGTTGGGAACTATATAACCACCAGCACCGGATTCTGCGGTTACCGCAACTGAAACGGCGCGCATTCCGGGCTGAATTACCGCTGAAAGATAGCCCTGATCTGAGCGAACCAGCTTGGTTTCTCGAATTGGCTCTCCTGCAAAAATTTCAAACCGGGCAACCGTCCCCTCCATCTGCTCGATGGCATCGGGAATAATTTCAGATGTAATATATTCCGGGCGCACTGCCCCTTCAGGCCAGTCCTGCCAGGAAACAAGCGATGAGGTGAGACGTTGGCCAACACCAATAGTATCAGATGCAATCAAAACCTGAAGTTTTGCCTCTTCAACAACTTCAGTGGTCTGAACCACCTGAGTAACAGGATCTCCACCCCGAGTTGCCAGAAAGGCGGCTAGGCCACCAGTGACAATTGCAACAGATAAAAGCAGAAGACGCGCCGGTTTCATTCCCAAACTCCGATTACTCTGAACAAGCGGTTCAGATTCCATCAGAGAAGTTTTTACGGGAGAAGGGTCAAGTTTTGGTTAACCGAACGTCTTCAAAGCTGGTTAATAAAATATAAAACCATCAATGGCTTGGCTTTATACAATAAGAGTTTGGAAAATTGATGTGTCCGAATAGGCAATCAA
>CAZMVQ010000001.1:48569-57747 GCA_964569865.1 uncultured Devosia sp.
CTTGGCTTTATACAATAAGAGTTTGGAAAATTGATGTGTCCGAATAGGCAATCAAACCGGCTGCTGCCAGCGCAATTCCATAGGGAATTCCGGTTTTGTGATCATGCAGGCGGGCGATCCATTCCACCCTGCCCAGCATAACCGGCAGAGGATACCGTCGAATTACCAGCAAACCAATCGTTAAAACACCCCCAAGCAAAGCCGAATAAATCAGATATGGCAGAGTTATACCAAATCCAAGCCATAGAGATGTGGCGGCAGCAAGCTTTGCATCACCTCCACCTACCCAGCCAAATGCAAAAAAAGTGAAAGCAAAAACCAATACCAGAGCACCGGCTGCAATATGCATCATAAATTGTTGCAGAGAAAAATTTAACACCAGCGCCAGAACAAAAAATCCAACCATCAGCAGTAAAACCAGTCGATTAGAAATTTTCATCGTCAAAAGATCAGAAGTTGCAGCAAGAGCCATAAACAGCGGAAAAAATAACAAAGCGATGGAATTGAACATAAATTTTAGCCTATGCATATCCGCCAAAGAGACGGCGTTGGTTTTTGGATATGGCAATATTGAAGGCTTGATATTAATAAACCGCCAATATTGCAGGCCGGATTAAATATTCAAAAACATAGGGGAAATTTTGCAAAAATAAAGGGGAGCAAAAGCCCCCCTTTTTCTTTTGAACATATCGGAAAGTGTTATTCGTTTCCGATTAAATCTACAGAAGTATCAAGTCTTGTACCAATTCCAGTAAACAGGTTGGAAAGGCCCTCACCAAGAGTTGTGGCTGCGGCAATAATGCCAACGCTTATAAGGGCAGCAATAAGACCGTACTCAATCGCTGTGGCACCGGACTCATCATTTACAAAACGGGTTACAATTTTCATTTTTTTAGCTCCTAGCTACACGTCAAATGTCTTTGACAGATCAATTCAACAAACCTCTCGCTGAACTTGATTGGAACCTAGGGCGCACAAATTGAAAATTAGTTAAATCAAAGCCGCAGTTTGTATCAATCGGCAATCGAATTTAATTATACATATCAAAGTGTTAACGGAGTAGATAAAGTTTTATCTAAGCTATGTATATAGTATAAAGACAGAGTACCCCACATGGCAGAAAAATCTCCCAAAGAAACATCGCTCTTAAAAACATCAGTTAAATCAACTGGTTAAACACGTTAGTGTGACGCGATGGATATTCTGATAATCAAATATTTGCAATGTTTGCTAATTATTCACCATTCTGAGCAAAACTTGGGTAATTCGAAATTTCAACCAATCAAGATTTTATGGCTCAGGAAATCTCTCATGCTAAAAACAATTCTTAATCCCGCACGAACAATTGCTGCCGTTTTCGCCAGTATGGTATTTTTGGGAATGATTGGTGGGGGCGCCATCGCCCAAAATACTAGCGTTCAAGGGGAGGTTGCAGCCAATGAGGCGGTTTGGGTAAATGTAAATATGGCTCGCATCTTAAGAATTGCATCGCCTGCAGCAACGGTGATTGTTGGCAATCCGGGTATTGCTGATGTGACCATTCAAGATCCCCAGACGCTAATTCTAACCGGGCGCAGTTATGGAAAAACCAATCTTATCGTTTTGGATTCCATTGGAAATCCAATCGCCGATATAATTTTGAGCGTAGTTTTGCAAAGAGCTGGCTTTGTCACCGTTTATCAAGGCGCTGCCCGCACTACCCTGTCCTGCGCTCCTAATTGCCAACCAACAATTATGCTCGGAGATGATACAGCCTTTACTGCTGATGCTATTAGTTCATCTAATCTTGTTGCCTCATCGGCTAATTAGGCTGGAGGACAAATCCAGCGGCCCGGTTTGGTTATATAATGTTGGAAGCAGTTTTAATTTTCAGGATAAGAGCTGATTAACCACACCCAAAAATTTTGAAAAATTCCAGCTAATTCTCTAACCAAAAATTAGGCTTGGGCAGTATAATCTGTACGAATATAAAGAACGCTTTAATTACAGCCGCTGGCATAAGTTTAGGATCAAGACCTATATCCTAAAAACTTTTAACGAAGTTTGCCGTACCGCTGTTGAAAAAAGGGTTCAGTTCTATTGCTGGCCGGGTCTATTTAAAAAAATTTGGCTCCTGCCCGCAATATATCTAATATTTGGTGGGCCTAAAAATGTCAAAAACATCAAAATCCGTTAATCTGCTCCAACTTTTTGCAAGGTACAGGCCTTTTGGCCGTAACAAAGCAATGGGCCGGTTTAAGGGTGATGAAAACGGCGTCACCGCTGTCGAATTTGGCATTTTGGCCATACCGTTTTTCGCAATTGTCGGCGCTATTTTAGAAACTTCCCTGATTTTTTTGGCCTCACAGATTCTTGACAGCGCAGTCAATGACAGCTCGCGGCTCATTAAAACCGGGCAAGCCCAGTCGGCAAATTATACTTCGACGGAATATAGGGCAGCAATCTGCGATGGCCTATATGGAATGTTTAGCTGTGATAATTTGAGAATTCGTGTGTCTGAGGTAGCAAGTTTTGGGGCCGCAACATTATCGAGTGTTGTAGATCTCACTGACGGTTCCTGGACCATTGTTGAAAATTATGACGATGGGGCCGGGGCCAGCATCATATTGGTGGAAGCCTATTATAAATGGCCCACGGCATTAGATCTTTTAAACTTTAACCTTAGCAATCTTGCCGATGGCACCCGCATGCTTTCAGCGGTTCGAGTTTTTCGCAATGAACCATTTTAGGAAACACTCATGAAGTGGCTTAATAACATTCGAGAGAAAATTTTGGGTTTACACCGTTCCATTGAGGCGGTGGCTGCGGTTGAATTTGCGCTTATCCTGCCTGCTTTGATGGTGCTTTACATGGGATCCATCGAAGTTTCACAGGTAATTTCCGTTGATCGAAAAATGGCAGTGGCGACCGGCGCCCTTGGCGACCTTGTGGCACAAAGCGACGAACAGCTGGATGAGGATGTTCTTGACGATTTTTTTGAAGCGGTTGGCTTAATTCTTACGCCTTTTCCCGCTGATGATTTAAAACAACTGGTTACGCTGGTATTTGTAGATGAGGATGGAGATACAGAAGTTGTATGGAGTGTTGGATATAATGGCGCTACCGCCAAAGTTGTAAACTCAACCTATACACTTCCCTCAGAAATTATTGCAATTGCCAATGAAACCTATGTGGTGGTTGCCGAATCTCAACTGGAATACGAGCCTTGGGGCGGCTATGTTCTGCCCGGAAGCTTCAACCTTTATAAGCAGTTTTTCCATCTGCCGCGATTCGGGGTCGAGATAGAATTAATTTAACAACGCCTGTGGGCCTTACGGGGGCAAATAAACTCCACCCGTATATTTCTGCCAATATTAACGAGTGCCATACATGCGATCGCCTGCATCTCCCAACCCCGGAACAATATAGCCCTTTTCATTCAAATGGCTATCAATGGCTGCCGTAAATACCGGCACATCCGGATGAGCGCTCGTAAAAGCTTCAATGCCCTCAGGGGCTGCAAGCAAACATAAAAATCTCAAATTATTGGCGCCGCGTCCCTTTAGCCTGTCAATCGCAGCGATGGCCGAATTGGCCGTGGCCAGCATAGGGTCAACAACAATAATAAACCTGTCGGCAACATCTGATGGAGCTTTGAAATAATATTCCACCGGTTGCAAGGTTTCGTGGTCACGATAAAGACCAATATGGGCAACTCTGGCGGCTGGAACCAAATCAAGCATACCTTCAAGCAAACCGTTTCCAGCCCTTAAAATTGATGCAAAAACCAGTTTCTTACCCTTTAATATAGGGGCATCCATAGCCTGCATGGGGGTTTTTATCGCCTTGGTTTCCAACTGTAAATCGCGGGTCACTTCATAACAAAGCAAATGAGCGATCTCGCGCAAAAGCCTTCTGAAACTGGCAGTGGAGGTTTCTTCATCGCGCATTATAGAAAGTTTGTGCTGAATTAGTGGGTGATCAACAACTGTTACTGATTTCATATTAAAGAGACCTTTTACTGGAGACTAAATTTAGAATTTTAAAAAAAACTGGTACCGTTTCTGCCCTGTGAAAGTCCGAGCCAATTGGAGATGCTTTGCCCGATATCCGAGAAAGACGAACGCAAACCAACTGATTTTGGAGCCGGGTCCGGCAACAAAGCAAATTTGGGCGAAAACATTAAAATAGGTATCTGCTCACGGGTGTGATCTGTGCCGGGCGCCGTGGGGTCATTACCGTGGTCAGCACTGAACAATAACAGGTCATCAGGGAGCATGCGCGAAATCAATTCAGGAATCCGGAGGTCAAATTCCTCCAGAGCATTGGCATATCCCGCCACATCCCTGCGATGGCCAAATTCACTGTCAAAATCCACAAAATTAGTCATAAGCAGCGATCCGTCCGCAGCCATTTCCATCGCTTCTAGGGTGCTCTCAAACAGGTTCATATTGCCGGTAGCTTTGATCTTATGGGTAACTCCGCGCCCGGCATAAATGTCAGATATTTTGCCAATACCATAAACCTGCCTGCCGGCAGCTTTTGCCCGATCAAGAAGAAGCTCGCCGGGCGGATCAATAGCAAAATCGCGCCGATTGCCGGTGCGGGTAAAATTGTGGGCACTATCGCCAGTAAAGGGTCTGGCAATTACCCGTCCAATTTTCATTGGCTCGGTATGTTTGAAAACCAACTGGCAAAGATCATAAAGGTTTTGCAGGCCAAATTTTTCTTCATGTACCGCAATTTGTAAAACACTGTCGGCAGAAGTGTAAAATATGGGCTTGCCGGTTCGAATTTGTTCTTCGCCAAGTTCTTCGATTATTTCAGTACCAGAGGCATGTTTATCGCCCAATATTCCGGGCAAGCCAGCTTCCTCTATTATTGCTTCGATCATATCTTCAGGAAAGGCTGGTACGATATCGGGAAAATACCCCCACTCAAACGGCACCGGCAGCCCGGCAATTTCCCAATGACCAGAGGGCGTATCCTTGCCAATTGAAATCTGGCGTCCAACGCCCCAAACACCAGCTGAGGGATGATTGCTCATGCCGGGAGGAATGGTGCCACAGGACAATTCCACAGCAGCGCCAAGGCCCAATTTATCCAGATTGGGAACATGCAGGGGTCCGCTTCTTACCCCTTTTACGTCGCAAAATCCTTCGGCGCATTTTTGAGCAATATGCAACACCGTGTTGGAACCCGCATCACCAAAATCCGCAGCATCGGGCGCTCCTCCGATGCCAACACTGTCCAGAATACAAATTATTGCCCTTGGCATGAAACCTTACCCCCGCTCAGTTCTCCACTGCACCCAAAATTATTGGCAAAATATTTGGCAAAATATTTGGATTGTCCTGCAGTTGTCCCTCAAAATTATATGCTTCGTTTAATCTTATTGCTGCCCTTGATGCGCTGGCCTCATCATGCGCATGAACGCGCGCAACCGGTTTGGTGTTATCAATTTCGCTTCCGATCATCGCCAGATTGTCAAAACCAACCCTTAAATCGATTCTATCGGTTGGCAAAGTACGGCCGCCACCAAGTTCCACCACTGCCATGCCAATTTTTTTGGTGTCTATGGAGCTTATTATTCCTGATTTTTCAATAAATACATCATGAATTATCGGTGCAGGCATCAAATATGTGTGCATCTGCTCAACAAAATCATTTGGTCCGCCCAGAGCGCTGACCATTTTAGCAAACTTTTCCAGCGCTTTTCCTGATTTCAGCGCGGTTTTTGCCAAGGCAAAGCCCTGTTTTTCATCACCAGCTTTTTTGGCCATAAGCAAAACCTTGGCAGCCAATCCCAGCGTGACTTCTTCAAGGCGCGGATCGACAAAATCCCCGGTTAAAAATTCAACCGCGTTTTGCATTTCAAGCCCGTTGCCGGCCGCGCTGGCCAGAGGCTGGTTCATATCGGTTATAAGCGCTGAGGTATTCATACCCGCACCATTGGCAACTTTGACCAAAGACTGAGCCAAGGTTTTGGCATCGTCAAAAGTTTTCATAAACGCCCCGGAACCGCATTTCACATCCAAAATCAAAACGTCCAGCCCTGCCGCCAATTTTTTGGACAATATTGAAGCTGTTATCAAAGAGATATTTTCAACCGTTGCGGTAACATCACGCAGGGCATAAAGAGCGCGATCGGCAGGGGCCAAAAAGTCAGTCTGCCCGATTATAGCGCAACCAACTTCGCTAACGGTTTTATGAAACAGGGCATTGTCCGGGGTTGCACAATAGCCGGGAATGGCATCAAATTTATCCAGAGTTCCACCGGTATGTCCAAGCCCGCGACCTGAAATCATTGGCACATAAACTTCACAGGCTGCAAGTATAGGGGCCAGCATCAGGGAAACATTATCGCCAACTCCACCGGTGGAATGTTTATCAACCACCGGGCCATCCAAATCCCAGACCAGCACTTCACCACTATCGCGCATGGCCATGGTCAGGGACACTCGCTCATCAATATCCATCTGTTGAAAATAGATAGCCATGGCAAAGGCTGCCGCCTGAGCATCAGAAACCTTGCCCTTGGTAAAGCCATCAATAAAAAGAGAAATTTCTTCACCGCTCAGCTTTTTGCCGTCGCGCTTTTTTGCAATCACTTCCTGGGGAAGAAAAACCATTAAAAAACCCGCCTTTTAAAAAAATGCGTAAGGGAAATCAGGCGCCATAGGGTATCCAGACGTTTTTAACCTGCGTGGCCTTTTGCAAAAAATAATCCCCGGCAAATTTTTCGCTATCGCTCCAGTTCAAATCCTTGCCAAGATTGGTCCAAACCTGCTTGAGATTACCGGTTGAAGCTTTTTCAACCATCACTGACCCGGCCTGATCACCAGCAAACCACAAAGCATCAACCCCGTCATGCTCGGCTAGAGTTTTGGCCAGATCATTGCTACCACCAGTGATAATGTTGATCACCCCGTCCGGCACATCGGAGGTTTGAATAATTTGATAAAAATCGGTCATGGCCAGCGGGGCGTTATCGCTTGGAACCAGAACGACAGAATTGCCCATGGCAATGGCCGGAGCGAGCATGGAAATCGAGGCCAAAAGGGCAAAATTTTGTGGAGCGACGATGCCAATAACCCCCATGGGTTCGATCATGGCGGCGGCAATTGCACGGATTGGCACATTGTGCACCGCCCCGTCATATTTGTCGGCCCAACCTGCATATGCAAACAGGCGCTGGATGGAAAGATCCACCTCGTTTTTGGCCGCTGCTGCACTAAGACTATTGAGCTGGCGCAAACGCTCGGCAAATTCTTGGCGGCGATAATCCAGATTTTCACCAAGGTAATAGAGAATTTGCGCACGGAAATGTGCCGGTTTTGACCCCCAGCCAAGCCCTTTTCTGGCCGCTTCAACCCCGTTGCGAATATCCTTGCGGTTTCCTTCAGCAACAGTGCCAATCATTGCGCCGTTCTGGCTGATGACCTGACGGGAATATCCACTGTCGCCACGAGCCTGCTTGCCGCCGATATAATTTTTTGCGGTGTGGTCAATGGAAGACGAATTTTTCACCTCGGCAGCTTTTCTTGGCTGCTCTAAAACATAGGGTTTTAATTTGGCTTCCCAATCTCGCTTCAGATATGAGACCATGCCCTCGGCCCCGCCTTCGCGGCCAAAACCACTTTCTTTATAACCGCCAAAACCAGCCGATGCGTCCAACTGATTGGTGCAGTTTATCCACACGATGCCTGATTTTATCCGTGGGGCAATATCAAGAGCCAGATTAATATTTTCGCTCCAGACAGATGCGGCAAGACCATATTTGGTATTGTTGGCCAGAGCCACCGCCTCGTCAGGGTTGCGAAAGCTCAATGCGACCAGAACCGGGCCAAAAATCTCTTCAGACACCAAAGAATGGGCCGGAGAAACATCGGTAATCAGGGTGGGTTTTAAAAAACTGCCGGTGGCGGGAATTTTTCCCTTGGCCTCATAAATTGTGCAGCCTTCTTTTTTGCCCTGCTCCAGCATTTTTTTTATGTTTTGCACCTGAATCGGGGCGACCAAGGCCCCCATATCCATAGATTTATCCAGCGGATCACCAACCCTGAGTTTATCCATGCGGGCCTTTAGCTTTTCGATGAAAATTGTTTCGATGCTCTCATGGACCAAGAGCCTTGATCCGGCGCAACAAACTTCGCCCTGATTGAACCAGATGGCATCAACCAATCCCTCAATGGCGCTATCAATGTCGGCATTTTCAAACACGATATAGGGGCTTTTTCCACCAAGCTCCAGCGAAAGCCCCTTGCCGGTGCCAGCCGTTGTTTTTCGGATAATTTTGCCCACTTCGGTTGAACCGGTAAAGGCGATTTTATCAACATCCTCATGTTCAACAATAGCGGCCCCCGTCTCCCCTTCTCCAGTGACGATATTTACCACACCCTTTGGCAACCCGGCCTCAGAACAAATCTGAGCAAACAGCAATGCGGTAAGGGGGGTGAATTCTGCCGGTTTCAAAACCAGAGTATTTCCCGCTGCAAGGGCCGGAGCAATTTTCCATGACAGCATTAAAAGAGGGAAATTCCACGGGATAATCTGCCCGCAAACCCCATAGGGTGAATAGCCCTTAAATCTTGTTTCAACGTGCATAGCCCAGCCCGCGTGATGATAAAAATGGCGGACGGCCAAAGGAATATCAGCATCGCGACTTTCGCGGATTACCTTGCCATTATCCATGCTTTCAAGCACTGCAAAAAGTCTTGAATGTTTTTGTAGCTGGCGAGCAATAGCATAGAGATATTTGGCCCGTTCAAACCCGCTCAAAGCCTGCCACAGGGGCAATGCGACCCGCGCTGCTTTGACGGCCTTATCCACATCGACCTTGGTGCCATTGCTAATCCGGGCCAACTCTTCTTCTGTGGCTGGATTTATGCTGGTAAAGCCTTTTTTATGGGGAGTGAACTGACCATCAATAAAATGGCCAAATTTGCGCCCATGTCCATCAAGCCAGCCATTGGCCATATCTTTGGCTTCCGGGGCCGGGCCATAATCCAGATTCGCAAAAATTTCATTTATGTTCATTTGGATCTCTCAAAAAAATGTCTCGTAACGGGTAAATATAAAACTGATAAAAATCAGACCTCTAATAATCAGACCATGGGCTGGCGATAATCAGCGGCGTAGCGTCCGGTTACCTGATGTTCTAGCTGGCGTTCAATATCGGTTAAAAGCGAAGAAGCGC
>CAZMVQ010000001.1:57847-67488 GCA_964569865.1 uncultured Devosia sp.
CCGGTTACCTGATGTTCTAGCTGGCGTTCAATATCGGTTAAAAGCGAAGAAGCGCCAAAACGGAACAGGTGCGGCTCAAGCCATTTTACCCCCAATTCCTCTTTCATCAGCGCCATATAAGTCAAAGCGGATTTGGCTGAAGAAATACCCCCGGCCGGTTTATAGCCAATTTCTATTGCCGTTTTTTGATGAAATTCCCTGATCATGCGCACCATGGAAAGGGACGTGACAAGGTTGGCGTTGACCTTTTCTTTGCCGGTGGAGGTTTTGATAAAATCAGCACCTGCCAACATGCAAACCAGCGAGGCCTTGGCCACATTGGTCTGGGTGGCCAATTCGCCCGTGCCCAAAATGGTTTTAATATGAGCATCGCCGCAGGCTTCGCGAAAGGCCTTTATCTGATCATAAAGCCCCTGCCAGTCCTGATTTAGCACCTGCGAGCGCTCGATGACTATATCAATTTCTTTAGCGCCAGCCTTTACCGAGGCTTTGATTTCCCTGAGGCGAATATCGAGCGGGGTAAGGCCATGGGGAAAGGCGGTGGAGACCGCCGCAACCGGAATATTGCTGCCCTTTAGAGCCTTTAGCGCCGTGGCGACAAAATTGTGATAAACGCAAACAGCGCCGGGTTGAATGGGCAGGTTTTCTGCCCCCAGCGCCTGTAAAATATCGCGGCGGACCGGATTTTTTGCCTTGGCGCACAAGCGGCGCACCCTGCCATCAGTATCATCAGAATTTAGGGTGGTGAGATCAATAAGGGTGATGGCTTTTAGCAGCCAAGCGGCCTGATATTGTTTTTTTACGGTACGGCGGGCGCCAATGGTTGCGGCCCGGCGCTCAAGGGCCGAGCGGTTCATGCTCACCCTTTCCACCCAATCCAGATCAAGTTCAAATCCGGGATTGCGCGTGTGGGCAGGGTCAATTTTTGCAACCGCTTTGCCAGCTGTTGCATCACCACTTACAGAGCTGCCTTTTGGCGAAAGGTTTTTTGAATTCATGTCACGAACATTCAAACTCATAATGTTTGCACCAAAGCTGGAATTAGTTTTTCGAATTTTTCTGCGCAGATCGCGGCGACATTTTTGGTCTGGGTGTGGCTGATTTCTTCATTAGCCATACCCGCCCCCATATTGGTTATACCAGAACAGGCCCAAACTTTCAGGCCGAGCATTCTGGCAATTATCACTTCCGGAGCAGTTGACATGCCAACGGAATTTGCACCAAGCCTAATGGCCATATCAATTTCAGCCACCGTTTCAAAAGATGGTCCCGAATACCATAAATATATGCCGTCTTTAAGATCAAAACCCAGATCAGACGCAAGCTCTTTTGCTTTATCCCTTAGATCGGGGTCATAGGCATCAACCATATTTACAAATCTTTTGTCGGTTGGCTCACCAATTAGGGGGTTCATGCCCGCATAATTTATATGATCCCTAAGCATCATCAGATTGCCCGGTCTAACGCTTTCATCCAACGAGCCGGCAGAATTTGTCAGCAACAGGGTTTTTGCGCCAAGGGCTGAAACAGTTTCCAAAGCCGGACGCATGGCCCCTGCATTACCATGCTCATAATAATGCTCACGACCGGTAAGGATTGCCACTAGAACTCCGCCCAGTTTTCCAATCAGCAAATCACTGCCATGACCGGACACATTTTTTGTCTGCTGGCCAAATCCGGGGAAGCCGGGCAGTTTCGAATAGGGAAATGTCTGCCTTTCAGTAAGCAAATCAGCAATCGAAGAAAGACCGGAGCCAAGCACAATCGCTGCTTTAATTTCGATGTCATCAATTTTTTTTCGGATAAAATCTATGGCCTGCATGTAAATACTTTCACTAGTTTTTTGGCAAAAACTGCGGCCCAAATGAATGGGGCAGCAATTTTTCTATACTGGTAAAAAGCGGCTCCCCACCAGCAATTCCGACACAGATCACCGGCACATCAAAGGTAGCAAATTCGCGGATACGCTGGCGGCACCCTCCGCATGGTGTAACAGGACTTTTTCCAGAACCAACTGTTAAAACCCTCTTTATATGTTTTCCACCGCCCATAATCATTGCCGAAATGGCAGAGGCCTCGGCGCAATTACCCAAAGGATATGCCGCATTTTCAACATTGCAGCCTGCATAAATATTGTCATCATCGCTTAGTATTGCCGCGCCCACCAAAAATTTTGAATAGGGAGCGTATGCAAGGCCAAGTGCTTTTTTTGCCGCTTTGAGCAAATTTTGGTCGATTTTGTCCATTGTCCGCTCCGAAATTGACCTAAGCCGTGACCTAGCGTTCCTTGACATAGGGAATGCCACCGGCCTTGGGACCAACCGCCTTTCCTATGAAGCCAGCCAATAAAATTACGGTCAATATATAGGGAAGGGCCTGAATCAACTGCACCGGCACTTCACCAATCATGGGCAATTCAACACCCTGCAAACGGATTTGCAACGCATCCAAAAAGCCAAATAACAAGGTGGCAAACAGGGCGCGGATCGGCATCCATTTAGCAAATATCAGTGCCGCCAAAGCAATAAAGCCCTTTCCGGCTGTCATATTATTACCAAACCCAGCCGACTGGGCGGTGGAAAGATAGGCTCCGGCAATTCCGCACAAAACTCCGGTTATGATAACCGCCTTAAAGCGCATGAAATTAACGTTTACCCCCGCCGTATCAACGGCTTTGGGATTTTCCCCCGAAGCCCTGAGGCGCAGGCCAAACCGGGTATGAAACAATACATAATAGGTGATCGGAACGGCAGCAAAGGCCGCATAGACCAAGATATTATGACCCGATAACAGCTCTGAATAAATGCCGCCAATTATCGGAACATCGGCAAGCTCGGCTGCAAAGGGCAGTTCAATGCCGGTAAAGCGTGCATCGCCGGAAAGCTGGGGGGTGCGCCCGCCCTGGCGAAACCATGTCTGGCCCAAAAGGGTCGTCAAACCGGCAGCAAGGAAGTTTATGGCAACGCCGGAAATAATCTGATTGCCGCGAAAAGTAATCGAGGCAACCCCGTGGATCAGCGACATAACAATGGAAACGCCAATTCCGGCCATCAGGCCATAAAGGGCCGATCCGCTTAGGGCTGCAACCGTTGCAGCGGCGAAAGCGCCAGCGAGCATCTTGCCTTCAAGTCCGATGTCAAATATTCCCGCCCGCTCAGAATAAAGCCCGGCAAGACAGGCCAGCAACAGGGGAACTGTCAGCCGGATGGATGAATCAAGTAGAAAAATTGAAGAATTGAAAAATTCCATTGCCGCCCCCTATTCCTTTGGTTCTTTTTCAGAATCCGCATCTGAATTTTTACTAAATTCAATCAGGCCAAACACAGTTTCCAGCGGTCCGCGAAACAGGCCCTCCATAGCTCCGGTGAACAGGATCACCAGCGCCTGAATAACCACAATCATCTCACGAGTAACCGCAGGCATCATAAAGGCCAACTCCTGCCCCCCTTGATAAAGCGCGCCGAACAATATGGCCGCCAGCGCAATTCCGATCGGGTGATTGCGCCCCATAAGACCAACCGCAATACCAACAAAACCATAGCCGAAGACAAAATCCAGAACCAGCCGGTTTTGCACCCCAAGAACCTCGTTAAGGGCAATCATGGCAGCCATTGCCCCGGCAATAGTCATGGAAATCATCACGATGGCAGAGTTGGAAATTCCCGCATAATGGGCCGCGTCCGGGTTTTTGCCAAGAGTACGGATTTTATATCCCAGTTCAGTGCGCCACAATAAAATATAGGTAAATATCAGAGCCCCAATGGCCACGAATAACATTACATTTACCGGGGCAAATCCGAAAAAGTCCCAAAATTCGCGCAACTGGGGCATTTTACCCGCATTGACCACCGATGCACTTTCAGGGGCCATATTGGCTGGCTCTTTAAGAACATTATTAAGCAGATAAACCATTATTGATGCGGCAATGAAATTAAACATAATCGTGGTGATAACCACGTGGGAGCCACGCTTTGCCGCCAGATATCCCGGAACAAACCCCCAAAATCCACCCAAGGCACCGGCAGCCAGCATGGCCAGCGGCATAACAATCAACCAATGTGTCTGATCAAGGGCCAAAGCCACCAGAATGGCCCCAAGCCCGGCAATATAGGCCTGACCTTCAGCTCCAATATTAAATTGGCCGGCGTGAGAAGCAATGGAAAATGCCAGTCCGGCAAAAACAAAATTGGTGGCAAAATGCAGGGTATATCCAAGCCCTTCCCCATAACCAAAAGCGCCAAACAGCAAAATCTGCACCGCCTCGAGGGGGTTTTCTCCAATGATCAGCACCACCAGTCCTGATACCAAAAAGGCAAGAGTTAAGTTTAATGCCGGGATTAAAATCAGGTCAGCCCAGCGGGGCAAGGGTTTGCGAACGCTCATTTAGCGCGCTCCTTATTATTCTGAGGCTTAGTTGCGGATTGATCCTCAATACCTGCCATTAACAGTCCTAATTCGGATTCTGTTGCGGTTGCCGGATCAGCTTCCCCAACAATATGACCATCAAACATCACCAGAATTCGATCCGATAACGAGCGGATTTCGTCCAATTCAACTGAAACCAAAAGCACAGCTTTTCCAGCATCGCGCATGGCAATAATCTGATTGTGAATAAATTCGATTGCGCCGATATCCACCCCGCGAGTAGGCTGTCCGATCACCAAAACATCCGGGTTTGAACTCATTTCACGGGCCAGAACAATTTTTTGCTGATTACCGCCGGAAAAATTGGCGGTTTTTAAACGATTATTAGCCGGGCGAATATCGTATTTTTTAATATGCTCTTTGGCCTCGGCGCGGGCAGCGGCGATTGATAAAAACACCCCTTGGCCATATTTATCATCGTCCTGATAGCCTAAAATTGCATTTTCCCACTGCTCAAATTCTATAACCAGACCAGCTTCCTGACGGTCTTCGGGAACGTGAGCGAGGCCAAGTTTTCTTACCAGTGCACCACCAGCATCCCCGGAAAATTTTACTTCTTTGCCTTTGATTTCAAGCCTGCCGCCAGAGGCCGATCGCATGCCGGTTATAGCTTCAAGCAAATCGGATTGACCATTACCCGCAACCCCGGCGATGCCAACGATTTCACCGGCTCTAACATCAATGTTTACGCCTTTTACTCTGGTAACGCCGATATCATCTTTGACCTCAAGATCGCGGACCGAAAGCAAAACGTCGCCGGGATTGGCTTCACCCTTTTCTACCCGCAGCAAAACGCGGCGGCCAACCATGAGTTCGGCCAGTTCGGCCGGATTGGTATTTTTTGTGGTCAGGGTTTTAACCATGGCGCCCTGACGCATTACCGAAACATCATCGGTAATGGCCATGATTTCGCGCAGCTTGTGGGTGATCAAAATAATGGTCTTACCCTGAGCGCGCAAAGTTTCGAGCACTTTGAAAAGATGGTCCGCTTCAGATGGGGTCAACACGCCGGTCGGCTCGTCCAAAATCAAGGTCTGAGCGCCGCGATACAGGGCCTTTAGAATTTCTACCCGTTGCTGACCGCCCACAGAAAGGTCTTCAATCAAGGCGTCCGGGTCAACTTCCAGCTCATAATCTGCCGCCAGTTGCGAAAGTACAGCGCGGGCTTTAGCAAGGCTTGTTTTTAATAGCGGGCTGTCTTCAGCGCCTAAAATTACATTCTCCAGAACGGTAAAATTATCAACCAGCATAAAATGCTGATGCACCATGCCAATGCCCAGTTCGAGCGCATGGCTGCTATCGTTGATTTTTACGGGTTTGCCATCCACCAGAATCTCACCGGAATCTGCTGTGTAGAACCCATAAAGGATCGACATGAGTGTAGTTTTGCCAGCACCATTTTCGCCAACAATTCCATGCACAGTTCCACGCCTGATTTTCAGGTCAATGTCCTTGTTGGCACGGACGGGGCCAAAATTCTTGTTGATGCCGACCAGTTCAATGGCCACATCGTCAACAGCGGCCGTTTGAGGCCGCTGTTGTTTATCGGGACTGTTTTCAGTCATATCTTTTTACAAACCCTGATTATCAGGAAACCGGGCAAGAGCCGTCGGTTGTGTAATCATGCACAACAATTTCACCGGACTGAATTTTGGCAGAAAGCTCGTCAACTGCAGCTTTCATTTCATCGGTAATCAGGTCGGCGTTGAATTCATCCAACGACCAGCCAACACCATCATTGCCAATACCCATAACCTGGAAACCAGAGGTCCACTCGCCATTTGTCTGATCAGCAAAAGCGCTGGCAACAGCCAGATCAACGCGTTTCAACATGGAGGTAAGAACTGATCCGGGCTGAATATAGTTCTGATTGGCATCAACACCGATTGAGAATTTGCCCTCATCGGCTGCTGCCTGCAGCACACCAAGACCAGAACCACCAGCAGCCGCGTAAATCACGTCTGCGCCGCGAGCCATGGCAGCTTTTGCCAATTCACCAGCGGTAATCGGATCATTCCAGGCGGCAGGTGTGGTGCCGGTATAGTTTTCAAACAGTTCCACATCGGGATTAACCGCGCGGGCACCCTGAGCATAACCGCAATAGAATTTGCGGATCAGGGGAATGTCCATGCCGCCAACAAATCCAACCTTGCCGGTTTCAGACTTCATTGCTGCCAAGGCACCAACAAGGAAAGAACCTTCATGCTCGTTAAATACCACCGAGCGCACATTTGGCGCATCAACAACCATATCAATAATGGCAAAGTTTGTTTCGGGGAATTCAGCTGCTACTTTTCCAAGAGCCGTGGCCCAAGAAAAACCGGCAACCACGATCGGGTTAGAGCCGCGACGGGCAAACTGGCGCAATGCCTGTTCACGCTGGGCATCGGTCTGCAATTCGATATCCTGAAAAGACAGGCCGGTTTCTTCAGCCCATGCAGTTGCGCCATTATAGGCACTTTCGTTAAAGCTCTTATCGAACTTTCCACCCAAATCATAAATGATTGCAGGCTCGGCCAGTGCGGAACCGGCAAGCATGGCGCCAAGCGCAATACCGCCAGCAAGAATTCCAACCTTTGATGCAAGGCTTTTGGAAAGGGTTTTGGTTTTCATTTTTAGTCTCCCTGTCTTCGTTATATCAAGTTCGGCAAATGCCGCCGAGGTTTCACCTCGTTGAACGATAGAGATCAATTCAAGCGCGCAACCGTCCCCGTTACAAGCAAAAAAAACAAATTTCTTTCGCCAGCTACCAGTTTTTTACTTCTTAAGAGGTGATTTCAAGGCCCTAGAGGGTCAAAATCCGGCCATTTGCAGCTTTTGCATCTTCTGGATCATGGGTTACCAAAAGAGTTGGAATTTGCTTGCGTCGGGCTTCTTCAAAAACCAGTTGGCGCATCGAATCACGCATATTGGCATCAAGTTTGGAAAATGGCTCATCCAGCAACAGGGCATTTGGCATCGAAGCGATTACCCTCACTAGAGCAACTCTGGATTTTTGCCCCCCTGACAAAGTGTCCGTATCGCGATCGGCAAATTCAACCATGGAAATGTCATCAAGCAAAGACAGTGCCCTTTCACAACGCTTGGCCATCGACCCGCCGGGGGGGAGCGCAAACAGGATATTTTGAAGAACAGAAAAATGGGGGAATAATAGTGTGTCCTGAAACAGCACTCCAATTTTTCGTTGTTGGGGCGGCAAGCTGGCAATATTATTACCGTTGAGCAAAATATTACCCGTACAGGAAAATGCCGCCGGTAAAAAACCGGCAATTGCGCTGATAATGGTGGATTTACCCGAGCCTGAGGGGCCCATCAAGGTTAAAACTTCTCCCGGCTTGATAGCTGCATCCATACCCATAAGGGGTTTGTTATTATGCAAAATTTTTACGTTTTGAAAAACCAGACCGTCTTTGCTTTGCTCAATTCCATTACTGTCTTGCATATTTATTGACCCATCCTGGTGGGGAGTAACGCCCGCCTGTTGTTCCATGCAATTTTTGGAACCAGCGAAGCCAGAGCAAAAAACACAAAAGGCAGCAAAGTCTGAACCAGGGCATAGGTGCCGATCAGCCGTCGGTTGCCACCACTGGCCAGCGCCACCGCCTCGGTAGTTATGGTGGGTTGACGTCCGGCACCAATCAAAAGAGTTGGTAAATATTGGGCAATCGAAACCGCAAAACCCAGCGCAAAAGCACCAAGTACCGGAGCCAGAAGAATGGGCAGGCGGATTTCCCAAAAGGCGCGATTATCGCTCTTGCCAAGGGTTCGGGCTACATTCAGATAGCGAGTATCAAACGCATTCCACGGATCAGCAAGGGTAAGATAGACATAAGGGAATACAAAAATTATATGAACCAGAACGACGGACCATAAAGTGCCATCGATGCCAAGCCTTAAAAACAGAACAGAAAGCCCGCCCATGAAAGCGATTTGCGGAACTAAAAGGGGAATAAAAATCGTCCACCAAGCCAGTCTGGTGGGGCGAATATTACTACGGTGTTCATTTTCAAGATTTGCCAGCACCAACATCAATGAAAGGGCAGAAGAGACAAATGCAATTTTGAAAGCCCGCCATCCGGTTTCAGCCAGATTTTGAAATTGGGAAACCCAGCTTTTAAAAGTCCAGATTTCAGGAAGCGCATTGGGGAAACGCCAGACACCGGCAAACGACCATAAAACCAAAAGAGCGATGCCAAAACATACCAGCCCGACAGCAATGGCCATAATTGCCGCTACAAGAATTCTAAACGTCAAATCCCGCTTAAAACGCCACCCGCGCACCGCCGCCATTCGCGCCAGATGCAAAACAATATGTTCGCCAACCCACCAGGTGAGCAGCGCCAGAAGGGTAATGCCGATTTGAATTATAGCAGCGGCAGCGGCAATCGATCCTTTGGCCAGATCAGGGTCATTCATCCAGCGCAAAATCTGGATGGAAAGGGGAGGCGGTGCAACCGGGCCCAAAATAAGAGCCACATCAACGGTTGATGAGGCGAAAGCAATTACCGCAAAAACCGGCAATCTGATTTGCAGATAAACGGCTGGAAAAACCGAAATCAGCCAACTCCAGATTTGCCCATGGCCATAACCGGCCGCAATCTGGGTGCGACGCAGATCGGTTTGGGGCAATGCGGCCATTGTCACAAAAAACAAAAACGGGATTTCTTTGATCACCAGCGCCAGAGCAAAAGAAATTCCCGCAGGATCATTAACAATCAGCCAGTCGGGGGGCCGGATAAAGCCCGAAATTTCAGGCGAGAGCAAACGGATGATAAAACCCGATGGTGCAATCAAAAACAATAGTCCAAATGCCGCAGCCGCATGGGGAACCGCCAATACCGGCTTCATGATTGCCCAAACCCACTTAAAGCCGGAGCTGTTCAAAAAAGCTGCAATAAAAATCATCACCACCGATAAAGCGATAAGCGGTGTAATCAGCCCTATCCAAAACGAGAGACCAACAGATTTCCAAAAACCGGGTTCTGCAACAACCGCACCAAATGCGTTGGTGTTAATGCCAAACAGATCTGATATTCCGCCCCATTTGAAAGCACTGCCAACCAGAGTGAGGGTGGCAGCGCCAATTGGTATCAGCAACAGCATCAAAACAGCCAGACGCAACAAGTCCAGCTTTGAGCGAGGAAGTAAAATCTGCAGGTTGGGCATAGGCCCGTCTAGCTCCTAAACTTACACCATAACCAGTTTCTTGATCATTG
>CAZMVQ010000001.1:67588-84024 GCA_964569865.1 uncultured Devosia sp.
GTTAGTTTCTTGATCATCGTTAGTTTCCTGCACCATAACGTCTGGCCCATTCAGCGTCCAAAGCATCACTCCAGGAGGCATCCGGCTCGCTTAAAATTGCTCCAAATTCGTCAGCGCTTAAGGTCGCCTCCCCCGGAGCCAGCGAATCAAAGAAGCTGAGTTGTTCAACTGAAAGTTTTTCAAAAGCCAGGACGGTTGGGTCGCCCCAAATCTCTTCATTGCTTTTGCGGGCCTGAGCCTCAGCCGACATCAAAAAATTGGCGACAACCATGGCTCCCGCCTTGGCATTGGCGTTAAAGGGAATAGCTACAAAATGGGCGTTGCCAATGGAGCCATAATCCATAACAAACGAGCGCGTTGTTTCAGGCAACAGACCTTCAATAACTGCCGAAGAAGCTTCGCCGGGATTAAAAGTCATGGCGATATCAATTTCATTATCAGAAAGCAGGGTTTTTAGCTGGGTGGTATCGGCGGCAAACACCCGACCCGAACGCCAAAAATCCGGTTGAACTTTATCAAGCCATGCCCAAAGTGGTGCCGTTACCTCATTAAAGGTTGTTTGATCGGCGGGTTGACGCAAAACAGAAATATCATCCACCAGACCATAAAGCACCTGCTTCAAAAATGTGGTGCCGATGAAATTTGGTGGTGCCGCATAGGTGAAACGACCGGGATTTTTTTCGATCCAGTCAGCAAGTTCATCCAGAGATGTGGGGGGAGAATTGTTCTCAAACGAGGGATTGGCTGAATCGTAATAAAAAGTCAGTTGAGCGGTTCCCCATGGGCTTTCAAGCCCGTCGACAGGCTCGGTGAAATCCATGCTCAAAACGGCCTTGTTTTCAAAATCGGTCAATTGATAATTGGGCAGGTCCGTGGACCATGGATTGCTCAAAAGCAGGCCCTGACGCTTCATGGCGGCAAAGTTTTCACCATTAACCCATACCAGATCCACCGCACCGCCTTCATTACGCCCGGCGGATTGCTCAGCTAGAACCCTTGCCACAACATTTGCGGTTTCAGAAATCTTGACCTGAGTTAGAGTAACCCCATAACGATCATTAACCTGATCACCCACCCAGGCAATATAGGAATTGATATTTTCAGAACCGCCCCAGGCGTGCCAGAAAACTTCTTGCCCTTTAGCCTCTTCAAGAAGTTGAACCCAGTTTTTAGGGTCAGGCTCATCCCCAACTACTGGAGTAACAACCAGCATTGCGACGGCGAACAAGATGTGAAGTTTTTTTAAAATAGGCATGAAACCAATCCCCGGATATTGTTTTTATTACAATCTGGGACTTAAATGCCTAATGGGTGGAACCGGGTCAACAAAAGACTGATCAATCTAAGGTGATTACGCCGGCTTAAATTTCAGAGACTTGTAAATATCGGGATTTGAACTCTAGGGTCAGGACCTAAACATTTTCACCTGCATTATTTTTGGGCAATTGCGCAATCGGGGCCTGCATGGCGGATGAAAACCGCCCCATAAAACCGTTGATAATCCGCTGGGCGCTATTCCCAATCAGCTTGGTGCCAAGGGCCATGATTTTTTTGGAAGCACCGCCACTAGCTTCAAATTCCAAAATGGTGCCCTTTGCGGTAGGGTTTGAGAACGCATCCGTATTGATTTCAATTTCAGAAAATAAAAATTCTCGTTCAAAATCCTTTTCCTGCAAACGATATTTACTTAAACGTACATCGGCACTGGCTCTGGCTGCACCCAGCAGATTGCCTTTGGCGTGGCCGCAAAGAGTATAGCTTTTTGCTTCAACTATATTGCTTAATTCCAGCTCCCCCCCAAATTTTGGTTTTATTACCCCAAGGTTGACCCTGATGCTCAGATCAAGTGCTGAAGATGATTGCCATTCTATACTGTCACAGCCCGGAATTGCTTTTTTTAGCACTTTTACATCGTTAAGAGCGCTCCAAACCCGTTTCCGACAAGCAAAAATCAGATATTTGCCACTAAATTCCATGGATTTTGCCCTTTTGTAACTTTTGCCCTTTTCATGCGGTAATCACTCACCAATATAGATAGAGCTTTGACCCTAGATGGTGACGAACAGTTGAGCTTGCAATTGCCAATGGCGTTCGGGTACGATTATGTCAAACAGACAAAAAAATAACAGGAGCACCAATAATGGCCAACGACGTGGTAAACAAACCCTTGCAATATCTGGATAAAGCCATGGGCTCCATCCGCGAATTGGGGCTTTGGCCCGAAAAGACCGAAGAAGCCCCGATCACCGGGCTTTTGCAGCAAATCACCGCTCTTGATGAAACCAAGGTTTTGTTGATCGGACGCACACTTAATCAGGCTTCAATATTCAATGACGTGGTGCGCGAGCAGGTTGCCGCTATGAATATTGGCACACGCTATGAAGATATCACCAAGGGCTTTGATTCTATTCGTGATGACGCCAAGGGAATGGTTGATCAGCTTGACGATGGCAAAATTGATCTGCTGGAACGCACTTCCAACGTCTGGATGAAAATTACCCGTGGAGATATTTCTGCCCGTTTCAACAAAATTCGCGATATTTATCTGGAAGTTTCCAAGGATACAAAAGACCAGGTCACCCGTGAGCAGACCATTCTTGAGGCTTACAGGGATTTTCGTGGCGCCTTGAAACAATCCGAGGTCATGGCCCTTGAGGTGCTGGATAAAGCCGAAAATATGCTGAATGAACGCAAAGAGGCTCTTAGGGGAGCCACAGGTGAACTAGAAGCATTTAGCGAGGGAACTCCGGCCGATAGAGCACGTTTGGAAATGGTGCGTGATGAAAGAGTTCGCGACCTGCAAAACGAAGAGCGCCGCTATCAGATTGCCAAAGATCTAAGCGATAATCTGACCATATCCTACAATACGTCAGAAGTGGTTATGGCGCGCCTGATGCAAACAACAAATGCTAAAGAGCGGGTTTATCAGCAGTCCATCTCGTTTTTCACCACCAATGAAACCGTGCTGACGGCCTTGTCGGCTTCTTTTACCGGTCTGTTTGGATTGCATGAAAGCACCGAAACCCTGAACGCCATGAAAGAGGGCATGTCAAAATCTTTGGAAACGCTGGCTGAAATTGGCAATACGGTGCAAGAAGAAGCGCTAAAGGCCGGTTACGGGCCAACTATTCGTGCTGAATCCGTTAAAATGCTGGTTGATAGCGTGGTCAATTTTCAGGAAAATTCAATTGCCATAATCGCTGAAATGCGCAAACTTTCGACCCAGAATTCAGCTGAAATTCGTGACGCGGTCGAGGATGGCAAACAAAGACTTGCCAAGCTCGCAGCCGATGGCAATGCCTTGATGCTGGAACAATCGGAATGATGAAAAAAGGTTTTTGATTTGCAGCGCAAATCTTGTGGCGACATTGAGAAGAGTTTTCAAGCTGAAGGATCTTGCCAGCAATGAGTGCCGATAACAAAGCGGATGCAGCACCTTTAAGCGAAGTAATGCTGGCGATGGATGTGGTGGATACACTGCGCTATCGTCAGGATTTAGCGGTGCGTGAAATCAAGGGCGGTGAACGTAAATCGCGCATGATCGAGCGTTTGCGTGTTGTTTATGCGGAGCAGGGCATTGATGTTCCTGATAGAATTTTGCTTGAAGGGGTAGAGGCCCTTGAAGAGGGCCGCTTTTCTTATGAACCTGCACCGGCAAGTTTTTCACGAACTATGGCGCAGCTTTATGTCAGCCGCGCCAAATGGGCAAAATGGGTGATTGGAGGCGGATTGGCGGCAATCCTGTCAATCAGCGCATACTTTTTTGCCTATATCCCTTTTCAGCAAAACCAGCTGGAAACCGCTCGCATTGAGCTGGCTGAAAAAATGCCTGCACAAATGCAGGAGATTTTTCAGACAATATTTAATGAAACCAAAGTTCAAACCGCCGTCACCAGCGCTCGTGCCCTGCTTAAAAGAGGACAGAGTGCAGCCCGCGAAGGCAACAGGCTGGAAGCACAAAGCGCCCTTACCGGCTTGAGCGAAATAAGAGACCAGTTGCGCGCCAATTATTCCCTAAGGGTGGTCAACAGGGACGGGGTTCAATCAGGATTTTGGACTTTCCCCGAAATTAACCGCGATGCAACCAATTATTACATAGTTGTGGAAGCGGTTGATGGTGATGGTAATATTTTAAAACTGCCGATAGCCAATGAAGAAACAGGACAGATAGAAACCGTAGCTCTGTGGGGTTTAAGGGTGCCGGAATTCGTTTATAATTCAGTTGGAGCCGATAAACGCGATGATGGAATTATTCAACGCAATATAATCGGGCAAAAGGAGGCGGGTTTTTTGGAGATCAATTACTCAATTCCCGTTTCAGGCGGGGCGGTAACGCGGTGGTAAAATGGCAATAAGCGGACCCAAAGCCCTAAGATCCATCGACTCCGCGATCAGAGATATTCGCCGGGAAGAAAATCAGATCGCAAAACGTCTTGCACGCAGTTCCGAACGGCTGGCAAAAGTTCGCGAAGGCGAAGCCGAGCTGTTTCGAAAACTTAGCACCACCCGCCTTGGTATTAACCGTCTTGGTACAGATGAGCAAAAACAGATTGAGGGCAAGCTTTTTGCAGCAGAAAAAGCTGCACGTGACGTTTTAAAAAAGCACGCCAGCCAGATTGAAAAATCTGAAAAACAACTGGAACAAATTGATAAGAAAATCGCCGCCAATGCAAAAGCGCGTCAGGATATTCTTTTATCCATGGAAAAGGATCAGGAAAAACTCAAAATCTTGTCTGATGAAATTTCGCGCATTGTGGAGAAGGACCCTCAATATACAAAAAAACGCCTTCGTTCCAACGAGTTACGGGTAATTGCCGAGGAGGCAATCAAAAAAACCGAACAGGCAGAATTGGATCAGGAGCAAAAGGGACAACCCTATCGGCAGGATGCGCTTTTTATGTATCTATGGACGGCAGGGTATGGAACAAAAAATTACCGGGCCAATAATCTGATACGCTGGCTGGATGGCATGGTGGCCAAACTGAGCGACTATCAAAATGCCAGACCAAATTTTGCCATGCTCAACGAAATTCCCCTAAGGCTGCGTGAACATGCTCAAAGGCAGGAAGAGGCAGCACAAAGCGTTGAAGACGAGCTTGATCTGCTGGAAACCCAGGCAATTGAAAAGGCCGGTGGGGCGCCAATAACCAAAGCGCTTAACAGAGCGCGGGAAAAACTGGATCAAATCGACCAGCAGATGCTGGAGGCTGAAGATGAACGCGATGAAATGGCTGTGCAATTTGGCGATCTGGCCGATGGCAAAGACCCGGCATTTTCAAACGCAGTCAGCGATTTGGCGGCAGCTCTTAAGGGGCGCGATCTTGAAGATCTTATGAGCGATGCCAGAAAAACCGCAACCGGTCGCGATGATGGTTTAGTCACCAAAATCAGCGATACCCGCGCCAGGGCATTTGATCAGGTGAATGAAATTCGTGAATTAAGGGAGCGGCTAAAGGTCTTGGAGCAAAGACGTCGCGAGCTTGAAGATATCGGGTGGGAGTTCAAAAAATCGCGCTTTGACGATCCAAGATCCCAATTTCGTCAGGATGAACTGGTGGGCGATATTTTAGGCGAGTTTTTACGTGGAGCCATAACCGCCGCCAGCTATTGGGGCCAATGGCAAAACAGCCAAAGCTGGAAGGCTGGAAGTGGCGATTGGGGCGGCGGTTTTGGTCTGCCGCGACAGGGAAGAAGCAACAACCGAGGGCGCTCAAATTCCAGATCTAGCTCATCACGAGGACCATGGGGTAACTCCGGGTCAAAAAACTCCAGATCAAGAAATTTAGAGCCAAAGAACTCAGGACAGCGCCAGCGCTCTCCATGGGCGCAACCCACAAGACGAGGCGGCGGATCAAGCAAAGGATTTTCGCGCCCGCGCTCCGGCTCCAAGGGTTCGCGTCGCTCAGGCAGCTTTAAGACAGGCGGCGGATTTTGATTTTGGGGTCAATCCCAAGATCAGAACCTGGACCCTAGAGTCAGAACCTGTGCTCAAAGTCGTTGTTTGATCGCGCTGCCGAAGCAAAAACCGTCCTCTACTTTTCTTGGCAGCGCTCTTAAGCTTTCGGGCTAAAAATACTGGCACCATCGCTGGCCAAACCAACCCGCTGGCGAAACGAAGAAAATAATTCACGCCCCATGCCCTGATGCTGAGCGCTCAAATCGCAAACCGCAGCTTTTCTCGCAGCGAACTTATCTTCATCGCCAACAAAGGTAAGCGTTCCCTTATCAGCATCAAGAAGCAGCGTATCCCCGTCTTTTATCCTGGCAATTGGTCCACCTTCCAGTGCTTCGGGGGTCAGATGAATAGCTGCGGGGACTTTGCCCGAAGCGCCGGACATGCGCCCATCGGTTACCAACGCCACCTTTAATCCCCGATCTTGCAATATGCCCAATAGAGGGGTCAGTTTATGCAATTCGGGCATACCAATAGCTTTTGGGCCGCAAAAACGCACCACCGCGATCATATCCGAGGTCAATTTTCCTTCTTTAAAAGCATCCATCAACTCACCTTGTGACTGAAAGACCCTTGCAGGAGCTTTTACACGTCGATGCTCAGGCTTAACTGCCGAAATTTTGATAATTGAATTACCCAGATTGCCCTTGAGTTCTTTCAGCCCTCCATTTACGGAAAAGGGGTTTTTGGTGGAGGTCAATACCTTGGGCAGGGGAGAAATTTGCGGCACCGGTTCGTAGGAAATTTCTGAATCGACAAGTTTTGCCTCTTTGGTATATTCTTCCAACCCTGCTCCCAGAACAGTTCTTACATCATTGTGCAAATAGCCATCTTCAAGCAATTCGCGAATTAAAAAACCCATACCGCCAGCTGCATGAAAATGGTTCACATCGGCCACCCCGTTAGGATAGATTCTGGCCAATAGGGGCACGGATTGGGATAATTCAGACATATCATCCCATGTGATGATGATGCCTGCGGCAGCGGCGATGGCAATAAGGTGGATGGTTAGATTTGTCGAACCTCCGGTGGCCAGCAAACCAACTATGCCATTAACAAGGGCTTTTTCATCCAGCAATTGACCAACCGGGGTATAATTTTTCCCTGTGGCTCGCAATGAGAGAAGCTGAGTTACAGCTTTTTTCGTCAATGCATTTCTTAACGGGGTATCGGGGGGAACAAAACTTGCTCCGGGCAGGTGCAGGCCCATAATTTCCATCAGCATCTGGTTGGTATTTGCGGTGCCATAAAATGTGCAGGTGCCGGGGGAATGATAGGAATTGGCCTCAGCCTCAAGCAATTCGGCCCGCCCCACTTTGCCCTCCATAAACAATTGACGAATTTTTGCCTTCTCATCATTTGGCAACCCTGATGCCATAGGACCGGCGGGAACAAAAATCGCCGGGAGGTGGCCAAAAGCCAGCGCACCAATAAGCATGCCGGGGACAATTTTATCGCAAATACCAAGATAAAGCGCCCCGTCGAACATGTTGTGGCTAAGGGCTATGGCGCTCGACATGGCAATAATATCGCGAGAAAACAAAGACAGATCCATGCCGTTTTGCCCCTGAGTTACCCCATCGCACATGGCAGGAATTCCACCGGCCACCTGCGCCGTGGCCCTTGCCTTGCGCGCTGCCTGTTTGATAATATCTGGATAGTCCTTATAGGGCTGACGGTCAGAAAGCATGTCATTATAAGATGTTATGATTGCCAGATTTGGCGCATCTTCTCCGGCAATCATTCCCTTGTCAGAGGGGGAACAGGCAGCAAAACCATGGGCAAGATTGCCACAGCTCAAAGCGCCCCGCTGCACGCCTTCATTCAGCTGCTTTTGCATATTCTCAAGGTAAATGCCTCGCGAGCTGGCACTGCGTTCAGCAATCCGACGGGTGGTTTTTTCGATCGTATCTCTGATTTTCATAAGGGTTCAAGAATCCATATTAGGGGCTAGAGCATTTGCGGGTTTTAATTTTAATCAAAACCTATGCTCTAAATTTTGTTTTGTCGCGTTTTCGAACCGGATAACCGGAGCCACTTATCCTGAAAACGCTCTAGAGCTCTATGGGCTCCAGAATATATACAGGGGAGTTTTTATCTGTTGCAGCACCGCACGAATGGGCATTTGCTCAACTTCATCGCCTTCAAAAGCTTCTCGCAAGGTCTTGGCTTTTTCATCGCCCTCGATGTGCAAATAGAGATTTTTTACGTTCAAAATCGCAGGCAGTGTCAAAGTGATGCGTTGTTCTGACGTTTCAGGAGCAATAATTGGCAGCGCCGGACCGGGATCACTCAAAGCCGCTTGCAGGTTTTTCGCACCGGGGAAAAACGACGCCGTATGACCATCTCCACCCATGCCCAAAACCAGCGCATCAAAAGGGGTTGGAACCTGTTTTTTCAGCGAAGAATTTATGGCGGCAACAATATTGGCATCGGGGATTTTTGCCTCACGATAAAGGGGAACAAATAATGCCTTTGCAGCAGGGCCTTGCAACAGATATTTTTTGACCATAGCGGCATTTGAGCGCGAAGAACTCATATCCACCCAGCGCTCATCGACCAGCGAAACCACAATTTTTGACCAATCAATATCGTTTGTTTGAGCCAGAGTTTGCAAAAACAGTTTTGGAGTCGAGCCACCGGAAACCACAAGCGAGGCAATAGAGCGCTGCTTTATTGCGTCCTTAAGATTGTTGGCGACCGAAGTGGCAAGGGCCTGCACCAGTTGGTCAGGATTTTCAAAATCATGGTGTTCAATCATTGCCTGAAAACTCTCTACTAATAATCATTCTCTGCTTAATAATCGTTTTCTTCGTGCCAGGTGCGCCCATCACGCTCGATCAAAGCAATGGAGCCGGTTGGCCCCCATGTCCCTGCCTTATAGGGCTGGGGAGCTTCACTGGAATTATCCCATGCGCTGCGAATAGGATCGATCCACGCCCATGCCGCTTCAAGTTCATCACGACGCATAAACAGGGTCTGATTACCACGAATTACATCAAGCAGCAGGCGCTCATAGGCATCAGGAGTGCGCTCTTCAAAGGTTTCGGCAAATGAAAGATTTAAGTTGACCTCACGCAGGCGCATACCACCGGGACCTGGATCCTTAATCATCATAAACAGTTTTACACCCTCATCGGGTTGCAGGCGAATTACCAGTTTATTGGCATTTGGCACCCCCTCGGCATGATCAAATATGGAATGGGGAACTTCACGAAACTGAATTACAATTTCAGACACTCTGGCAGCCATTCGCTTGCCGGTACGAATATAAAACGGCACTCCGGACCAGCGCCAGTTTTCAATGGCAGTTTTTAAGGCCACAAAAGTTTCGGTTTTTGAGCCATGCTTACCTTCAGGCAATTCATCTTGATATGAGGCCACCTCAACATCACCGGAGCGGGTTGAGCTATATTGTCCCCGAACCGAAATCTTATCCAGCCCCTCTCCCACAATCGGTTTCAAGGCTCTTAAAACCTTTAGCTTCTCATCCCGAAGAGCATTGGGGGCATCTGATGATGGAGGCTCCATAGCCACCAGACACAATAGTTGAAGAATGTGATTTTGCACCATATCTCGCAAGGCGCCTGACTGATCATAATACCCGCGACTGCCAGCACCAACCGATTCGGCAACGCTGATCTGCACATGATCTATATGAGCTGAATTCCAAATCGGCTCAAACATGGTATTGGCAAACCGAAGCGCCAAGATATTCTGAACAGTTTCCTTACCCAGATAATGATCAATCCGATAAATCTGATCTTCACAAAAGGCTTCGCCAACCGCATCATTTATCTGCTTTGAAGATGCCAAATCGGTGCCCAGAGGCTTTTCGAGTACCACCCGCGAATTTGGATCGCAATATTTTTTCTTTTTGAGATATTTGCAAATGGGAGCAAAAAGAGCCGGGGAAACTGCCAGATAAAATGCCCGCACGATATTCTCATCATCGCGCAATTTATCGGAAATATCCTTCCAGTCATCCTCGTTGGTTACGTCATTGTGCACATAGCTAAAGCAGGAAGAAAAACGCTTTAGAACATCTTCATCCAGATATATTTTTTCCACATGGGCCAAAACACTTTCCCGGGCCACCTGCTGCATTTTTTCATCATCCCATGCAGTTCTGGAAACCCCGATAATGCGCGAGCGCTCATCAAACTGACCAGCCTTGAAACGGTGATAAAGGGCCGGGATCAATTTGCGTCTTGAAAGGTCGCCCGTAGCTCCAAAAACCACATAGTCAAATGGTTGCACCGGAATGGTTTTAGCTGACAAAAGAATTCTCCCTCTTTATAAAAAAAGCGATCTCAAACGGATGAAGCGGCAAGTATTATGGCCCCATGCAAAGGAGCGGATTTAGGCTCAATGATCAAGCCGGGGTGAAGATTTTCCAGTGTGGGCAAAAGTCTTTTTCCCAAACCGCCAACTATAGCAATTGATTTAATTTCCCGCTCTAAAAACCAATTGATATATTGTTCAATCGCGGCCAATTCCAGATTGATCAACTGCTGGGCAACCGGATCATTTTTTTGCTCAAAAAAATCAAAAATCATCGGGACAAAAGCCCCATAATCAACCGGACGTGCATGGGCAATGGATGGGGATATTTCTGCGATAGAACCTGAATAAGCAAGTGCTTTTTTGTTGGCAAAAGACCACTCCATAAGTTTTTGCGGGTCATTATCAAATTTTTCCATCACCGCTTTGGTGAGGGCTGAACCCTCTTCAAACCCTTCAAACGCCTTCAGGCTTTTGCGGATCAATTTGCGACCAAGCCAAGCACCTGACATGGCATCTCCGATAAGAAAACCCCATCCCCCGACCTGAAACCTTTTGCCGGCGACCTCACCCAACCCGGCGGACCCGGTGCCAATTATCAGCACTGCGCCATCTGCGCCCAGATGGGCACCAGCGCGGGCAATATCAATATCATCAACGACTTTTACCGAGGCAAATGGAAAGGGACGGGCAGCAAAATCAATTTTTGCCTTGCTTAATCTTGCGCCGGCCATGCCAAAGCAGGCACTGACATTTGCCCCTTGTTCAATGTCAATTCCAGCCTCTGAAAATACCATTCTGGTCAGTTTGTTTATAGCCGCATATGCGGCCTCGCCATTGCCAACCTGAAGATTTGAAGGCGCTGCAATCTCAGCTTCGCCAAGGGTTTTTAAATGCTGATCCACCAACCGCATTCGGCATTTGGTACCACCCGCATCTACCCCCAAAAACATATCTATCAATTCTTACGTCCGCCATTACAAGTTAAATAAATCTCTTGGGAACAGAAATTCTATAAAACGATAAAGGCAATCGCGGGCAATTAATAGGGTGATTAAATGCTAACCGCAGCCAAAACCCGTGTACTAGATCAGCAAATGTGATATAGGATTTATACAGCAAATCCAGTGCATGCGCACCCAAGCGAGAAACAATAGTGGGTAATAATCATATTCTGATTTTGGGTGGGGCCCGCTCGGGCAAAACCGCATTGGCAGAAAAAATCTGCTTAAAACTAAGTTCAAACCCCGCCTATATTGCCACCGCTGAAGCGGGGGATGGGGAAATGGCGCTAAGAATAGAATTGCACAAAAACCAGCGCAGCAAAAATTTCACCAGTTTTGAAACCCCGATAAATCTGGCTAAAACAATCCAACTGGCGCAAAAAAACCATGATGTAATTCTTATCGATTGCCTGACCCTTTGGCTTTCCAATCTGACATTCTCCACCAATGTCGACAAAAACGGGCAAATCGAGCAATTACAAGCTGTTTTAACTTCAAGCAATAACAGCACTATCGTTATGGTTTCAAACGAGGTGGGAATGGGCATAGTGCCAAACAATAGACTGGCCCGCCAATTTGGTGACGAGGCCGGTTTACTACATCAGAATCTGGCTACAATCTGTGAAAATGTCTGCCTGAGTATCGCCGGATTGCCCATGATACTTAAAGGCCAACTGCCAAAAATTTAAGGGTCTAGACCCTAGGGTCAGGACCCTAGAGCATCAATTCCAGCAATGCCAAAATCCCGACAAGTGCCAAAGCAATGCCGGTCATGGCCGAATATAATTTTATTGCTTGGAGAATATCCAGTGAAGTCAAATCGCGCTTTCCAACGCCCATCATAGGCAAATCAAGGGCAACCCCCGCATAATTTCGTGGCCCGCCAAGGCCAAAGCCAAGCGCTCCGGCCAGCGCCGCCTCGGGCCAGCCCGCATTGGGGGAGGTGTGATTTGGAGCATCTGTTTTCGCTGCGTGCCAACTGTTTTTTGCCGCCTCAGGCGTTAAAAAATAGGCAGAAGCGGCATATAACAGGGCGCTTAAACGGGCGGGAAGCCAGTTCGCAATATCGTCGACCTTGGCACTGGCCCAGCCAAAATTTTCATAGCGCTGACTTAGATGGCCAACCATGGAATCTGCGGTATTTATCGCCTTATAAACAGCAATGCCCGGCAGGCCAAAAATCACCAGCCAGAACAAGGGCGCAATTACGCCATCAGAGCTATTTTCGGCCAAACTCTCGATGGCAGCGCGAGAAATTTCATGCTCATCAAGGTTTTTTGTATCCCGTCCAACAATATGAGAAACCTGTTTTCGCCCCTCATCAAGAGAAATATCAAGGCTTGTTGCCACCCTAAGAACGGCCTTTTTTAGATCATTGCCAGCCAATAAAACCGAAGCAGCAAGGGCTTCGAATATCCATGAAAACGGAAAAAAACTAAAAATAAACAGCAATAAAAATGAAATAAATAGCGTAATCGCAATCAAGATAATCAGCATCAATATCCCGGCACGCTGGCGCTGAAAAACGCTGTTATCCAGATTGTTCCAGCGGCGCTCCATAAATGAAATCAGCAATCCCTGCCATTCCACCGGGTGGCTAATAAATTTTGAAAAAAACCCGAACAGGGGGAAAAATCTATCAACGGCAAGAGCGACAAATGCAATCGTAAAACTCAATTTTTTGACCCGCCTTCACTATCTGCACCAGAAACTGCATCCGCAAAAACCGGCGTGCGGGCCATCTCCAGTAATTCATCAAGATCAAGATGTTGCTCAAGATGGGAAGCTAGATCGTTGAGCACCCGATCAATCTGTTGCTGATAATTAAAGGCTTTCAATTCAGATGAAACTACATGGCTAAGAAATTTGTTCCTGAAATCATCCAAGGCAAATATTCCGTGCAAATAGGTGCCAGATACCAGACCATCTAAAGATTTCGCCCCCTCTGCAACGCCATTCACAACGGCAAAACCTGTTGCACAATCGGGACCTTCGGTTTTTCCCATATGCATATGATAGCCACAAAGAGGCAAATCAAACTGGGTATCAACTGCCTGCTCAACCCGCAATTGTTTATGTGTGTCCAACTCGGTTGTTACATTTAACAGACCAAGCCCTTTAGTGCTGCCTTTGTCGCCCTCAATGCCATAGGGGTCGGAAATAATTTTGCCCAGCATTTGAAATCCGGCGCAAATGCCAAATATTTTTTTACTCCGGCGATGATGGGATTTTATATCAATGTCCCAGCCCTGATTTATCAAAAACTCCAGATCAGCACGGGTGGTTTTGGAGCCAGGCAAAATAATCAGATCAGCATCAACAGGAATGGTGCTGCCGGGCGCAATAAATTGCAGATCAACACCGGAATGGACCTTTAGCGGGTCAAAATCATCAAAATTGGCAATGCGGGGCAGTAGTGGAACCGCAATTTTTATTTGCTGTGTTGCAGTTTTTTCGCTCGTGCCAATTATTTTTGCTGTGCTGGTAAGACCCAAAATATCCTCGGCCGGTAACAAAGAAGCATCAGCAAAATGGGGCACCGGACCAAGGCAGGGGCATCCGGTAAGAGAGGCAATCTGATTTTTCCCCTCTTCAAACAATTCAGGGTCGCCCTGAAACCGGTTGATCAGGCTGGCCACAATCAGTTTTGCATCCTTGGGATCAACGACGTTAAAAGTGCCATAGAGGGAAGCGATCACCCCGCCACGGGCAATGTCGCCGATAATAATTGCGGGAATATTTATGGCTCGGGCAAAGCCGAAATTGGCAATATCATTTTTGCGCAAATTTATTTCGGAAGCGCTGCCCGCCCCCTCCACCAGCACCAGATCAGCGCTTTGGCAAAGTTCCTCAAATGCCTGCACAGCGGCGCTGAGATATTTCTGACGTTTGGTGAAATATTCCTTGGCGCTCATGGAGCCAACCCGTTGGCCGCGAATGATAACCTGTGCTCCGGCCTCATGTTCAGGCTTTAGAAGAATGGGATTCATGGCAGAAACCGGCTCCACTCCGGCAGCCAGCGCTTGCAAAGCCTGAGCGCGGCCAATTTCCCCCCCATCTATAGTCACGGCAGCATTGTTAGACATGTTTTGCGGCTTAAACGGCAATACTTTAAGACCCCGGCGCCTATAGGCACGGCATAGTCCGGCAACAATCAGCGATTTGCCCACATCCGAGCCGGTTCCCATAAACATTAATGCCTTGGCGCTCATGAATTTATCTCGAAATCAACATCAATAATGTGGGCGTAGGAACCCAATATCTTGCCGTTCATAGCCCCCATGGCGGGCTGAACTTCTCCTAATGCATCGCTGGCCTGATAAAGTGCATCAAGCGAATGGGGGGAGCTGGTTGAATAGTGAAACTCGTGACCTTTAAGATGTTTTGGCCAAGGAAGCGCCGAATTATGGTTAAGATTGCGATAGCCCAGAATACGGCGCGGACGCTCAATTGAGGTGGTGTGGGGCAGCAGGGAGGCCATTTTATGGGATTTTCCTTCCCGGTCTTTCAAAAGCTCCCCCAAAACCATATAGCCACCGCACTCCCCATAAATCAGCGCGCCTCGTTTTTCGGCATCAACCAAGCCCTTAAAAAACTTGTCGGCCATGGCAAGTTGCTCCCCAAAAAGTTCCGGATATCCGCCGGGCAAAAATATGGCATCAGCGCTCGCATCAGGGGCCTCGTTGGCCAGAGGGGAAAAAAAGCTGATGGAGGACCCGGCCTTTTTCCAGTCATGGAGCCAATGCTGATAGCAAAAAGCAAAAGCCTGATCGCGGGCAATGGCGATATGCTGTCCCAGAGGGGCAAGTTTTTGGGGGGTTGTGTTTTGCACAATGGAGTTTGTCCCCAATGGTTGAGCCAGCGCAAAAACCTCGTCCAGATCACAATGCTTTTCAACCAGCTGGCCGGCACGATTGATGAAATCTTCAATACCATCCACTTCGCCGGGCAGAACCAGACCCAGATGACGGCTGGGAATTTGCATATCATTCTGGCGGGGAATTACTCCCAACAAGGGGATATCTATGGCTTTTAAAGCAGAGCGAAGTATTTTTTCATGACGGGGACTGGCCACATTATTCAGAATCAAGCCGCCAATAGAAATATCAGAGCGCCAATTGCTAAAACCTGCAACCAGTGCCGCAACCGAATGGGATTGACGTTTGGCATCAATCACAAAAATTATCGGCAATTGCATCAATGCTGCCAGATCTGCTGTTGAACCTTTTCCATCCACCGCCCCGTCAAACAGGCCCATCACCCCTTCGATCACCATGAAATCCGCTTTTGCCGCGTGGGAAGCACCAAGATCAAACAGGCGCTGTTTGCCCATGGACCAAGGGTCAAGATTTATGGTGCTATTTTCTCCCGCCAGCCCCAAATAGGCCCCGTCAATATAATCGGGTCCGGTTTTGGCAGCGACCGAAATCAGGCCGCGCGCCTTCATGGCGGCGATCAGGCCCATGGAAAAAATGGTTTTTCCCGACCCGGAACCGGGAGCGGCAACAATTATTGCTTTTGCAAAACCGGAATTATTCAATTTCATCTCCGCCAAACAGTTCCGGCTCTTTTTCAGGGTTAAACCAATCTATGGTTTTTCGATAAGCATTTACCGGTCCCACTATCACAATGGCTGGCGTGGCGATTTCATTTTTTTGAAGCAATTTTTCCACGTCCCCCAATTTGCTTTCAACAATGCTCTGCTGGGGCAATGAAGCGTTGGAAACAATGGCCAGCATCTCATCAGGACTGCGTCCGGCCTGCAAAAGTCTGTTGGTGATCGAGCCTAAATGTTTAACCGCCATAAACATAACAATAACCGGTGAGGCACTGGCGATTTTTTGCCAATCCACCCCGCTGGGCATGGTGCCGTTTTCATCATGTCCGGTTAGAAAAATCGCCGAGTGATTGGTCTGGCGCATGGTCAAAGGAATGCCCGCATAGGCCAGTCCGCCAATTCCGGCGCTTATGCCGGGAACCAGACGAAATTTTATGCCCGCCTCTGCCAGCGCCAGACATTCCTCCCCCCCACGGCCAAACATAAACGGATCACCGCCCTTAAGGCGCAAAACCCGTTTACCCTCATTGGCGCTGGCTATCATGGTTTTGCAAATATCCCCTTGATCGGTGGAGGGTTTACCGCCGCGTTTTCCCGCATAAATCAACTTTGCATCCGGATTGGCCATGTTAAGAAT
>CAZMVQ010000002.1:0-25834 GCA_964569865.1 uncultured Devosia sp.
ATGGTGGGCGGTGAGAGGCTCGAACTCCCGACATTCTCGGTGTAAACGAGATGCTCTACCAACTGAGCTAACCGCCCCTTGAACCATATGACTTTAGTCGTAGAAAAACCCGTCACATATATGATAGGTCTGCTGTTTAATGTGCAGCGGGTTGATGAATAAAAGCATGCCCCCTCCCCGTCAACCGATAATTTGCTCCATTTGCATAATTATTGGCCAAATTTATCAGGGGCCTTTGAAGTGTAAATCGTCATCTTCCAAAAAAAAGAGCCCTCATGAATCACAAGGGCTCTTTTTCAACAAAACTGTTTAGGCGATTAACGACCGTTAATGGTGTCTTTAAGGCCTTTGCCGGGCTTGAATTTTGCCTGGTTAGAAGCTGGAATATCAATTTCAGCACCGGTCGCAGGATTGCGGCCTTTTGTTGCTTTGCGGCGGGAAACTGAAAAAGTTCCAAAGCCAACAAGGCGAATTTCATCACCAGCTTTAAGCGTGGCGGTAATTGCGTCAATCACTGCGTCAACTGCATCACCAGCCTGCGCTTTGGAAATGTCAGCACGTTCGGCTACTACGCCGGCCAATTCGTTTTTGTTCATCATACTATCCTTATGAATTGTTTGCCCGCCACAATTGTACGGACAGCCGCGCTACAATTCTGCGATTCTATGTAAAAGGCAAGGATTTGCGCGGGTTTTTGGGCCTGTTTTCTGTAAAAAACTCATTTTTTGTTGCCCATGGAGAAGGTTCCCGGCCTGATTTTGTCACCAAGCAAAATCATGGGTAGCATTAAAACATAAATTACGACTGCAACCATCCAAATGCCTCCGGGCCAATCAGTGCGCAAAAGAGAATAAATCTGGGTAAAAAACAGCGGGCCGATAATTGCCGCGATGGAGGCAAGGCTCATCAATACCCCTTGTAATTTGCCTTGATTATCTTCAGAAACTTTCGATGTCAGCAAAGATTGCAATGCAGGCCCGCCCACATCTCCAAGGGCAAAGAAGGGTAACAGGGCAAATATCACCCACCATTGTCCGAAATAGGCCAATAATACGAGAGCAAGCATTTCAAAACTCAAACCAAATAAAATGGCCCTTTTTTCGCCCAGCCAACTTGTAATCGGGCCGGTAAGTGCAGCCTGAGAAATCACACTGAATAACCCATATAATGCCAGAGAAACGCCAACCATTGCCGCGCCCCATCCATAGCGATCTTCAGTAAATAAAACCCAGATGGTGCCATATATGGAGCCGACAAAAACAAAGCTCACATAGATGATCAGCAATGCTCTTATATTGATAAAGGAGATTGCCCATTTTAATGAGGAAAATGGATTGATTTCACCAAATTTGAATTTTGACTTTTTTCCGGGTCTTGATTCCGGAAGCAAAAATAAAGCCATGGCAAAGTTGATCATATTAAAAATTGCTGCTGCTAAAAACGGAGCGCGCAGCCAGACTTCTCCCAAAAGCCCTCCAAGCACCGGCCCGATAATAAAACCAACACCAAAACAGGCCCCCAGATATCCAAAGCGTTTTGCCCGGTCTTTTTCTTCTGTAATGTCGGTAATATAGGCAGTGGCCACTGCCATGCTGGCAGCAGTCATTCCGGCAATCAGACGCCCAATGATCAAGATTTCCACAGTGGGAGCAAAGGTCATGATCAGATAGTCAATCGCTGCTCCGCCCATGGCGATCATTAAAATGGGGCGGCGGCCAAACCTGTCGGAAAGCATGCCCAGCATGGGGGCAAACAAAAACAGCATCAGGGCATAACCGGCAAGAATTGCGCCATACAATGCCGAAATTTCAACGCTGCCGGTTAGCTCGCGCAACAGGGATGGAAGAATAGGAAAGATCAGGCCTATGCCAATGGCGTCCAACGTCACCGATAATAAAACCACCACCAGAGCTTTGTTCATTTATCCTCAATATTCAGGTTTTGACCCGTTAATTACAAAGCTGAATTTTTTTAGAACAGTTGCTCTGATCGTTTGAATTATAATGTAAAAATTGAAAATGAGGCAACTGATAGTTGCCTCATTTAATCTGATATTTCATATGCACAACGCATCACTGATTAAAGTGAGCAAAACTAGTGGGACATTGATGATGCGGCGTCTGCACTAGCATCTTTGGCAGCTCTGGATTGATCTTCGGGTGACCATTCAATGGGTTTTGGCGTTTCAACCAGAGCATGCTCAATGACCTGCCCCATTCTTGATACCGGAATAATTTCAAGCCCCTCTTTTACTGAATCGGGAAGCTCTTTTAGATCATGAACATTATCCTGCGGAACAAGAACAGTTTTAATCCCGCCTCGTAATGCGGCCAGCAGTTTTTCCTTCAATCCGCCAATGGGCAAAACACGGCCTCTCAGCGTTATTTCCCCGGTCATGGCCAGATCGTTGCGCACCGGAATTTTTGTCATCATCGAAACAATAGATGTTGCCATGGCGATACCGGCGGATGGTCCATCTTTTGGCGTTGCACCTTCTGGCACATGCACATGAATGTCTGACTTGTCAAACATTGGTGGCTCGATACCAAAATCAATGGAGCGGGAGCGAACATAGGCTGCAGCGGCAGAAATGGATTCTTTCATCACGTCCTTAAGATTGCCCGTAACGGTCATTTTGCCTTTGCCGGGGGTAACAACCCCTTCAATGGTCAGCAATTCGCCACCAACCGGTGTCCATGCCAATCCCGTAACCACGCCAACTTGGGGATCTTCGTCAATCTCGCCATATCTGAATGGGGGCGCGCCAAGATAATCTTCGAGCACTTTTGCGGTAATGTTGATAGATTTTTTCTTGCTGGTCATCAGGGTTTTGACGGATTTGCGCATCAATTTGGAAATCTCACGCTTGAGGTTTCGCACCCCCGCCTCCCGTGTATAACGCTGCACAAGCAACAGCAATTGCGGGTCTGGCAGAGTAAATTCTTCTGTTTTGAGGCCGTTATCCTTTAGACTTTGGGGGATGAGGTGACGGCGGGCAATCTCGCATTTTTCCTCTTCCGTATATCCGCTCAAGCGAATTATTTCCATGCGATCCATCAATGGAGCAGGAATATTCAACGTGTTGGAAGTGGTGACAAACATCACATCTGAAAGGTCATAATCGACTTCCAGATAATGATCATTAAAGGCGTTGTTCTGTTCCGGGTCCAGCACTTCTAAAAGCGCAGAAGATGGATCGCCACGGAAATCCATGCCCATTTTGTCAATCTCATCGAGTAAAAACAGCGGATTGGATTTTCCGGCTTTTTTCATGGATTGCATCACTTTACCCGGCATCGAGCCGATATAGGTGCGCCGGTGGCCGCGAATTTCTGCCTCATCGCGCACGCCGCCAAGAGACATGCGCACAAACTCGCGTCCGGTAGCTTTGGCAATGGATTTACCTAAAGAGGTTTTGCCGACGCCCGGAGGGCCAACAAGGCACAGGATTGGCCCTTTTAGTTTGCCGGTACGGTTTTGCACCGCAAGATATTCGATAATGCGCTCTTTTACTTTTTCCAAACCATAATGATCTTTATCAAGAATTTGCTCGGCTTTGCTCAAGTCCTTCTTGATGCGGGAGCGTTTGGACCATGGCAGAGCTGTCAGCCAATCCAGATAATTGCGCACCACAGTTGCCTCGGCGGACATGGGGCTCATCTGCTTGAGTTTTTTCAGCTCCGCATCGGCTTTTTCGCGTGCTTCTTTGGTTAGTTTTGTGGCCTTGAGCTTATCTTCAAGCTCTGCAATTTCAGAGCTGCCCTCTTCCCCGCTGCCAAGTTCGCGTTGAATGGCTTTCATTTGCTCATTGAGATAATATTCGCGCTGGGTTTTTTCCATCTGGCGCTTTACCCGCCCGCGAATGCGTTTTTCAACCTGCAAAACCCCGATTTCGCTTTCCATCAAAACCAGAATTCGCTCCAGTCTATCGGCAACCGAGCCGGCGCTGAGCAATTCCTGTTTTTCATCAATTTTAATCACCAGATGAGAGGCGATGGTATCGGCAAGTTTGCAATTATCGTCAATCTGGGTGACGGCACCAACGGTTTCGGCGGAGATTTTTTTATTGAGTTTTACGTAATTTTCAAATTCGGAAATTGTAGAACGGGCCAGCGCTTCAATTTCAACGCTTTCATAGTCCGGCTCCTCAACAATTTCAGCCCGAGCCAAAAAATAGTCCTCGGTCTGGACGAATTCTTTTAGCTGAGCGCGATCAAGCCCTTCCACCAGAATTTTAACCGTACCATCCGGCAATTTCAGCAATTGTAAAACTGAACCTATGGTGCCGGTTGAATAAATGTCGTCCGGCGTGGGATCATCATCCTGAGCATTTTTTTGGGTAACGATTAAAATATGCTTGTCGTCGCGCATAACTTCTTCAAGTGCGCGCACGGATTTTTCACGCCCGACAAACAAAGGAACAATCATGCCGGGAAATACAACAATGTCCCGAAGAGGCAAAACCGGATAAATCTGCTCCGGGTTTGTTTTGTCCAATGTTTTGACATCAGATTTTTTGTCACCCGACTGGGTAACACCCGACTTGGTGTCGCCGGATTTGCTGGTAGCTGATTTTTTGTTGTCTTTGGGCATTAAATTCCTTTCCAGCCTGACCATTCGTATTTTTATGGCAAGGTTTGGATGCTGAAGCGTATGTATATGGTTGAACCGAAAAATCCCGGTTGGCAATGATTCTATTGTCTAAGATAGGGCGCAATGGGCCGTGGACAAGTCAGGGAGGCGAAATAAAAAGGGTTTTTAACCATTGGTTTTCTCGCTTGGACGCACCATAGCAAAAAAAACAGACAGTTGATGCCTAAAAAACTACGGCGCCTCTGAATTCCCAGAGACGCCGTTATTGTTTTAAAAACAGGGAATTTATCCCTATCGTTAAGCGCTAGCTTCAGGCACTGGCCTCGGCGGTAGCTTCTTCTTTTTCTTTGTCCGCATAAATATACAAAGGCGTTGTATCTTCATTATCCACGGCTTCGGCGCTGATAACAACTTCTTCAACCCCTTCAAGTCCGGGCAGATCATACATGGTGTCGAGCAAAATCGCTTCCATGATCGAGCGCAATCCACGGGCGCCGGTTTTACGCTTGATTGCCTGACGGGCAATGGATTTTAGCGCTTCTTCGTGGAAGGTCAGCTCAACCTCTTCCATCTGGAACAGGCGCTGATACTGACGCACAAGAGCATTTTTAGGCTCGGAAAGAATTTCCACCAGCGCATCTTCATCCAGATCTTCAAGAGTTGCGATCACTGGCAAGCGGCCAACAAATTCTGGAATAAGTCCAAATTTGACCAGATCTTCCGGTTCAACTTCGGCAAACAATTCCCCTACCCGACGGTCATCCACGTCTTTGACTTCAGCGCCAAAACCAATTGATGATCCTTCACCGCGAGCGGCAACCAGTTTTTCAAGTCCGGAAAATGCGCCACCAACAATAAACAAGATATTAGTGGTATCGACCTGCAAAAATTCCTGCTGCGGATGCTTGCGACCACCCTGGGGAGGTACAGAGGCAACGGTGCCTTCCATAACCTTGAGCAAAGCCTGCTGCACGCCCTCACCCGAAACATCGCGGGTAATAGATGGGTTATCGGACTTTCTGGAAATTTTATCAACTTCATCAATATAAACGATGCCACGCTGGGCTTTTTCCACATCATATTCTGCCGACTGCAAAAGTTTCAGAATGATATTTTCCACATCTTCACCCACATAACCCGCTTCGGTCAGAGTGGTGGCATCTGCCATGGTGAAAGGCACATCAATGATGCGGGCCAGCGTCTGAGCCAGCAAAGTTTTGCCGCAACCCGTGGGGCCGATCAAAAGAATATTGGATTTTGAAAGTTCCACGTCCTGTTTTTTTGAAGCATGGTGCAGGCGTTTATAGTGATTATGAACTGCAACACTTAAGACGCGCTTTGCCTGGGTCTGCCCGATCACATAATCATTGAGCACGTCGCAAATTTCTTTTGGAGTTGGTACTCCGTCAGATGACTTAACCAGAGAGGTCTTGCCTTCTTCACGAATGATATCCATGCAAAGTTCCACACATTCATCACAGATGAAAACGGTGGGACCGGCGATAAGTTTGCGTACTTCGTGCTGAGATTTACCGCAAAAAGAACAGTAGAGCGTATTTTTTGAACTGTCGCCGCTCGATTTATCTTTGGACATAAAGTCACTCCCGAAAAATATTGGATCATATCTGTTTTTAAAAATATTCAGGCAGATATGAACGCAAAGAACTAAACTATATAATCAACCCTAACTTGAAGGGCATAAAAAAAGTGTAAGCAAACCAATTCATAAACATCAAAAGCGATTGGTGCAATCAAATCAGGTGCACGTTAACGTCAATATTACAATCGACGTTAACGGGTCATGATGTTTCTTTATCAATCTATGATTGTTCTTTTGGAGCTGCACGCTTTTGGTGAATTGTATCAATCAGGCCAAAATCTTTTGCAGCTTCTGCCGTCATGAAATTATCGCGCTCCAGTGCCGTTTCAATTTCCTTATAGGTTTTGCCCGTGTGCTTTACATAAATTTCATTCAGGCGCTTTTTGTTGGCCTCGATTTCGCGGGCGTGAATTAGAATATCTGTTACCTGCCCCTGCACTCCACCGGATGGCTGATGCACCATAACCCGAGCATTGGGCAGCGCACCGCGCATGTCTTTTTCACCAGCGCATAACAAAAGCGAGCCCATGGAAGCGGCTTGACCAATGCAAAGGGTTGAAACGGCCGGACGGATAAACTGCATTGTATCATAAATGCCAAGACCCGAAGTCACGACCCCGCCGGGTGAATTGATATAAAGGGAAATTTCTTTTTTGGGATTATCGGATTCCAAAAACAAAAGCTGAGCCACAATCAGCGAGGCCATATTATCTTCGACAACGCCTGTAACAAAAATAATACGCTCTTTGAGCAAACGCGAATATATATCGTAGGCTCGCTCGCCACGATTGGATTGCTCAACCACCATCGGCACGAGGGTGTTCATATAGGTATCGATGGGGTCTCTCATAAAAATCTCCAAAAAATTTCGAATCAGCGCCGGGAATTTCCCGCGTATAATGCTGATTGCAACCGATGCCGGTTAAAAGTCGATTAAAGGCATTTAGGTGCAGTTGCACCAAGGTTCAAGTGTTGAGGGGTATTCAATTAATTCCCAATCACTATGGGGCTGAAACAATGAATAAAAAACCAATGAATTTTGTTTTTATTTGCTGAGAATTGAGGCAAGGTTATGAATCTATGATGAGGGTAAAAATGAGTGATACTGGATTTTTTAAATTAGAGCTTGAAACAAACATGCTGGATTGCGATCCGCAAAACCCGACATTTGTGCAAAATCCATATGAGCTTTACGAGCAATTACACAAAAACAGCCCAAGCTTTTTTTGGAAGCAATATGGTCATTGGTGTTTCGCCGGATGGGATCAGGTTAATGCCCTGTTGCGAGACAGGCGCTTTGGTCGCCAGATATTGCACAAGATGAGCCGGGATGAATTGGGATGGCCTGAACCACTCGAACACACCAAAGATTTTGACCTTTCTGAAAAATACTCGCTGTTGGCGCTAGAGGCGCCCGCCCATACGCGCCTTAGGTTATTGGTAAACAGAGCTTTTATCTCGCGCCAGATCGAGCAATTGCGCCCGCAAGTCGAGCGATTAGCTAACTGGTCTATCGACAGGTTTGAAGACAAGAAACAGATTGATTTCATAAAGGAATTTGCAACCCCCATTCCGATTCTAATCATCACGCAGATGCTGGATATCCCATCTGAAATGGGTCAGCAATTGCTCGACTGGTCCCATAAAATCGTCGCCATGTATATGTTTGGCCGTTCCCGTGAAGATGAAATTATAGCCAATCAGGCGGCAAAAGAATTCTCGGACTATTTACGAGGAGTGATCACTGACAGACGTAAAAATCTGGGTGATGATTTGCTCTCGCATATGATAACAACTCAGGTAAAAGGTGATCACCTTAGCGAAGAAAACCTCAGCGAAGACGAGCTGATTTCAACTACAATTCTTTTGCTCAATGCCGGGCATGAGGCCACCGTTCATCAAAGCGGCAACGCGCTTAAAACCATTCTTCAAAGTTCGTATGATCCCAAAAAATTGTTCGCCAATGACGAGCAAACAGCGGCCACTATCGAAGAGGCCATTCGCTTTGATGCGCCTTTGCACATGTTCACCCGCTATGCCCTTGAGGATGTGGAGCTTGAGAACGGAATAGTTTTGAAACAAGGCGAAGAAATTGGCTTGATGCTGGCGGCGGCTAATCGTGACCCGGCCCGGTTTGAAAATGCGCAAAAATTTGATCCGTTCCGTAAAAACAATATCAATGTAACATTTAGCGCCGGAATTCATTTTTGTATTGGTGCGCCTCTGGCCCGACTGGAAATGCAAGCGGGTCTAAAAGTTTTGTTTGAAAGATTGCCCAATCTAAAACTGGCAGAAGCGCCGCAATATTCCAACTCTTATCATTTCCACGGCTTGGAAAAGCTGATGGTTAGCTGGTGAAGTTTTTTTGACGAGCCTAACTTTGATTACAAATTTCTAACTAAGCGCTTTCCACCACCAGTTGAATTTGCGGGCCATGATTTTTTCGGTCATCCATTCAACAGCTGGCATTTGGGCGGCGCCTGTGCCTGCATTGGTCATTATGGTCAGTGCAAAATCAGATTTGGGAACAATTATTGCCTGACAAAAAAATGTTCCGGCCGAGCCGTTAATTACAGAAAGGTTTAATCTGTGCAGTGTTCCATTGGCCACTCCAAGGGAAAACCCCTGATAACCAAAGTGAATTTTTTGCAATGTTTTGGATTTTAGATACCCATCCTGTCCGGTTAATCCGGCCAGATTTTGGCGAATATATTCGCTGAAATCAGGAGGTGTCAAAGCAAGATCACCAGCCGGGGCAATCAGGTCCGGCAATTTATATTCGTGATCCGGCCCAAGTTTTACGGTTTTATTGTTGGATATCATATGCCCCCAGGGTTGATCGGCCCCTAAATTGTTGGGCCAGCCATGGTGCATTTTTATGCCCAGCTTTTTTGCCAGTTCCGCAATCATTTGTGCATAGGATTTACCTGAGGTTTTTTCCAGCATTTGTGAAATAATAGTATAACCGGCGTTGGAATAGAGATGGTCGAATTTGCCGTTGCTTTTTCGCTTTGTTGCTGGCGGCTGTTTGAGCAAAAACTCTACAAATTGACTGGTTCGCGGACCTGAATTTTCATCCAGTTCCGGCAGATCTTCTTCATGGGAAGTAAATGCCAAAATACCCGCTTCGCACAAAAAAAGATCCTCAAGGCTTATGTCATAATAATCATTGCGGGATTGGTTTTTTAATTCAGGAAACAGATCAAAATACCGGGTCTCCCATTGCAGTTTACCCTCGTCAACCAGCCTGCCCGCTATCATTGCGAGCACGGATTTGGAGCATGAACCAATATGAAAAAAATCATTTATAGTTGCCGGTTCGTTTTCCTCAAAAACCCGACTTCCCTGAAGGTGTGCCGATTGAATTTCATTGGAATTCATAGTCGAGATTGCAACGGCGGGAAGGCCGAAATTTCGAGTTGCCTTGCGGGTCAGCTTTTTTAGGAAGTCATCATTGATGGATGAGGAAAAAAGTTGAATGTTCATGAAAAATCCATGTTGAAAAAATTGTCACCCGAGGTCTGCCATATCTCGTAAATTGCAACAAGGTGCAAAATCATTCCGGTCTGTATTCCAGTATTTACTTTGGATAAGCAATGTCCAGAGTTTGCAATGCTTTTTCGATGATAGCCTCATCCGACAGGGCGGCCAGCTCTAACGCGGGTGAGCCACCATTGAAGGCTAAAATAACCGGTTTGCCCAAGTATCGATATAGATTTAGCCATTGATTGAACTGCCCTTGAGGAAGATCGTTCTCGGGTGTTATAATCCATGTGGTATCTTTGCCCCAAAAGGGTTGATCAAATAAAAGATAAACCTTGTCCAGTGTTCCCATACCGAGCCGGGTAATCGCGTTGGTTTTATTGTCGGGCAGTGGTGGATCAAATTTAATGCTATCGTTTTTTAGTACGCCAAGCGGAACAGTTATGATGACAGCGTCAAAAACTTTTTCAGTTGCGCCCGCCAAGCCAACACTTGCGCCTTGATTGCCATATGTTATGCGATCTATGGGTGTTGATAATCTGACGGTGTAATCGCCCCTTAAAGCGTCAAAAATATCTGCATATCCGTTGGGAAATTTTACATCGGGACCACCATAGCTGCTTTGCAGAAAATAGGCTGTTCTATTGATCTGGTCGATATCGGCGCCAGCATCGTGCTGAATTTCAACAATATCTTCTACCCAGTTGGGTACATCACGATCGCTGATAATGCGACCGTCTTGCCCTTTGATAATATAGGTGTCATCTGTTTCGATGCGCTGCTGCCCAATTGAATCCGCTAATTCTGTCAGTGGATTTTTATCTGTTCCATGAATCCAACTTGCTCCCAAATCCAGCGGAAACCCTAGGCGATGGTCTGTCCAGATACGCCCGCCAATTCGGTTGCGAGCTTCAAAAACGCTTACATTTAATCCTTGGTCAGCAAGTTTGTGGGCAGCGGATAATCCGCTCATACCGGCCCCGATGATTGCGATGTTCCGGTGGTTCCCGTTTAATATAAAGCCAGCGGTTTTCTGGCCTGATTCATAGGCGGCATGAACGGTGCTATTGTAGTCTGAGAACACGGCTTCACCGGCAAAATATAACCGGTCGCCTATCGGTCTCTCCAATGCACGGGTATCGCCGCGCCGCGCCCCTTTGGCTATGTAAGAATAGGAGCCAAAAGAATACGGATCACGGCTCCAGTTGGTCCTGATAAAGCCCAAAAGATTGCGGTTTTTGCCTGCCTGCGCTCCATGCCAGGGCGTAAATCCTGCCAGCACACTGCCACCCAATCCATAAAGTATAGAACGTCGATCCATCAAATATTTCCACTGCTATCTTTGGTATAGGCCCCGTTTTAATATCGCTGCGGTTGCTCATTTATGCGGCTTTTTTTAAAAAAAACCAAAGTGAAACACTACTCACTAATTCATCATGATTGTTGCAAATACTGAAAAAGGGACCTTTTGAGAGATATTTTTTTTATGTTCGATGTTCAGCAAAAAAAAAGTAAAATTTAATTTTTCACAACGCTCATGCCAGCATAGGTAGCGCTCGTGCCCAACTGCTCTTCGATACGGATAAGCTGATTATATTTAGCCAAGCGTTCCGAGCGGGAAAGGGAGCCGGTTTTAATCTGACCGCAATTTAGCGCCACTGCCAGGTCTGCAATGGTTGAATCTTCAGTTTCACCAGACCTGTGGGACATAACCGAGGTATATGCGGCACGATGAGCCGTATCCACCGCTTCAAGAGTTTCGCTCAGGGTGCCGATTTGATTAACTTTTACCAATATGGAGTTGGCAACGCCCATTTTAATGCCCGATTTTAAGCGTTCGGTGTTGGTGACAAACAAATCATCGCCTACCAGTTGGATTTTATTCCCTGATTCAACCGTATGGGCTTTCCAGCCATCCCAATCATCTTCGGCCATGCCATCTTCTATAGAGATAATGGGAAAGCGGGCCGCCAAATCGGCAAGATAGGCCACATGTTGATCGGCGCTAAGGCTCTTGCCCTCCCCGACCATTTCATATTTGCCGCCCTTATAATATTCGGAAGCGGCGCAATCCAAAGCCAGCGCCACATCTTCGCCCGGAGTAAAACCGGCCTCTTCAATGGATTTCATAATAAAACCCAGCGCTTCGTCGGCCGAACCCAAATTGGGTGCAAAGCCGCCCTCGTCCCCAACATTGGTATTGTGCCCCTTATCACTGAGGGCTTTTTTTAATGTATGGAAAATTTCACTGCCCACCCGAACAGCATCGGCGAGGTTTTTTGCCCCGATGGGCATAATCATGAATTCCTGAATATCTATGGAATTGTCGGCGTGTTCACCGCCATTGATGATATTCATCATTGGAACCGGCATAATGTGGGCATTGGGTCCGCCTAGATAGCGAAACAGGGGCAATTCAGAACTTTCTGCCGCGGCACGGGCTACCGCCAGCGAAACTCCAAGAATTGCATTTGCTCCCAGACGGCTTTTATTGGCGGTGCCATCGAGATCGCGCAGGGCCTGATCAAGACCGATCTGATCAAGCGCGTCCATTTCGTGAATTTCTTCAGCGATTTCAATGTTTACATTTTCCACCGCTTTGGTGACGCCTTTACCCTTATATCTGTTGCCGCCATCACGAAGTTCCACCGCTTCATGGGCACCTGTGGATGCGCCGGAGGGAACTGCCGCTCGGCCAAAACTGCCATCATCGAGTACCACATCCACCTCGATTGTGGGGTTGCCCCGGCTGTCATAGATCTGGCGGGCGGCAACGTCGATTATTGCAGACATGGGAAAAACCTTTTTTGTGACTTGGTGTTAAAGCTAACGATTACGTGGGTTTGGGTCTTGACCCTTGGGTCTGACCCTAGGGTCAAGACCCTAGATACGCCCAACGGATAAAAAATGAAAGTGGTGAAGCAAATTGCGGGCGAAGGTCTGTGGAAAATCAGGAGGCCTGCACAAGTTCCACGTTATTTTCAGCACAGATGGAGCGGATTTTTTCGCTTTTGCAAACATCGGTTACAAATGTGTCCACCTGAGACAGGTGGCCAATTCTGACCGGGGCCGTGCGCTCTGTCTTGGTGCTATCGGCAACAAGAATTACGTGGCGAGCATTTTCAATGATCGCCTGCGCTACTTTTACTTCGCGAAAATCATAGTCAAATAGTGCGCCGGTCTGATCAATTGCCGATACCCCGATAATTGCATAATCCACGGAAAATTGGCGGATAAAATCAACTGCCGCCTCCCCCACAATGCCTCCGTCTGAGGCGCGAACTACACCGCCGGTGATTATGATTTCAAACTGTTTATATACTCGCATGCGGTTGGCGACATTGATATTGTTGGTAATTACCATTAATCCGTCGCGCTTAAGTAGAGCGTGGCTAACCGCTTCTGTTGTCGTGCCGATATTGATAAAAAGAGACGCATTGTCAGGGATTATTTCCGCTGCGGCGCGCCCGATTGCTTGTTTTTCAGTTTCAGAAATCAGTCGGCGTTGCTCATATTCCATATTTTCCGTACCAGAGGGAAACATGGCCCCCCCGTGAACTCTGGAAAGGATGCGGGCGCGGCAAAGTTCGTTTAAGTCTTTGCGAATGGTTTGTGGAGTGACTTCAAAACGCGCTGCAAGTTCATCAACCCCTACCCGGCCGACAAGTCTGGCGGTTTCAACAATTTCCTGGTGACGAGGATGGATATACATGCCTAAATCTCTGCTTAATTGTTCACGTTTTTTCAGACAATACTAATGAATTGGCCAGAGCAAAAGATATTTATGATCACGGGTTATAAATTGTAAGTTATTTCACCGACGAGGCAGTTTCAAACAAAACCTACTCTTTTGGTTTTTGATGATTGTCCAATAATTTTTCCGCAATCTTTTGGCGGGTTTCAATCAATTTTTTTTCGCTTTTAGTCCGGCCGAATTTTATACGATTTTCATTTGCCTGTTGTTGTTTTTTTACGTTATCGCGGCTTTTTCTGGCCTTGTTGAGGTTGATGATTTTACTCAATGTACAAGCTCCCAAGGCTAGCCCCTAAACCAAACGTCCCTGCTTCAGTGAAGCCTTGATAAACGAGGCGAACAATGGATGTGGTTCAAACGGGCGCGATTTAAGTTCGGGATGAAACTGCACACCGATAAACCATGGATGATCGGTTCTTTCAACGATCTCGGGCAGTTTTCCATCAGGTGAAGTACCAGAAAACAATAATCCATTGGCTTCCAAAACTTTGCGATAAGCCATGTTTACTTCGTAACGGTGACGATGGCGCTCTGAAATTCTTGTGGTGCCGTAAATGTCTGCAACCCTTGATCCGCGTACCAGTTGAGCAGGATATGCCCCCAAACGCATGGTGCCGCCAAGATCGGTATTTTTATCACGTTCCTGTTTGACGTTGCCCTTTATCCAGTCGGTCATCAGGCCAACTACCGGTTCTTTAGTTTCTCCAAATTCGGTTGATCCGGCTTTTTTTATTCTTGCGGTGTTGCGGGCCGCTTCGATACAGGCCATTTGCATGCCAAAGCAAATGCCAAAATACGGCACTCCACGTAAGCGGGCAAATTTTGCGGCCGCAATCTTGCCTTTTGATCCACGTTCGCCAAATCCTCCCGGCACTAAAATGCCGTGTATGCCTTCAAGAAACGGAGCCGGATCGTCCTTTTCGAAAATTTCGGAATCAATCCAGCTGATATTAACTCGCACCCGATTGGCGATACCGCCATGAATTAGAGCCTCGGATAAAGATTTATAGGCATCTTTTAAGCCAGTATATTTACCAACAATGGCAATATTGACCTTGCCCTCGGCGTTGTGAATTCCATCTGAAACCGCCTCCCATTGGGACAGGTCAGGGTCTGGCGCGTCCTTGATATCAAAGGCTTTAAGCAGTTCCAGATCAAGGCCTTCTTTATGATAGGCGATTGGCACATCATAAATCGAAGATACATCCAGCCCTTGAATAACCGCGTTTTCGCGCACATTGCAAAAGCGGGAAAGTTTTTGCCTTTCAGCCTTTGGAATTGGACGGTCACAACGTACCAGCAAAATATCGGGCTGGATGCCAATGGAGCGCAATTCTTTCACCGAGTGCTGAGTTGGCTTGGTTTTAAGCTCTCCGGCACTTGGAATATACGGCATCAGGGTCAGGTGAATATAAACCACATCACCACGGGGTAAATCATTGCCAAGCTGGCGAATGGCTTCAAAAAACGGTAAGGCTTCAATATCGCCAACCGTGCCCCCGATTTCGCACAACACGAAATCGAAATCGTCATTATCGGCCAGAACAAAGTTTTTAATCTCGTCGGTAACGTGGGGAATTACCTGCACCGTGGCCCCGAGATAATCACCTCGGCGCTCTTTGGTGATAATATCGGAATAGATGCGCCCGGTGGTGATATTGTCCTGCTGGTTGGCGGAGCGGCCGGTAAAGCGCTCGTAATGGCCCAGATCAAGATCGGTCTCTGCCCCGTCATCGGTGACAAAAACCTCCCCATGCTGGGTTGGCGACATGGTGCCGGGATCGACATTGAGATAGGGGTCGAGCTTTCTAAGGCGAACCTTATATCCACGCGCCTGCAAAACAGCGCCAAGGGCGGCTGATGCCAGACCTTTACCAAGTGAGGAGACCACGCCCCCGGTTATAAAAACATAACGAGCCATGGGCCATGACCTTAATGAACAAACAAACGATTCGGGTAGTAAATTTTGTCGTTATAGAAAGATATTTTTGTTTCGGGCAAAAAAGAAGGGGATGCATGCACCCCCAAACTTTAAAATTTTATTTTTCAGCGCACCTAATTGTTGTTGACTGGCGCGGCAGGAGTTTGCGGCACCGGTAAAGAAGAATCTTGTGGCGAAGCCGTATCGGCAGGAGTTGCGCCATCAATCTGGGGGATGGCAAGTGAATTATCATTGTTGTCGGGCTGCATTGAATTCAAAGCATCAAGAACTGAATTTCCTTCGCCCGGCAATGTAGTTGCGGCATTGTCCAGAATTGAATTCGCATCACCATCAATAGAGGCAACGATCGACAAGGCAATGGCTGTTGCCATGAACAGAGCTGCCAGAATTGCAGTGGTGCGCGTTAATACATTGGCCGATCCGCGAGCGCTGACAAGGCCGCTTCCGCCGCCGCCGCCGCCCATGCCAAGACCGCCGCCTTCTGATCTTTGAATCAGAATTATGGTAATCAGTGCTAAAACAATCAGCAAATATGCAACAATCAGTACGTTGGCCATGACAAATGAATTCTCTTGATCGAAATGGAAAAGATGCGCGGTTCTACAACCTGTTGAATATAAATACCAGCGCCATTTTGTTAAATTTTAGCTTTGGTCAATTAGCAAATAAAAATGGTGCAATAATTGATATAGTTGTGTTTTAAAAATTTAACAGGTCCTGCCCTTAATCACAGGCTGAACGGATTATTGCTAAAAAGTCATCGGCCTTGAGGCTGGCTCCACCAATCAAGCCGCCATTTACGTTTGGTATTGCAAGGATATCTGCTGCATTTGTCGGCTTCATGGAGCCGCCATAAAGAATGCGCACATTTGCCCCCTCTTCGCCAAAACGTTCCACCAGCCAATCTCTTATGGCAGCGTGCATGGTTTTTATATCATCAAGTTCTGGAACCAAACCGGTGCCAATCGCCCAGACAGGCTCGTAGGCAATGACCAGATTTTTTGCTATTACGCGTTTATCAAATATTCCAAGGTCTGGAACCGAACCATTTAATTGCTTTTCAACCACGGTCATTGCCAAAGCACCAAGCCGCTCTGAATGGGTTTCACCCACACAAATTATCGGCGTGGTTTGAGCATCAAGCGCGGCTTTGGCCTTGGCATTTACCAGACCATCGGTTTCACCATGATCAGCCCGGCGCTCTGAATGGCCAACGATAATATATTGTGCGCCGGCATCAGCCAGCATCGAAGCTCCGATATCGCCGGTATGGGCACCTTTTTTGGCGATATGACAATTTTGGGCGCCGGAAACAACGGCTCCGGAAAGGCATATTTTCGTGGTTTGGGCAAGCAGGGTCACAGGAGGGCAAATAAGCACTTCGCAGCGATGGGCAGGATCATTGCGCAGAGAAAGGGCCATTGATCTAATCTGTGAAAGGTCTTCGCTCAGACCGTTCATTTTCCAATTGCCCGCTATAAGTGGTTTTATTTCTGAATTCATTTATTACATCTAACCTTAAAAGTTGCAGAACAATCCAAATATTTAAAAGTTGGAATGCTCCTTGCCCGTCAGACCTTGCGCCCTGACTATTAAACGCACTATTGCGCGTTGATCATTTTTGCCGTAACCGATGCCAATTGAATTGTTATTATGGTAGCTTAACAGTTTAAGGACCAGTTGTCATAGGGCTAATGGTCTCATGTGCAAATGTTGACTTGTTGCTGGTCTGCATGGATTGCTACTTTGAAACTGAACTAAACGACTGGAAAATAAAATGCTCGTCAATTTACGCAAATTTGCCACTTCAATCTGGGGAAAAATCCTTGGGGGTTTTTTGCTCATAAGTCTGGCGGGTTTTGGCATTACCGGAGTTATATTTTCAATTGGCTCAAACATAGTGGCACGAGTTGGAGATCGGGATATTTCCTTTCAGGATTTTCAGCGGGCCTATCAAAATCAGATAAGCCTTGTGGCCAATCAGGTGGGAACTGTACCAACTCCAGAACAGGCACTGGCATTTGGCATTCCAAGCGCAGTGTTAAACCGGCTGGCTACCGATGAATCTCTAAATATTTTGACCAGTGAATTCGGTCTTGGGGTTTCCAATGACCGGCTGGCCCTGGAATTGCGTTCTGATCCTGCTTTCTTAGACGCTCTTGGCAATTTTGATCGAAACACTTTTGAGCGCACCTTGAATAATGCGGGATATACGGAAAACAGTTTTTTTGAAGATCGGCGCGAAGCTGCAGCCAGACAACAGATTGCTTTGGCAATGTTTTCGCAGGTCCGGCCGCCAAAAACCCTTAGCGCTATCATGCAAAGATTTGGCGAAGACCGCAGGATACTGAATTTTGTGGTGCTGAGTGAAAGCTCTTTGCTCCCAATCGGCACTCCGGAGAACGATGTGCTGCAGGCATATCTGGCAGACAATCAGGATAGATATCGCGCGCCTGAATCCAGAACCATAAAAGTTATGCAACTCTCCCCCGAGCTTCTGGCAGAAAATATTGAAGTGAGCGAAGCGGATGTGCTGACGGAATATGAGCGTACCAGACAAAATCTATTTACCGTAGAGACGCGGGCAATCAGTTTTGCACCACTTGGTGATGATGAAACCGCAGCCCTTTTTGAGGCAGGAATTGAAAGCGGTAAAGATTTCACCACACTGGTTGAAGAATTGGGGCTTGAGGCAATAGTCCTTGGAAGTCTTACCGAAGCGCAAATTCCGGAAGTTTTGCTGGCTCAGCGTGCTTTTGAACTTGACCTGAACGAAATTTCTATCATTCCCGGCGTGGAAGGTAAAAGAGCGCTGGTGGTTACCAATATTACCGAGGGGGGAGAAATTTCCTTTGAAGATGCAGCCAAGCGCATTGAGCAGGCGCTAAAAATTGACAAAGGCAGATTGCAATATATCGAAGTGCTGGACCAGATTGAAGAACAGCGGGCAGCTTTTATCAATCTTGAGCAATCCGCCGGTGAATTTGATCTTCAGGTGAAAGAAATTGCCATCACCGTCGGTGGACCTGAACTGGTTGATGAACTTGGTCTTGATGGTGGTGAAGCCGATCGTGTGGCCAATGTGGTATTTGGTTCTGAAGTTGGTCGGTTGGTTCCATCGGTTCCGCTCGGGGCAAATAAAACCGTGTGGTTTGATATTTTAAGGGTTGATGAAGAGCGCGACCAGACCATGGCTGAAATTGGCGATGTTCTTGCCCAAGAGTGGATGAGTGAACAAAGGGCCAAGGAGTTGGAAGAATTGGCTCAAAGTTACGTTGAGCAATTGCAAAATGGCATACCTCTTGATGAAATTGCAGTGTTGAACGGTTTGTTCCCGCAATTTTCTGCTCCGTTAAGCCGGGTTGGTGATGGAGCCGCTATTGATCCGCAGGTGGCGGAAGCTGCCTATGGCGGGGGTGAAGGATTTGTCGGATCGGCCAGGAACGGAGCTGGCGATTATGTAGTGTTTACAGTTGATTCCATTACTAGCGTTGGCGAAGATTTGAATGCTGATAACCTACAGTTCATTGAGGATGGTTATCGCAATACCCTGTTTGCTGATTTCACCAGTGCCTTGAACGTAGATTCAAGAATGAACATCAATCAGCAGGTTTTAACTCAGGCTATCGGACTTGGTTTGCCTCAATCCGGCCCTAATAACCACAATCGTTGATCACCATATGGAAAACCTGTCAAACATTGCCGATTTTGATGTTTTTGCATCAGGTTATGAGCGGGGCGAAGGACAGATTGTCTGGCGGCGTGTGGTGGCTGATCTTGAAACTCCGGTAAGCACCTATTTGAAGCTTAGCGCGGGGCGCTCTAATTGTTTTTTGCTTGAATCCATTGAAAACGGTGCCACCAAGGGCCGCTTTTCCATGATCGGGCTGGAGCCGGATCTGATATTTAAGGTTGAGGGTGGAAAGCCATTTCTAAACCGCAATGCCCGCTTTGATGGAGGCGATTTCAAAACCGTTGATGCACCTGTCCTTGACGCCATTCGAGCATTGGTTTCTCAAAGCCAGATAAAAGCCCCAAAGGGCGTGCCAGCGCAATCCGCAGGTCTATATGGCTATCTTGGCTATGATATGGTGCGCCATATGGAAGAGCTGCCGGATAATAATCCGGATAGTTTGAATACGCCCGATACCATTCTTGTGCGCCCATCAATTCTGGCGGTGTTTGATACGCTAAAGGACGAGCTTTATCTGACGGCACCGGTATATTTTGAAAAAGAAATATCCGCTAAACAAGGGTTTGAAGCGGCACTGGGACGCATTGATGATGCGCTGGAAAGGCTCAATGGAGCATTGCCCTCTCATGGCGCAAATATTGACATGCCCTCCCCTGATGTTGTGAGCAATACCAGCGAAGATGAATATTCCTTAATGGTGAAAAAGGCCAAAAACTACATCAAAGCGGGTGATATTTTTCAGGTGGTGTTGAGCCAGCGCTTTGAGATGGATTTTGCTCTCTCGTCAACGGCTCTTTATCGGGCGTTGCGGCGCACCAACCCGTCTCCCTATATGTATCTTTTGGATTTTGAAGGGTTTTCAGTCGTTGGTTCCAGCCCGGAAATTTTAGTGCGGGTGGATCAAGGGGAAGTTACCATTCGCCCGATTGCCGGCACCAGAAAACGGGGTAAAACCGAAAAACGCGACAAAGAGCTGGCCGTTGAATTAATGAATGATCCCAAAGAGCTGGCAGAACATTTAATGCTGCTTGATCTGGGTAGAAATGATGTGGGCAGAGTTTGTAAAACCGGCTCTGTTGAGGTCACCGATAAATTTTTCCTCGAATATTATTCCCATGTGATGCATATCGTTTCCAACGTCACCGGGCAGCTCGACGATAAAAAATTTGATTATGTGGATGCTTTAAGCGCCGGATTTCCTGCTGGCACGGTTTCGGGGGCGCCAAAAGTGCGGGCCATGGAAATTATTGACGAGCTGGAAAAAGAACGGCGGGGGGTTTATGCGGGTTGTGTGGGCTATTTTGGTGCCGATGGCTATATGGATACCTGCATCATTTTGCGCACAGCAATCTTAAAGGATGGCAAATTATACATTCAGGCCGGGGCTGGAATCGTCGCGGATTCTGTCGCAAAGCTCGAACAATTGGAGTGTAAAAACAAGGCCGAGGCACTCTTGAGCGCTGCCAGAGAAGCAATTCGTTTTTCGGGCGAAGCGGGTTTGGGGCAATGATGGAAAATATTGCACCCGCAAAAATTATCGTGATAGATAATTATGACAGCTTTACCTATAATCTGGTGCATTATCTTGGTGAGCTGGGTGCTGAAATCGAAGTGTTTCGCAACGATAAAATAAGCGTTGATGAAATTGAAAAACTAAATCCCAAAGCCATTATCTTATCCCCCGGTCCGTGCACGCCAACAGAAGCTGGAATTTGTGTTGAGCTGGTGCAGCGCCTTGGCGAAACCGTGCCAATTTTTGGGGTCTGTTTAGGCTTGCAATCAATCGCTCAGGCATATGGGGCAAAAGTTGTTGCCTCCCCTACCCTGATGCATGGAAAAGTTTCAAATATTTCCCATGACAAAAAAGGGGTTTTTACCTCGCTTGCTTCCCCCTTTAAAGCCACCCGCTATCATTCTTTATGTGTGAGCAAAGATAAAATTCCGCAGGAGCTGGAAGTCACCGCTGAAACCAAAGATGGTGTTATCATGGGCATGCAGCACAAAAGCTTTCCCGCCCATGGGGTGCAATTTCATCCTGAAAGCATAGCGTCAGAGCATGGTCATGACATCCTGAAGAATTTTTTGACCATGGCCAATGAATTCAATCAGCAAAAACTCAACGCCTCCGTCAAATAAAATAACTGAGAAGCCAATGCCCATTACAACCGCTCTAAACCTGCTTCGCGACAATAAAAACCTCAACAATGCGCAAATGGGCGCGGCGCTGGGGGAAATTATGGATGGCAAGGCAAGTGAGGCGCAAACGGGTGCGTTTTTAATGGGACTTTGCACCAAAGGGGAAACCGCCAGCGAAATCGCCAGCGCCGTGGCTCTGTTGCGCAAAAAAATGGTGCCTGTTGAAGCGCCTGCCAATGCCATGGATATTGTTGGAACCGGCGGCGATGGTATGGGAACCTTCAATATTTCCACTGCCAGTTCGATAATTGTTGCAGCGGCGGGAATTCCCGTTGCCAAGCATGGCAACAAAGCTCTTTCGTCAAAGTCAGGTTCTTCAGAGGCATTGCAGGCGCTTGGGGTAAAGCTCGATCTTGACCCAGCCGGCATATCGCGCTGCATCAACGAGGCCGGAATTGGCTTTATGTTTGCGCCCAATCATCATCCTGCAATGCGCCATGTGGGGCCAACAAGGGCTAAGATGGGCATCAGGACCATGTTCAACCTTTTAGGGCCTCAGTGTAACCCTGCTGGGGTAAAACGCTATCTGTTGGGTGTCTATGGGCAGGAATGGGTAACGCCGGTTGCAAAAGCCCTGCTGGCAAATGGAGTGGAAGCGGCATGGGTGGTGCATGGCAGTGATGGGTTGGATGAAATAACCAGCACTGGTCCAACATCGGTCGTGGCCGTAGAAAACGGTGCCTTGCGTGAATTTGAAGTTTGTCCAAACGATGTGGGTCTGCCATTATCTAACCCTGAGGATCTGGTTGGCGGTGATCCGGCTCATAACGCAAAAGCCATTATTGATCTGTTTGCGGGTAAACAAAGCGCCTATCGTGATATCGTCTTGATGAATGGCGGGGCAGCGCTTTATATCGGGGGCAAGGCCAAAAACTTTGTGAGCGGGGTTGAACTTGCCGCTCAAACAATTGATAGCGGCGCTGCAACAAAAACTCTGGCCAGACTGGTTGAAGTTTCAAACGGATAGTTAAGGTCAGGACCTGTTATGCTCGATGTTTTAAGCCGGATTATCAAATATAAAAAAGACGAAATTTCTCAGGCCAAATCCATTCACTCATGGGAAGATGTGGTTGCAAAAGCCCATGATGCACCACCAGTGCGAGGGTTTTTGTCGGCCCTTAAAGAAAAAAAGGCACAAAATAAATTCGGTTTGATTGCCGAGGTGAAAAAAGCCAGCCCTTCTAAAGGATTGATCCGACACGATTTTGACCCCATTAAAATTGCCAAGTCGTATGAGAAAGCCGGTGCTGCTTGCTTGTCGGTATTGACCGATGAGCCTTCATTTCAGGGCAGTCCGATTTTTATGCAACAGGCTCGCAAAGCTACAAACCTGCCGGTATTGCGCAAAGACTTTATGCTGGAAACTTATCAGGTAGTTGAAGCGCGTAGTTGGGGCGCTGATTGCATTTTAATCATTATGGCTGCCGTAGAAGATGATACAGCCCGCTTTTTGCTGGATGCGGCGACAGAGTGGAAAATGGACGCATTGGTTGAAGTGCATAATGAGGAAGAATTGGAGCGGGCTTTGCTTTTGAATGCAGAAATGATTGGCATAAACAATCGCAATCTGCGCACATTTGAAACCAGTCTTGAAACCAGTGTTGAGCTGGCAAAAAACCTACCGGACGACAAGCTGGTGATTTCTGAAAGCGGCATTTCCAGCCATGAGCAATTGCAAATGTTAAAATCCAGAGCAGACATCAGCACGGTTCTGGTTGGCGAAAGCCTGATGCGCAATGATGATGTGCAAAAAGCTACAGAAAAACTGCTTGGTGGTGACAATTCCATAGGCGATGAATAAATGAGCAAGAAAAGCCCACTCACCCATCTGAACGAGCGCTCTGAGGCGCATATGGTGGATATATCGGCCAAGACGCCCAGCAAGCGGGTCGCAATTGCTCAGGGTGTTATTAAGGGCTCTGCTGCCACCATAGCGGCAATTTTTGATGATGATCTAAAAAAAGGCGATGCGCTGGCGGTGGCTAGAATTGCCGGAATTATGGGGGCAAAAAAAACTCCCGATCTTATTCCCCTTTGCCATCCCATATCCCTTAGTCATGTGGAAATTGAAATTTTGCAACTGGATGAAGCAAAAATTCAAATTATCGCCAAGGCAGAAACCGTTGGGAATACCGGCGTGGAAATGGAAGCCTTAACGGCTGTAAGCATCACCTGCCTGACCATTTATGACATGGCTAAATCCATGGATAAGGCAATGGAAATTAGCGAAATAAAGCTTTTGAAAAAATCGGGCGGAAAATCCGGCGATTTTAAGCGGGAAACATAAAAATCATGCTGGCATATGAAAAAGCGCTGCAACGGGTTTTAGAAGCAAGCAATATACTTGGAAGTGAAAAAATTTCCTTGGATAGCGCTTTGGGCCGAGTGCTGGCCGCTCCCGTGAATGCAATGATGAACCAGCCACCTTTTGATGGCAGCGCCATGGATGGATATGCGGTTATTGCAATGGAAGTTAAACCGGGTGCGGTTTTGCAAAATATTGGAGAATCTCAGGCCGGAGCAGGATTTGACGGGGAGCTTGCAAGCGGCCAATGCGTTCGCATTTTTACCGGTGCGCCAATGCCCAAAGGGGCAAATGCTGTGATCATGCAGGAATATTGCAGCGTAAGTGATGATCAGATAAGTTTTGAAAAGTCGGTTGAGCCAGCTCAAAACGTGCGCCCGCTTGGGCAGGATTTTATGAAGGGGCAACAATTGCTCGATGTGGGAACTGCTATAAATCCCGCTGTCGTAGCGCTGATTGCTGCGGCCAATGTTGACAGGATCGAAGTTTTCAAACGGCCAAATATTTCAATTCTGGCAACCGGAAACGAGCTTGTTGTTCCGGGCAGTGATATGAAACCGGGGCAGATTGTCGGCTCTAACGGATTTGCGCTCAGCGCCCTGTTTTCTCCATTGGCCGAGCAAATCATTGATATTGGCAGCGCATCCGACGATGAAAATGAGCTTAGAGAAAAATTCAAAGAAGCGTTAAGTGGCCCATCTGACGTAATAATCTCCACCGGTGGGGCCAGCGTTGGCGATTATGATCTGGTACTGCCGGTTCTAAAATCGCTTGGGGTTGAAATAGATTTCTGGAAAATCGCCATTCGCCCCGGCAAACCGATAATATTTGGCAAAAAAAACAATAAGCTGATATTCGCCCTGCCGGGTAATCCGGTCTCTGCCTATGTTTGTGCCGTAAGTGTGGTAATTCCGGCAATTCGCGCCATGGTTGGTCACAATCATGCGATGCCTAAATCATTGTCCCTGCCCCTTGCCTCTTCGCTTCCGGCCAATGGCATCAGGCGGCATTTTATGCGCGGCAAAATTGTTGAGATCGATGGGCAATCCCATGTCGAGCCGATTTTGCAGACCGATAGTTCTCACCTATCCTCCCTTGCCCAAGCAGATATTTTGTTGGTGGCGCTGGAAAATCAGGACGAACTACCGGTTGGCACAATCGTTCAAACCATTCCCCTGCCCTGAATTTTTACCCATATTCCCAATAGATTGCTCGCCAAAACCACAATTTTTGCGCTCCGGTAAAACTTTATTCATCTTATGCTTGCAGAACATAACTGGAACATCTATCATTGTTCAGTCTTTGTTCCGAATCAGTGCGAACTTTTAAAGTGATATTGATTTGGGATAAGGTCGCTTCGATGATGGAGTTATAAGTTGGCAGGAAGTAGTTTTGCCAACGGTGCTGCTCTATGAATTTAAACTGCAAAATGGGGATTGGTTAGATGCTAACTCGTAAACAACACGAATTGCTGATGTTTGTTCATGAACGCATGAAGGAAAGTGGTATTCCGCCCTCTTTTGACGAGATGAAGGATGCGCTTGATCTTAAATCCAAATCCGGTATTCACCGGTTAATTACCGCTCTTGAGGAGCGTGGATTTATTCGTCGGCTGCCCAATCGCGCGCGGGCCCTTGAGGTAATCAAATTGCCCGATTCGATGAACCCGAGCCTTGGAGGGCGAAAAGCCAAATTTGAACCAAGCGTGATCGAGGGAGATCTGGGACGAGTGGCAAAACCGGTTGTTGGCGGACAGAAAAACTCCGAGCCGGTGATAAATATTCCTGTAATGGGCAGAATTGCGGCTGGAACACCAATCGAAGCTATTCAAAATCATTCCCATACCCTTTCCATCCCCCCCCAGATGCTGGGACCTGGAGAGCATTTTGCCCTTGAGGTTCGCGGCGATTCCATGGTCGATGCTGGGATTTTTGATGGTGATACAGTGCTTATCCATAAGCAAAATACCGCCAGCAGTGGTGAAATAGTTGTTGCGCTGGTCGATGATGAAGAGGCAACCTTAAAACGTTTGCGTCGCAAGGGAAATTCCATCGCTCTTGAGGCTGCCAACCCGGCCTATGAAACCCGGATTTTTGGCCCTGATCGTATTGCGGTGCAGGGAAAACTTGTGGGCTTACTGCGTAAATATTAATGCCGTCCGGGGCTAACTTGGATTTAGATTGTTTTGCGGTTGGCTGCGTGAACAAGAGTTGAGGCGACAAAGTCATTTGCCCGCGCTACCATTTAACTGGAACCATTTATCTGGG
>CAZMVQ010000002.1:25934-28132 GCA_964569865.1 uncultured Devosia sp.
GAGGCGACAAAGTCATTTGCCCGCGCTACCATTTAACTGGAACCATTTATCTGGGCCGGTCTGGGCTTGCACATCCCGTTAAATCAATCCAATTCGCATCGGGTTATTTCGTGGCATAAATTTGGGCTTGAATTTGAGGCTTTTAACCAAGGGTTTTGACCCCAAATTTGAACTTGTGACGTCAGAACCTATATTTGCATTAGTAATTGCCTTAAACAGGCAAGCATGGCCTTTTTCGATCAGCAAATTGCACAAGCGCTCGGACGTGAATATTCAAACAGAGCGTCTATTGTCTTGAATGGGCAGTTTCAGCTTTCTTCCATATTTGATGTGTCTGGCCTTGCCGTTTCTGCACTATCGGCGGCTGCAGACGAACTGGCGATGCTGGTCGGTGCCAAAGAAATTTCAATTGATCGGGAACTAAGTGAATATTGGTTTGGCATGACGTTGCGGCCGACCGGCTGGACAATCCCGGGCCCATGGGATGCCATCGCGGGAAATTACAGGGCAAAAGAAGGTTGGGTGCGATTGCACACTAATGTTCCAGCCCATCGCGCTGCGGCTCTTTTAGTGCTCAAGGTTGAGGCAGAGCGCGAAAAAGTGAGGCGAGCTATTGCGAATTGGGACATGTTTGAGCTTGAGGATGCAATTATCAACGCTGGAGGAGTGGCCGCTGCAATGCGTGGAATGAGCGAGTGGGCGGCTCATCAACAGGGGCAATCTGTAGCGGCTGAACCATTGATCAAATGGAATAGACATGAAGGCGCGGCAAGAACTGCGCCGGTTTTAACTGATGGGCTTAATGGATTACGCGTTCTTGATCTAACGCGTGTTCTGGCCGGGCCTGTTGCAACGCGCTTTCTGGCCGGATTTGGAGCAAGTGTTCTAAGGATAGACCCACCGATGTGGAATGAAGATGGCATTGAGCCAGAAGTCACAATCGGCAAGGCCTGCGCCGGGCTTGATCTGTGGCGGCGGGTCGACAGATCACAATTTGAAAAGCTTTTGAAAGAGGCCCATGTTCTTGTGCACGGCTATCGCCCGGGGGCGCTGGATGGATTGGGTTATGATGAAACAAGGCGCCGTGCTCTGAACCCGGGCCTGATTGATGTTTCTCTTTCAGCATATGGCTGGAATGGCCCATGGAAGAGCCGAAGGGGGTTTGATACTATCGTTCAGATGAACACGGGTCTTGCCCATGAAAGCATGGTGCGGGCCGGATCAGATAAGCCCGTTGCATTACCGGTTCAAGCTCTGGATCATGCCACGGGTTATCTGATGGCGGCGGCAGTTCTGCGTGCGGTTCGAAAGCAAATTGATGGAGGTGGCGCATTTTCGGCTCGTCTTTCGCTGGCTCGAACCGCTCAATTGTTGATTTGTGGCGGCATCAATGAACCGATCAGGCGAACAACATCTGATAATGCCAGCGATGAGAATTTCGAGCAGACCTATTGGGGGCCAGCAATGCGAAAAGCTTTTCCTGTTAAACTTGACGGTCGCGGCCCTAAATGGGGAAGGCAAGCGGGACCATTGCGCATGGCGCCACCTGAATGGCCATAAAAATTGTCCCGAAAAAACCTACGTCATTAATTCGGTCTTTGGAATTATTTTTGCTCTAATTTTTAGAATTTCACCGCAGCATTGGCCAGTGTGAAAAGGGCTGCCTGCACTGGGTTGCAAGCAAAAAAAACCAAATACACAAGTAATCAAATTTGATTTTAGCGATTGGATGGATATTGGGGTCGCCATGGTCTGAATATGTCGACAATTGCCGGGCGGATAATAAACTCTTTTCCATTCCAGCGTGCCCAATGCACACCAGAACTGGTTAAGTCGTTTTGATCAATCACCTGAGTTGTGTCGCGGCAATATTGCGGGGCGGTAATTCTTGCAATTATAAGATTTGCTTTTGAGCAATCCTCGGCAAATGCATCACGGGTTTTTACCAGTGCTACGATAAATTCATCGCGATCAAACCAGCATCCGGTTAAGTCACAAGGTGATTTTTCATCCGGGGTAGCAATTTTTGTCAGGTAGGTTTCACTCCAGGCGTTGACCGCAAAACTGTTGGCGCGACCTGACACAAGGTCCATACTTGCCAGATTACGGGATTGCAATTCTCTAGGCCGAAACTCTTGGGCCCGAAACTCTTGGGCCTGAAACTCTTGGGCCTGCTCGTTTTTAATTGCTATGGCCTG
>CAZMVQ010000002.1:28232-41624 GCA_964569865.1 uncultured Devosia sp.
GAAACTCTTGGGCCTGAAACTCTTGGGCCTGCTCGTTTTTAATTGCTATGGCCTGCGTGGTATCGGCAATCATAATGTCCGGGCGTTCCATGGTTCCAAATACGGGTATCAAAAGTGCAGCTACTGCCACCCCGACAAAACGTATCCTGCCGGTAAAAAATGCAAACCATGTCATGGCAAACAGAGCTATAATCAAAGATGTCTCACCAAGTATTGGTGGTGAAACAAGCCCGTTACCAAGCGAAGAAATATAATTCGCAACGGTGATTATCTGCTCTATTCCCCATCCCATAGGAGTGAAAAATATAGCCTCTATTCCAAGCGGCATAAACAATACCGCCAAAAGCGCTGCCGGCAAAATAATAAAGGCTACCAGCGGAATGGCCACCATGTTGCCCAAAACTCCAAACGGGGCCACATTTTGAAAATGATAGGCGGCAAAAAGGGCGGTTGCCGCTCCGGCAATCAAAGACGTAAGAGCAATGCCTAAAAAAAACCGGGTAAGTTTTACAATCGCATTGGCATCATTTTGAAATTTGGACTTATACCCCTCATAAGATCCCACAAGGGCGATTACGGCGGCAAATGATAGCTGAAATCCGGGCCGAAAGATCGACGAGGGATCGGTGATTATTACAAATAATGCGGCAAAGGTCACATTTCTCATGGTCAAGGCCCGCCGTCCGGCAAGCACTGCACCAAAAATTAAAATCAGCATCAGGCTTGCCCGAACTGCCGAAACAGACGCTCCGGAAAGGGCTAGATAAATAAGCGCTGCAATTATGCCACCGATTGCTGCGATTTTCTTAATACTGATTTTTTGACCAAATCCATAAAACCCAGCCAAACCCATACGGATAGCTGCAAAAATCCCTCCGGCAACCAGCGAAAGATGCAGTCCGGAAATCGCCAGAACATGGGCAAGTCCGGCATCGGCAAGGCGTGTTCTGATCTCATCATCAATCTGGCCCTGATCTCCGACAATCAACGCTCTGGCAATTCCTGAAATCGGGGGCGCAAGAGCAATATCTATGCGCGTGCCGATAAATTCTCGCAACTCTTGAATACTTCGCGAAATTGAATTTGTTTGCGCCGGATTTGTGACAATTAAACTTCCGGTCGTGGAACCATAGGCACCAATGCCTTTGAAATATGCATGAAACTGAGAATCATAGCCGCCCGGAACTACCGGACCCGGCACACGGTAAAGGCGCATTGGGGCGCTGATAATATCACCAATATCAGGCAGTTGTTCTGAGGATACCAATATTCTGGCACGGCGCAACGGTGGGTCGCGGCGCCCATCAATTGCTTTTATATTGGAAATAATTATGCGGGCTCGTTCTGAATCGTTGGAATGAATAGAATCGACTGTTGCGCTAAACTGGCCATAAAAGGCCCCATAAATCATTTGGCTGCCAAACAATTTGCCATGAATTGGCAGAAGAAGAAAACCACCCCAAAACCCAAGCAATAAAGCAAATACCCAAAAGTGTTTTTGTTTGTTTCGAGCAAGAAAAGCCCCCAATACCAACAGTATTGCTAATAACACCATGGCAAAGGATGCTGGTTCGAATTTTGTGGCCCGATATGACAGAATGCCAAAAATCAACATAAATGGTTGTAATATCAGCAATCTGCGGTTGGTAATTTGGCGCGAAATCTCAGCGCTGAAACCGGATGTAATTTTAACAAAAATATTTTGAGTTACAGGTATTTTTTGCCTAATTACAGCAATTGAGTTTAGGGGCGTTACCCCGATTGCTGATCGAAGTTCGGGTGTCGTTTTTGAACGTTCTAGATCATCAATTAACAATATGTTTCGCCTGTTTAGCACATGAGTTTGGCACAAGCCCTTGCGCGGTTTTTCCCTTATGCTAAACACGGCCACGCTGGATTGACAAATCCTGCAAACGGTTTTGCACATCCCCCAACTTCAGGCTTATGCAATTCGCATTTTCAAAACTAGTTCTGGTTTATTAAATTGACACAAAAAATCATCACTCGATTCGCCCCTTCGCCCACTGGATTTTTGCATATTGGCGGTGCGCGAACCGCTCTGTTCAATTGGGTTTTTGCAAAAAAGCACAATGGCAAAATGGTGCTGCGTATAGAAGATACTGATCGCGCACGATATACTGAAGAGGCAAGTGAAGCGATTATTGACGGTTTGAGCTGGCTGGGAATTAAATGGGACGGAGAGCCGATTTCTCAGTTCGCAAATCGACAAAGACATGGTGATATTGCTCATGAACTATTGCAATCTGGAAATGCCTATAAATGTTATTGCACTAGTGAAGAATTGACCCAGATGCGTGAACTGGCCAAACAAAAAGGGCTTCCACCCCGATATGACGGGCGTTGGCGTGATGCGGATCCAAATTCTGCACCGACAGACGTCCCATATGTCATTCGAATAAAAACTCCAAAAAACGACAATATAATTATCGATGATCTGGTGCAGGGTGAAGTGCGTTTTAATACCCAAAACCTGGATGATTTTATACTTTTGCGCTCCGATGGCACACCAACATATATGTTGGCGGTTGTTGTTGATGATCATGATATGGGTGCAACCCATGTAATTCGCGGTGATGATCATTTAACGAACACTGCGCGTCAGATTGTAATTTATCAGGCTCTTGGCTGGAAAATTCCACAAATGGCTCACCTGCCTTTAATCCACGGTCAGGATGGTGCAAAACTATCCAAGCGTCATGGAGCACTGGGCGTTGATGCCTATCGGCGCATGGGGTATCTGCCTCAGGCCGTATGTAATTATCTTGCACGTCTGGGCTGGTCTCATGGTGATGATGAGTTTTTTACCATTGAACAGATGATCGAATGGTTTGATTTTGACGGGCTGAATAAGGGAGCCGCCAGATTTGACTTTGCCAAACTGGAAAATCTGAACGCGCAGCACATTCGCCAGTGCGCCCCTCAAGAGCTGTTTGATCGCATGGTAAGTCTGGCCGACGAATTGGGAAACAGCGAAGATTTTGCCGGCCTAAAAAGACAACAACCCATCGTTTTGGAAATGCTTGAGGAATTAAAGCCACGGGCAAAAACTCTGTTGGACCTTATTTCTCTATCCCAATTTGTCTATTGTGAATTGCCCATAGAAATTGAAGAAAAGGCCGCTAAACATCTAAACGAGCAGACCCGTGATATGATTGTTAAAATTATAGACTGCCTTGCCTCCGTGAGTGAGTGGAAGTCTGAAAATATAAGTGCAGCAATTCGTCAATTTGGTGATGATAACGAGATCAAGCTGGGCAAAATTGCTCAACCATTAAGAGTGGCACTTACCGGGCGAACCGTTTCGGCAGGTATATTTGAAATGATGGCAGCAATCGGCAAGCAAGAAACCTTGAAACGATTTAAGGATCAGGTGCCGAAATAGTATTTGTAGGGAAAGATAATCACGTCAAATATGTGCGTTTGTGATCTTGTCTTTTTGCAAAATATTGAACTTTTCCGCAAGTTGTGTGGCGGGTTTTTCTACTGAACTATTGAATTTACTTATCAAAATCATTTCCCTTGGTTGCCCTGATCAAGCAAATCATATACTCAAGCCCTAACAATTTGTTTGGGAAATATGCGCGCCGTTATTCCATTTTTAATGGAATACAATTTTTGGCGGCGACTTCTCTCTTAATTTCAAAAACCGGAGACCAATAATGAGTGGAAAAAAAGCCAAGTTGATCATTGACGATCAAACCTTTGAGTTTGATATTTTAAGCGGCAGTGTCGGACCTTCGGTTATAGATATCCGCTCTTTATATGCCAAAACCGGCATGTTTACCTATGATCCTGGCTTCACTTCAACGGCAGCTTGTGACAGTTCAATAACCTATATTGATGGCGATAAGGGTGAACTGCTTTATCGGGGCTATTCAATTGATGAGCTGGCTAAAGACAGTCATTATTTAGAAGTTTGTTTTTTGTTATTGTATGGAAACCTGCCATCAAAGGCCGAGCTTGATGCCTTTGAAAACCGTATAACCATGCACACAATGGTGCACGAGCAGATGCATTATTTGTATCGTGGGTTCAGACGTGATGCTCATCCCATGGCTGTCGTTTGTGGCGTTGTTGGTGCAATGGCTGCATTCTATCACGATTCAACTGATATTTCTGACCCGGAACAAAGAGAAATTGCCTCCGTCAGAATGATAGCCAAAATGCCAACTATTGCTGCCAACGCCTATAAATATTCGATTGGTCAGCCATTTGTTTATCCGCGCAACGATCTAAGTTTTGCCGGTAATTTTCTTCATATGTGCTTTTCGGTTCCCAGTGAAGAATATGTTGTCAATCCGATAATTGAGCAGGCAATGGATCGTATATTTACCCTGCATGCGGATCATGAGCAAAATGCCTCCACCTCAACAGTCAGATTATCCGGATCATCAGATGCCAATCCATTTGCATGTATTGCCGCCGGTGTTGCTTGTTTATGGGGTCCGGCGCATGGAGGTGCAAACGAAGCTGCGCTTAATATGCTGCGCGAAATTGGCACTCCTGATCGAATTGATGAATTTGTTGCGCGAGCAAAGGATAAAAGCGATCCATTTCGTTTAATGGGATTTGGTCACAGGGTTTATAAAAGTTATGATCCCAGGGCGCAGGTTATGCAAAAAGAGGCCAAAGAAGTCCTTGAATTGTTGGGGGTTGAAAACAATCCTACATTGCAGGTGGCGCAAGCTCTGGAAAAAATTGCCCTGGAGGACGAATATTTCGTTTCGCGCAAGCTCTATCCCAACGTTGATTTTTATTCCGGAATTATTTTGGACGCCATTGGGTTCCCCACCTCTATGTTTACAGCCATTTTTGCACTTTCGCGCACTGTTGGCTGGATTTCCCAATGGAAAGAAATGATTGGTGATCCGCAAAAGAAAATTGGTCGGCCGCGCCAGCTTTATGACGGGGCGCCGCGACGGGCTTATGTTCCTGTAAATAAACGCTAAGTTGCTTTTTGGCTAAAATTGCTAACTGTTGTGCGATGCTTGTCATTGGCGTGCGGCTGTCGTGAAAATCTGGTTATTCCTTGGAATTTATGTGAGCCATTATTATTTTTACCGGATCCCGGCGGGGAAATTGGCTGGTTCCTGTTTGCATTTTTTTCAAAATTTGAGAAAATCCGTCAAATTGCTTGCGCATATTTTGCGGGTTTTCCATCAGGTTTTTTACTTCTTTTGTCAAAAGATCTGGCCGAGGTTTTTCCATCAAAAGTTCGGGAACCAAATCCTGTTCCAATATTAAATTGGGAAGGCTAATTCTTTTCACCTGTAGGCTTTTATTGAAGTTATTTTGGGCTGTGTCCATTACATAAGCCACCACCATGGGCACTTGGGCCAAGCTAAGTTCGATGGTGACCGTACCAGAAACACAAATTGCCAACCATGCCTCGTTGAGATACCTGGTTCGTTGATCAGAGCCAGTGACTATTTTTAGAGGTACGGACCAATTTTTGGTTGCCGAAATAATCTTCTTCTTTAGGTGAGGCAATGTGACAATTATAAAATTCAATTCTGAATGTGAATGCATTAATTGCTTTGCAGTTTTGCCAAACATGGGCAGGTGCCGGCGCAATTCACCATCTCTGGAACCGGGCATGAGCACTATCGTATTAGAATTTGACAGTGAAGTTTTATTCGAGGGGGTTTTTATTGCCGGATGCCCAACGTAACTACACTTGGGACCATTGAGGGATTTCATGGCAGCTGGCTCAAAGGGTAAAATTGTCAGAACTTCATCATAAAGCGGCTGAATTTTTTGGGCCCTTTGGGGTTTATACGCCCAGACGGTGGGCCCGACATAAAGCAATATCGGGGACTTGTAACCGCTTTTTTTTAGTCCTTTGGCAACCAGATTTGAAAATACCTGAGAGTCAATCAATACAACAATCTGAGGATTTGATCGGATGATAAATTTTACTGTCTGACGAACCCGCCACAGCAAAAGCGGCAGGCGGGCAACCACATCAACAATTCCCATCACCGACAGGTCGGTAATGGGAAACAGGGAATTAAGCCCCTGCTTTTGCATGTTATCTCCACCAACCCCGCTTAGGTTGATTTTGCTAACTTGCTTTAACCCCGTAATCAGGTCTGCCCCGATTTTATCCCCGGACGCCTCTCCTGCCAGAATAAAAATGCTAAGGGGGGAGTTTCCAGATTCGGTCATCAGTTTTTTAAAACATCAAACAGATGCGCGCATTTTACGGGCTTTATATCCGCAATTGGATGAGTGGAAGAAAAATCTTTGGACGAAAAAGGCATTTAATCTCCGTTAGAGCCATTGCGCGGCAGACAAATTGTGCGCCCTTTTGCAGCATTTATAAATCCCACGACTTCCTGAACCAGAGAATTGCCCTCATAAATTTTGGCTGCATCGCGTACCCGCTCGCGAAGATTGCCCTCTGAAGAAAATATCATGCGATAGGCTGTTCGAAGAGTTTGAATGTCTTCGCGAGAAAAATTGCGTCTCTTTAAGCCGACAAGATTTAAGCCCGCCAATTTGGCTCTGTTGCCCAGAGCCATACCAAAAGGAATTATATCTCCATCGACCATTGAGTGGGCGCCAACAAAAGCGTGCGCGCCCACATGCACAAACTGATGAACCACACATAACCCGCCAAAAATTACAAAATCTTCAACTATAGCGTGCCCGGCGAGACCAACTGAATTTGCCAGTATTACATTATTGCCAACCGTACAATCATGCGCAATATGGGCATTGGCCATGAGCAGGCAATTGTTGCCAATCGTAGTGCACATTCCCCCGCCTTCAGTGCCGGGGTTAATGGTAACGTTTTCTCGAATTACGCAATCATTACCAATCTGAAGACTGCTATTTTCTCCGTGATATTTGAGGTCTTGCGGCTGATGCCCAATGGAAGCGAAAGGAAAAATCTTGCTATTGGCGCCAATAGAAGTATTTCCGGCCACACAAACATGGGAAATCAGCTCAACATTGTTGCCTAATTCGACGTTTTTACCCACAATCGAATATGGACCAATGCTAACCCCGTCGCCAATTTTTGCGCCGGCATCTACAATAGCCGTTGGATGAATTTCTACTTTATTCACAACCAAACCACCTCAATATTCACAACCAAACCTAACCAACTAATTTTACTCATTTTCAAACAAATAATTGCGTAACCTATTGCTCAATGATCATTGCGCCAACTTCAGCCTCGGCAATAAGGTTTTCGCCCACCATGGCACGAGCATAATAGCGCCCGATGTTATTTCTGCGGCGAATTTTTTTAATATGATATTCAAGCCGGTCACCGGGTACTGCCGGCTTGCGAAATTTTGCCTTATCAATCGTTAGCATATAAACTAGGTGAGAAATTCCCTTCTCCCGTTCAGCCGCAATTACAATTGCTCCAGCTGTCTGGGCCATGCCCTCGATAATAAGCACACCGGGAAATATGGGATTGCCGGGGAAATGTCCCTGAAATATCGGCTCGTTATAGGAGACATTTTTAATACCGGTTGCGCTTTCGTCACCGTTTATGTCAATAATTTTGTCCAGCATTAAAAATGGATACCGATGAGGCAGGCAAGTCAGCAAATCATCAATTTCAAGGCAGGTCAGTTTAACCGGATCATCTCCGCTTTGAATATTCATTTTTTCGTCCCCTTTGCTAACCGTCTCACTACTGCATATTCACGCCACAGGTCTTTAATGTTTTGCGCTGGCGTGCCGGCTATTTTTGACCCTGCAGGCCAATCTTTAGTTATGGACGCTCTAGGGTGCGCAACTGACCCTTCGCCCATTGTAATATGTCCAACCGTGCCAACGTTTGCCCCTATTAGCACACCATCCTCAAGTATTGTGGCGCCGGCCAAACCGGCCATTGGAGCAATTAGGCAATTGCGGCCGATTTTTGAGCCATGACTAATTTTGACCATGGCCCCGACCTTGGAATTCTCCCCTATTATCGTATCGTCAAGTGCTCCCCGGTCAATAGTAGTGTTGGCACCAATTTCTACATTTGATTGAATAATTGTGCGGCCCAGTTGCGGAATTTTTATATTCGACTTGCCAAAATCCAGCCAGCCAAATCCATCAGCGCCAATCCTTACCCCATTGGCAATCGATACATCATCGCCAACAAGGGAGCACTCAATTGTAACGTTTGCCCCGATAAAACAATTGCGTCCGATTTTAACATTGGGACCAATTACTGCGTTTGGGCCTATAACTGTTCCCTGCCCTATATGAGCTTCACTGCCAATAGTTGTATAATCAGCAATGGTCACGCCACTTTCAATTTCTGGTTTTGCCGCGCCGGGTATTATTGGAGAGATTGCCAAACGACGGCGCTTTGCAGGAAATAAAACCTTTAATATCTTTACATATGAAGTGTGTGGATCATTGCAAATCACAGCTATTGCATCATCAGGCACCTGATCTGCCAGCGCCTTTGAAACTAAAACAACTCCAGCGTTAGTCGTTGAAAGTGCTTTGGCATACGATTTATGGGCAGCCAGACTAATATCCCCGGTTTGAGCAGTATCCAGAACCTGTGCATTGGTAATGAGCTTTGATGCGTCTTGAGACGATATATTCACATCAGAAATTTCTGCTAATTCAAACAAATCGCTCAGTTTAAATTCACCGGCGCTTCCAAAGAATTTTGTGTCAACCATAACTGATACTCAAACAAAAACTGCGGTGCGTTAAGCACCGCAGTTGAAAGATTTTAGCCACCTTAAAAATTATAGCAGCGTTGAAATTGTAAACTGGAATACCTGTGTACTATCCCCGGTGTCTTGCTGAAGAACCTGAGCGAAATCACCACGCAAAGGACCAAACGGAGAGTTCCAGATAATGGAAGCACCAACGGATGAGCGTACCTGTTGAGTATCACCAGAGACTGTGGCAGGTGCCGCGACAGAAGCACTGGATAGATATCCAACGTCAGCCCAAACGGCTCCGCGTAATCCGTAGCTTTCTGGCAATGCTGGAATTGGGAATTCAAGCTCCGCAGAAATTCCGGCAAAGACAGTAGAGCCCAAGCTTTCGCCGTTGGCAGCATTTGGCCCCATGCCTCTGGCCTGGAAGCCACGGACAAGATTTGAACCTTTAAAATAGGTTTCTGTTACATTTACACCGGTACCGCTGAGGTCAGTGATAACGCCGACCTGACCACGTACGGAAGCAACAATTCCTGAATCCTGAATAACAGGGACAAAATAGCGGGCTTTGGCTTCAGTGCTAATGAAATTATTATCCCACCCTGCATATTGCTGGTTAAGGGTGGCGATAAGCCCTGTTGTGGGAATAACCGGGTCATCAACAGAATTATAAGTAACGCTATAACCGATAAAGGCTTTGTTTCGTGTCACGCCATTAAGATTTAGAACAGAAGTGGTGTCACCCGGTTTTGGATTGACATCAATAAAGGTGCGAGATTCAATTCCCACCATGACACTAGCGCTTATTTCGTCAGTCAAAGGAACACCGAAACGAAGCTGTCCGCCTGTGGCATCCGAACCAAAGAAGCTTGCCGGAGTTTCAGAAGCAATACTTTTGTAGAGATCAAAACCGGCTGAAATCCTTAGTCCGGCAAAGCGCGGCTCAGAGAACGAAAGCTCATAAGTTTGACCATTAGGAGTGGCACCAACGGAAATTTTCAGATACTGACCACGGCCCAAAAAGTTGGTTTCCGTAAGTGATATCTCGCCCAAAACCCCATCAGTTGAAGAGTAGCCAGCGGAAAATCCGTAATCACCGGTGGATTTTTCTACAACTGCGATATTCAGGATGATTTTATCTGCCGCACTACCCATCTGGGTCGTAACGCCAACGGACGCGAAATAATTCAGTCTTTCGATTGCTGTTTTACCACGTGTAACCATTGACCGGTTGAACGGGTCACCTTCAGCAAAATTAAGTTCGCGACGAATAACAAAGTCACGGGTCTTGGTGTTGCCTGTGATATTGATGCGCTCCACATAAACCCGAGCGCCCTCATCGATCAGATAAGTCACGTTGAATATTTTATTTGCCACATCCCGATCAAGCCGTGGACGAACATCGGCAAAGGCAAATCCCTGTCCGGTGGCTTTAAAGGCAAGATCTTCAACAGAACGCTGCAGATCACGGAATGAGTAGTTATTCCCCTGATAAGTGCGGATGCTGGATTTTAGAACATCTGTATCAAGTCCCGGAATTGATGTTTCGATACCAATTTCACCAAAGCTGTAACGTTCGCCTTCCGAAATTGTAAAACTTACGAAATAGGCGTTGCGATCGGCGTCAAATTCAGCAACAGCCGACAATACCTGAGCATCAGGAAAACCACGGTTTACATAATAAAAGCGAATGGCTTCTTTATCAAAATCCAGTTTTTCCTGCTTTAGCTCGTCATCATTAAACAACCAGCTCATCAAACCGGTTTCACGGGTGCTGATAACGCCCTTAAGAGTTCCTGCATTAAATGCATTGTTGCCGGTGAAGTTAATCGCTGCGATTCCCGCGCGATCTCCCTCATCAATCACGAACACAATACGCATACGCCCGTCTTCAACCGCTTCTGTGCGGGCAGTGACCGAAATATTGGTGTAACCCGCATTGTCATATGTGGATCGAATAGCGGCAATATCCCCCTGCAAGCGTTCCTGAGTGAAGGTGCCGCGGGAGGCCAGATTGACAAGAACAATCAATTTGTCATCGGTGAAGCGCTGATTGCCTTCAAACAGAACAGATGCGACGATCGAATTTTCACGAACTGATACAGAAAGGGTGCCGCCGGAATAGCGCACGCCTACTGAACTGAACAGACCTGTGGAGTTCAAAGAATTAATGGAAGCCTGAATTTTTGCATTTGTCGCAACATCACCAACACGAATGGTCAGGTATGATTTTAGCGTTACATCATCGACCCTTGAATTACCGGTTATCGAAATGCGAGAAACCGTCTGAGCCTGAGCAGCCTCAACGCCAAAAACCCCAAACCCAATACCGGTTACAGGTGCAAAAAGCACCAGTGCCAGTGACAAAATAAAACTACGGAGCAAATTACGCTGGATCATGGTGTCCTCAACAGTCTTTTGACTTCAATCCCGACAAGCCGTTTGACTTCGTCCCGGCATCGGGATCAAAAAGAATCGCCGACGCAAAGTCCAATAACATTCATCAGGTAAATGTTTTACTAGTTTTTCACTCAAGAGCAACCCGTTATGGTCAATTTCATGGTAAATATTTTGCTAGGGGTATTCTTGCAACAGTTGGAATTTACAAGCGTTTTTTAGAATATGTCGTTAATCACGGTAAAAATCATCAGTGTACCCACCAACACCATGCCCAGACGAAAGCCAATTTCCTGAACTCGCTGACTTAGGGGTTTGCCCTTAACAGCTTCAATAAGGTAATAAACCAAGTGCCCACCGTCGAGCATCGGGATTGGAAACAGATTGAAAATTCCGATGTTTAGGGACAATAAAGCGGTTAAATTCAACAGGGCGATGAAGCCTAACGTGGCCACCTCACCAGAAATTTGTGCAACTTTAATCGGCCCGCCCAATTGCTCCACATCGCCACGACCAACAAAGAAATCAGCCAGAAAGGCAAAGGTTCTATCAACCAGAAACACCATTTCTTCCACAGCCATAGACATGGCTTCAACAGGGCCGGGATAAAATCTTACTACATCTTCAGGACTGACGCTGCGGGAGACCCCAATGCGTCCGATCCGGTTTTCATTGCCAAAGCGATCTGTTACCGGAACTGCGGCCGGTACAAGTGAAACCTCGATCTCACGATCAAAACGGTCCAATATTATGGTAACTTCGCGTTCAGGGCTGCTCGATACAAGACGTTGAAAATCATTGAACCCGCGCACCGCATATCCATCGACCGCAAGAATTTTGTCTCCGGGTAAAATCCCGGCCTCAGAAGCGATGGAGTTAGCAATCACGTCTTGAATTACCGGCTCCGTATAATAACGCCCAACGCCAAGCAGCAACCCATAAAGAACCATAAACGTAAAAATAACGTTGGCTAGCGGGCCTGCAACCACAACAGCTATTCGTTGCCAGACAGATTTTTGCGAAAATAGATTGCCTCTAAGGTGCGGCGGAATTTTTGCGACAAATTCAGGATCGTTAAGCGAAGCCTCGTTCATATCCCCGACAAAGCGCACATATCCACCAAGCGGGATCAGTGAAAGCCGCCAACGCGTTCCAAGCCTGTCGGTAAAGCCCCATATTTCACGGCCAAACCCTACCGAAAAAGTCTGGATGGCAACTCCATTCCAGCGGGCAACCAGATAGTGTCCCATCTCGTGAACAAAAACTATCACCGTCAAAACCAAAAGAAATGGCGCGATATAAGACAATAACCACCAAGCGAATTCAAACATCTATAATTTTCCAGTTTTATAGCTTTGGGAAACAATTCAAGCAGCAAATGTCCATATAGAACAATTTATTACCAGACAAAAATACCACGTGCGACAAATTGAGAGCCGGAATTTATGGCCCCTATGGCAAACAACAGCAAAGCGCCAAATGTAAGGCTGTCCATGCGATCCAGCAATCCGCCATGGCCGGGAATAGCATCGCCACTATCCTTAATCCTAAAGTGGCGCTTTATGGCGCTCTCGACAAGATCTCCCATTTGCCCGAAAACTGAAACACTGGCAGCTATTAACATACCAATCCACCAGGGCGAGGGGGAAACAATTACAAAAACCAAAAGTCCGCTCAAGGTGCCTGAAATCAGACCGCCGATGGCACCAGACCAGGTTTTTGCCGGAGAAATTTCAGGATTAAGTTTGGCGCCGCGAAAATATCTTCCAGCCAGCAATGCACCGGTATCAGTCATCCAGACCGTTGCGCCAAGAAAGAAACAGGCTGCAAATCCCCAGCCAACAATACCCCATGAAGCAAAATCTGAAACCACATAATCAGAGGCATCAAAGCTCCATGTGTCAATTCCGCGAATCAACAACAATGCTAAAATAACGGCGGAAAAGAACAAAAATCCCCCTGCCCTCCATATTCTGAATTTTGCCTGACCAAAAAGAGAAATAAATGCCCCTGTCCCGCCCATTATAAGGCCAAAAGCTATCCCCCACACCGAGCCAATAATGGGAACCAGAGCAATTAAAGCAATCAGAAACATGCCAAACGGGCGATTTTGGCGGGCGCCGATCATAGCTTCCCACTCGCGCAAAACTCCGCCAAACGCCAAAGCAACCAGCAAAGCAAACCAGATGCCACCGGCCCAGACCATAAAAATGGTCACCGCCAGCAATACCGCTGCCGAAATCAGGCGCGGCCCCATATCACTCCATGATCTGGATGCGGTTTCGGCTTTTTCAGCTTGTGGACTTATGCCTGAAGCCGGTTTTTGCCCTGGTTTTTG
>CAZMVQ010000002.1:41724-45376 GCA_964569865.1 uncultured Devosia sp.
GGTTTTTGCCCTGGTTTTTGTTCGTTTTGGCTCATTTTACGGTCTCAATTCCGCCAAATCGGCGTTGACGAGACGAAAATTTTTCAAGAGCATCAACAAACGAATTTTCATCAAATTGCGGCCAAAGCACATCTAAAAACACCAGTTCAGCATATGCCGCCTGCCAGACAAGAAAATTTGAGGTGCGCTGCTCTCCTCCGGTACGAATCAGCAAATCAGGGTCTGGAATCCCGGCTGTAAAAAGCGAAGATGACACAAGGTTTTCAGTAATATCGCTGATTTTTATTTTGCCATCCAGCAAATCCTGGCCGATTTTTTTCATGGCGGAGGCAATTTCCAGCCGTCCCCCATAATTAAATGCCACATTGAGATTAAGCCCGGTATTGGTTTTGGTTTTTTCTTCCACCTGAGCAATGATTGTCTTTAACGCCGGTTCTAATCCATCCCTGTCCCCAAGGATGCGAACCTTGACATTGTTCGCGATCAATTTCTCAAGATCTGAATCAACAAATCTTTTTAACAGTTTGAAAATAAAATCAACTTCGGATTTCGGTCGGCGCCAGTTTTCAGAGCTAAAACTAAATACTGTAAGATAGGAGACTTTATAACGGATAGCGCAATCGACCAGTTTCCTTAAGGATTTTATGCCCTCAAGATGCCCCTCGGTTCGCTGTTTGCCGCGTGCCAAAGCCCAACGGCCATTGCCATCCATCGTCACGCCAATGTGGGTGGGAATGGTCAAAGTATCATTGATATGGTCGGTTTTAATCCCAGCGGTTTTTATTTAACTGCCCCTTTTGGCGAATTGATTGGTCAAGCGAATAACAAATCCTCTCACCATGTAAAAGGCTTCACAATATTTTTATTGCGAATTAGGAGCAATTGGTCGCGCAAATTGTCTGAGTAAAAGTACAACCAAATTAGCTTAGTTCCTAAACCTGCATAATTTCTTTTTCTTTTTGCGCGGTTATATCGTCGATTTTTGTAATGGCTTCATCGGTGGCTTTTTGCACCTGCTCAGAATATCCGTGCATTTCATCCTTGCCCATGTCCCCGTCTTTTTCGCCCTTTTTCAAATTATCCATGCCATCCCGGCGGATATGGCGAACGGCAACCCGGGCCTGCTCAGCATAATTTGAGGCAACTTTGCTTAATTCGCGCCGCCTCTCCTCGTTTAACTCCGGAAGCGGCACTCGAATATTTGCCCCTTCGGTAATGGGATTAAGACCAAGGCCCGAATCACGAATTGCTTTATCAACCGCTGCCGCCATTGTGCGATCCCACACCTGAACAGAAATCATCCTGACATCGGAAACAGTAACCGAGGCCATTTGATTTAGAGGCATGGGTGAACCATAGGCATCGACCATAACCGGGTCCAGCATGGTTGCACTGGCACGGCCTGTTCTTAGTCCTGCCAATTCATCTTTGAGAGAATCAACGGATTTATCCATACGCGAAGTTAATGCGCTAAGAGAAAATTCATCGGCCATATTCTAAATCCAATCATAAATTTAATTCAGCTGCAAAAATCCGGTACAAGATATTAAGGACAAGCACCGCCTGATCTGAATTCTGTCTACCTTAACCCACTCGAGTTGAGCGCACCTGACCATCCAAAACCCCGGACAGGCCACCTTTGGCGTCCAATGCATATACCAGTATGGGCAAATTATTGTCGCGGGCAAGGGCGAAGGCCGCCGTATCCATGATTTTCAGGTCTTTAGAAATTACTTCCGCATGACTTATACGCTCAAATCTTGTGGCAGTGGGATCTTTATTGGGGTCAGCGGAATAGATGCCGTCCACCTTGGTGCCTTTAAGCAAAATATCGCAATCCAGCTCGATCGCCTTTAATGCGGCGGCGGTATCGGTGGTGAAAAACGGATTTCCGGTTCCCCCGCCACAAATTACCACATGCCCTTTTCGCAAGGCTTGTTTGGCATCTCTGGCGGTAAAAACATCGGCCACGCTGGGCATGGGGACAGAAGAAAATACTTTTGCCTCAATACCCTGAGCGGTAATCTCTTGACCAAGGGCCAAAGAATTAATCACGGTGCCAAGCATGCCCATGAGATCTCCGGTTACCCGATCTCCCCCTTCGGCTGCAACTTTTAGCCCCCGAAAAATATTTCCGGCTCCAATGACAATTGCCACCTGAACGCCATTTGAGGCGATTTTGACAATCTGTCCCGCCAGATTTTTTAAAAATTTGGCTTCGATGCCAAAATTCTGATCTCCGGCAAGAACCTCGCCGGAGACCTTTAACAATATGCGTTTATATGGATACGTGTCAGGCAAGATAATTCCCTTCAATCCGGGATTTGCCCGGCCAGAATCTAATTATTGCCACCTGTTTACTTGGTGCCTGCAGCGGCTGCAACCTCCGCTGCGAAATCACTCTCAACTTTTTCAACACCTTCACCAAGAACCATGCGCACAAAGCCGGTGAGTTTGATGTCGGCCCCTGCATCTTTTTGGGCAGCATTGAGCACGTCGGAAATTTTGTTTTCTCCGTCGATTACAAACACCTGTTCCAGCAGGCAGACTTCGCCGTAAAATTTGCGAATTCGCCCTTCCACCATCTTTTCAATAATGGCGGCGGGTTTTCCCGATGCGCTGGCCTGTTCACTAAATACAGCACGCTCACGAGCCACAACCGCCGGGTCCAGATCATCTGATGACACAGCAAGAGGGTTGGTTGCCGCAATGTGCATGGCAATTTGTTTGCCAATTGCATTTAAGACGTCCTTGTCTCCTTCGGACTGTAATGCAACCATTACACCCATTTTACCAAGGCCGTCAGAGACGCCATTGTGAATATATGAGGCGACAACGCCCTGCTCCACACTAAGTGCAGACGCGCGGCGCAGCACCATGTTTTCGCCAATTGTCGCAACAGTCGCCGTGATTTTTTCAGCAACGCTCATTTCAGTGCCGGGGAATGGCAACGAATTTACGTTTTGGGCATTGATATCTGAAGCGGTTTCATCGCTGGCAAGTGCAATTAATGCAGCGTTTGCAACCAGTGCTTGAAACTCCTCATTAAGAGCAACAAAATCAGTTTCCGAGTTTAATTCAACCACTGCGCCTCTGTTGTCTTCTGTTGCAACTCCGACCAAACCTTCAGCGGCAACACGTCCGGATTTTTTTGCGGCCTTTGAAAGACCTTTGGAGCGCAGCCAATCGATAGCGGCTTCAATATCGCCATCGGTAGCATTAAGGGCGTTTTTACAGTCCATCATGCCTGCGCCGGTGAGTTCACGTAATTCTTTTACCTGTGATGCAGAAATAGCCATAGCCAGTTTCCTTAAAGCTTGCGGCCCTCCAAAAAAAAGGGCCGACTTTATTAACAATCAAAATGGAATTTAGAGTTAGGGGGAAATCAGCCTTTAGCTAATTGTGCCGCCTGCTCCAACCAGTTGTCGCGATCAATGCGCCCTTTGAAGTTAAGTTCCAAATCAACTTTTTCAATGTCTTCTTTCGAAAATTCTGCAACCTGAGAATATTTTGTGATTCCAAGCGCATGAAGTTTCTTTTCAATCACCGGGCCAACACCCGAGATTTTCTTAAGATCATCTGGATCTCCCGCAGGAGCCGTGAACATTGGCTTGTCGGAAGTATCTGCCTCAACGGGAGCTGCCTCAGCAGG
>CAZMVQ010000002.1:45476-54290 GCA_964569865.1 uncultured Devosia sp.
GCTGCCTCAACGGGGGCTGCCTTTTCGACTTTAGGGGCTTCGACCTCTTTAGCAGCTGGAGGTGCAACAACAGGTTCAACCGGTGCAGAGACTTTGGCGCCAAGGTCTGTGCCCTGATCAACCGAAGAACGGGCAATGCCATCAAGAGCGGCTTTGGCGATCAGATCACAATAAAGCTCGATAGCGCGGGCCGCATCATCATTACCGGGAATTGGCAGGTCGGCATCATCGGGATTGCTGTTGGAATCAATCACCGCAACAACCGGAATGCCCAAACGACGGGCTTCGGTAATGGCGATCGCTTCTTTATTGGTATCAATTACAAACAGAACCGAGGGTACATTACCCATGTCTTTAATGCCGCCAAGATCGCGGTCAAGGCGGGCTTTTTCACGGGAAAGCTGCAACAATTCTTTTTTGGTCAATCCCTGCACGCCTTCAGCTTCTTGAGCTTCAAGTTCACGCAACCGGGAGATGGATTTAGAAATTGTCTGCCAGTTGGTCAGCATGCCGCCAAGCCAACGTGAATTCACATAATATTGCGCTGAACGCTGAGCAGCGTCTGCAACAATCGGGGCCGCTTGGCGTTTGGTGCCAACAAAAAGCACCCGGCCACCATCAGCAACAACGTCTGAAACCAATTGCAATGCCTGATAAAGCAATGGCACAGTCTGGCTTAGATCCATAATGTGGATATTGTTGCGGGTGCCAAAGATGAAGCGTTCCATCTTGGGGTTCCAGCGGTGTTTTTGGTGTCCAAAATGAACACCGGCTTCAAGTAGTTGACGAATCGAAAAATCTGGCAATGCCATTGAGCATGCTCCTTTACCGGTTATACCTCCACGGGATATATGCAACGGCTTTTGCCGCCACCGGAAGAAAAGCCAATCATTTGGCCCTCAGCACCCGTGTGTGAATTTAGTCGCGGCGCTAATAACCTATAAAAAATCAGTGCGCAACCATTGATTGAGAAATAGCAAAATCAATAACGAGGTAGTGGGAACAGGCCCTCCCCTTAAGTGCAGGCTCTTCCCACTAGATAACAAGACTTTTAAGTCAATTGCACATCATTGATACCCGAGATGGATTTGATCCCAGAGACCAGATCGGGGGTCAAATGATAGTTTCCAGCAAGCTTGATTTTGCTTTCTCTAGTGGCATCGGCAGATTTCACCACAACAAAAACCACACCATTGCCACCTTTTTCCAACAGTTTGGCGGTTGGTTCCAGGCTTTTTGGATCGTTGGCAAAAATTACCATTTCCCGAGAGACCGTCTGGGCTATATTTTCAAGTAATCGCGCCCGTAATAGTCTCAGACGAACGCCTTCGCTTAATGCCTCTGCTTCAACGTTTATAATTGCTGAGTTTCCGGGCTGTAAAATCTCTCCATATTTGGCAAGAGTTTCTGAAAATAACAGGCATTCAAAACTTCCACTGGGATCAGAAAGTGTAAGGATCGCCATGGGCTTGCCTTTTCTTGTGCGCCGGTCATTTCGCAACACAACAGTACCAGCGACCACAAAACTTGTCTCCCCGTCCTTTGCCGCTTCCTGCAAATCGCGCCAACTGGTCACGGAATAGGTTTCAAGCACCAGAGCAAAATCATCCAGCGGGTGGCCTGATAGATGAAACCCGATGGCACCATGCTCCCGGTCCAGCCTTTCAATATTGGTCCACCGGGCAAAGACCGGGTTCAAAATAATCGGTTCAGGCTTTTCAACCTCAAACATATCAGAAATTCCGGCAGCGCGATTGCTGGCGGCGCGTTGCGAAGTGCCAATAATGGTTTCGATGGCGTTGAATGCTTGCTCTCTATGGGGCACCAGATCGTCAAATGCTCCGGCATTGGCTAGCGCCTGAGCAGTGCGCCGGTTAATTATTCTGGGATCTATGCGATTGGCAAAATCGGCCAGATCAATAAATTTACTCTGTCCGCGCGCCTCCACAATGTGCTCTGCAACCTGGCGCCCGACACCTTTAAGGGCGCATAAGGAATATTGAATTCCTCCACCCTGCACCTCAAAAGCAACATGAGAGCGGTTAACGCATGGGGGAAAAACCTCAATATCCAGTTGATCCGCATCGCGCTTGAATTCGGCCAGCTTATCGGTATTTCCCATATCAAGGGTCATGGAAGCAGCGATGAACTCCGATGTAAAATTGGCCTTAAGATATGCTGTTTGATATGTGAGAAATGCGTAAGGGGCAGAGTGGGATTTGTTAAAACCATATTCTGCAAATTTGGCGCAAGCATCAAAAATCTTGTTAGCGATTTTTTTGTCAATGCCGCGCTCCACAGCTCCGGAAACAAAGCGATCGCGCTGGGCATCCATTTCAGACTGGATTTTTTTACCCATGGCGCGGCGCAAAATATCCGCTTCTGCAAGGGTATATCCGGCCAGATCACGCCCGATCTGCTGCACCTGTTCCTGATAGGTGATAACGCCAAAAGTAGCCTCAAGAATTGGGATAAGTTTTGGGTGCAGGTAATGAGCCTCCTCTTCTCCCAACTTTACCGCGCAATAAGTGGGGATGTTATCCATCGGTCCGGGCCGAAAGAGCGCAACCAGAGCAATCAGATCCTCAAATCTATCGGGCTGCATATCAATCAAGGCCCGGCGCATGCCTGCACTTTCCACCTGAAACACACCAACCGTATCGCCCTTGCGAAGCATCGTGAACGTATTTTTGTCGTCGAGGGGAATATCGTCAAGGGCAATTTTATCTGCCCCCAGATTTATCATTTTAATGGTGTGGTCGATGATGGTCAGGGTTTTAAGTCCCAAGAAATCAAACTTGACGAGGCCCGCAGATTCCGCCCATTTCTGCCCATATTGAGTAACCTGCATATCAGAGCGCGGATCGCGATAAAGCGGGACAAGCTCCTGCAAAGGGCGATCACCAATAACAATGCCTGCCGCATGGGTTGATGCATGGCGATAAAGCCCCTCAATATTTTGAGCAAGGCTTAGCAATTGCGCTACCGTTTCATCTTCGTCGCGCATTACTCTTAGCTGGCGCTCCTGCTCAAGAGCCTGAGCAATTGTTGGTGGATTTGCCGGATTGATGGGCACCAGTTTGGAAATGCGGTCAACCTGAGAATAGGGCATTTGCAAGACCCGCCCCACATCACGCAATGCAGCTTTGGCCTGTAATGTTCCAAACGTAATAATCTGGGCCACCTGTTCACGCCCATATTTCTTTTGAACATATTGAATGACCTCTTCGCGCCGCTCCTGACAAAAATCAATATCAAAATCGGGCATGGACAATCGGTCTGGGTTCAAAAACCTTTCAAACAATAACTGATATTTTAGTGGATCCAGATCAGTAATGGTCAAAACATAAGCAACCAGCGATCCGGCCCCGGAACCACGGCCCGGTCCCACGGGGATATTTTGTTCTTTGGCCCAGCGAATGAAATCGGCAACAATCAAAAAATATCCGGGAAACTCCATCTGGGTGATGATTTTTAATTCGAATGCCAGCCGCTCGTCATAATCCTTGCGCGTGTAACCGGGAGCAAGCCCTCTGGCTTTTAATCGCGCATTCAGACCGTCTTTGGCCTGTTGATGCAACTGATCCGCTTCGCTTATTTCACCCTCAACTGCTTTGCTTTGACCGACAATAGCAAATTTTGGCAATATGGGATCACGGGTTAGGGGGCGAAATGAAACAGAGCGGGCGATATGCAGAGTATTCTCAACTGCCTCTGGCAAGTCCTTAAATAATTCAAGCATTTGCGCGCGACTTTTAAAGTAATGCTGATTGGAAACCTTGCGCCGTTTGGTCTGAGCAACTACCGATCCTTGAGCAATGGCCAACAGAGCATCATGGGCCTCATGATCTTTTTCAGCCGGAAAAAAAGGCTCGTTAGTGGCCACCAGCGGTATTTGGTTTTTATACGCGTAGTCGACAAGTTGCGGTTCTACTTTTTGCTCTAAAGCCAATCCGTGGCGCTGCAATTCCATATAGAGATTTTCACCAAACAGCTTTTTTAGCATGTCCAGCCGAATGTGAGCTTTTTTAGTATGTTCTTGAGCAAATAAAGGGTCTATGGCCCCCTCGGGACCGCCGGTCAGACAGATCAAACCGGATGTGTTTTTGGAATTAAGCCAATGGAAATGCACAACAGGCGGGCCGCCTTCGCTGGACAAATATGCTCTGCTGATCAGCTCGGACAGGTTTATAAACCCATCCTCTGTGCAGGCGATCAAAACAATTGTGTTTTTACTGAAGTGCCGGTTTTTTTCGCGCCCCTCATCGGCATCAGCAAAATCAATTGGCACTTCGCACGAAATAATTGGCTGCACACCAACAGCTGCCGCTTTTTGAGAAAACTCCAAAGCGCCAAAAAGATTAGAACTATCAGCTATTCCAATGGCTGGCTGACCATCCGCCAAAGCCAGTTTTAGCATCTTGGCAATTGGCAGCGCACCCTCAAGCAAAGAATAGGCTGAGTGAACATGAAGATGGACAAAACCGGCATCAGGCATAAATTTAACAATCCGTGTGAGCAAAAAATCAAATCAGGTGATATTTGTATTTTGTATCATTGCAAATCCCTTTTGGCCAACGGGTCATAAAGTTTGTAACAGCTGGATTTTGACAGTTCTGAAAGTTGAGCGGGCAAGGTGCTTAAACCTATGCCAGCGTGCGTAAAACATCGGCCCATATCAACGCAGTAACGCAAAAAGCACTAAGGGAAACAAAAGCCATAAGGTCCTTGAACAAAGTAATCATTATAAATTCTCCAGTTTGGTTTGCCTTGCCCTCACTTTATGTTCTTGCTTTGTTCTTGTATATAGCTTAGTTACTTTACGAGTCAAGATGGTAAATTGCCGATTAACAGGGTTGGTATTGCAGGAGAAAAACCATGTGAATTCGTAGGGAGAATATTATCAGCAACAGGCATAGACAATCTATCCTGAATGCACCACGGCTCGGTATTCAGATCGTGACTTAAAGCTTTATGGGAACCAGTTTGCCATTTTTCAAGGTGATTATTCTGTCGGCCCGACGTGCCAGATCGTGATCATGGGTGGCAATAAGAGCGCTGCTTTTATGTTCTTTTATCAAAGTTAAAAGCGCATCAAATACCAATGTGGAGGTTTCAGGGTCAAGGTTTCCGGTCGGCTCGTCCGCCAGAATAATTTTGGGGGAATTGGCGGCAGCGCGCGCAATGGCCACTCTTTGCTGCTCTCCACCCGACAATTCTGTGGGGCGATGGGAGGCGCGAGGCCCAACGCCTAGAATATCCAGCAAGGTTTTTGCTCTTATCTGTGCATCTTTTAAAGACTTACCGGCAATCATTTGTGGAATGGCGATGTTTTCAAGAGCGCTGAATTCGGGCAACAGATGATGAAACTGATAGACAAAGCCAACTGCACTGCGACGCATCAGGGTGCGCGCCCTATCGCCAAGGCTGGTCGTCGCCTGCCCGCAAATGTTGACCTCACCATCTTGTGCTCTATCCAGCAGTCCGCCCAGATGTAACAGGGTTGATTTACCGGCCCCCGATGGTGCAACCAGTGCCACCATCTCACCCTGTTTAACTTTTAGCGACGCACCCGATAAAATCTGTAGCTTGTTCTCACCCTCATTATAGGCGTAGCTAACATCATCAAATTCAAGATTTATATCATTCATAGCGCAACGCCTCCACCGGATCATAACGCGCCGCACGCAGGGCCGGATATAGGGTGGCTAAAAATGTCAGCATTAGAGAAAGGCCAATCACCAGACCAACTTCATAAGGATCAATTCTGGTTGGCAGGGCCGAGAGAAAGAATATTTCAGGGGGGAATATAACAATTCCAAAAATATCAGAAAGCCAAACCCTTATGGTTTCTGCATTTAAAGCCAGAACAAACCCGACCATGGCACCGAGCAAAGTGCCCAAAAACCCAATCGCTGCCCCGGTGATAAAAAACACCCGCATAATGGAGCCACGTGTGGCGCCCATAGTGCGCAAAATTGCGATATCTGCCGCCTTGTCCTTAACCAGCATTACCAACGAAGAAATTATGTTAAACGCGGCCACAACCACGATCATCGAGAGAATGACAAACATCACCACCCGTTCTACTTGTAGCGCTGAAAAGAATGTGGCGTTTCGCTGCTTCCAGTCGGTAAGGAGTAGCGGCCTTTCAATTTCGGTGTAAAGTTTTTCACGCATAGCGTCGGTATCATCGGGATCGGTAATAAATATTTCTATGGCTGATACTCTTGTTATGCGCTCATAGGCGGCATCGATTTCTTCATCTGTGGCATCAATTGCAATCGGACCTATACCGGGGCGCAAAACATCTTCAAACATTTTGAAATATCTCTGGGCAGGCTCCAACGGCATAAAGACAAACAGACTGTCAAATTCCACCATGCCCAGATTAAAAATCACATTTACCGGATAGGATCGAATTTGCGGAGTAGTGCCAAAGGGAGTTTTTGAGCCATCGGGATTGATCAAAGTCAGCGTATCGCCAATGGTAATGCCCAATTGTCGGGCCAGACCAATGCCAATGGCCACTCCATTGCTTTGATCCCATTGATCCCAACCACCAAAATGCACACTTTTGGACAGAAGGGGCAGTTTTGAAATTGTGGCAAAATCCATACCCCGAACACGAACACCCGAAGAATTTCCGCCGGCTGAGGCGGAACCGGTGGCCAGTGCCTGCCCTTCAACAAAAGCAATGGCAGTTTCTACCCCATCGATATTTTCAATTTTTACCACAAGTTCTTCAAAATCGGTGAATTCCGTCTCGATGGGAATCGCAGAAAAATGCCCGTTCAGGCCAAGGATTTTTGATAATAATTCAGCGCGAAAACCATTCATCACTGACATGACGACAATCAGGGTCGCAACCCCGATAGCAACCCCGGTCAGGGTTAAACCGGCAATCACCGAGATAAAGGTATCTTTGCGGCGCGAACGTAAATATCTGGAAGCCAGCATCCATTCGAAGCGGGAAAATGGTATGGTATTTTTTCCCGTTTGCAGTTTTGAAGAATTGCTCAAATTGTGTCCCGCCGTTCCGGTTCAATTATGTCTTTGAGATATTGAACAGCTTTTTCAATGGGCATGGTTTCGCGTTCGCCGGTTTTGCGGTTTTTAATCTCTGCCTCACCGGATTTTGCTCCGCGTGGACCAATAATTAATTGAAAAGGAATACCAACCAGATCAGCATTGGCAAATTTGCCCCCTGCTCCGCCACTGGTATCATCATAAAGCACATCAAGCCCGGCCGTCTGCAACTCACCATAGAGCCTATCGCATGTTTTAGAACATAGCTCGTCCGCTGCCTTGAGATTGATTAAAATCACTTCAAACGGAGCAACGCTTACCGGCCAGACAATGCCGTTCTCATCATGAAATGCTTCAATCAATGCCGGAACTAATCTGGTAAGCCCAATTCCATAGGAGCCGGAATGTACCGCAACATCTTTGCCATCAGCTTTTGTAACATTGGCATTCATTTCAGTTGAATATTTGGAGCCAAAATAAAACAATTGACCCACTTCAATTCCACGCGCTGCAATGCGTCGTTCTTCAGGTACTTTTTGTTCAAACTCCTCCATATCCACCATATCTTCGGTGGCCGCATATGGAGTTGTCCATTCGTCAACAATTGCGCTCAAATCGCCTTTAAAATCTGTGTCTCTGGCGGGAATTGGTTTTTGAAGAATGTCCTTGTCGCAAAATACAGCGCTCTCACCGGTATCGGCAAGTACGATAAATTCATGACTGAGATCGCCCCCGATAGGCCCGGTTTCAGCCCGCATGGGAATTGCCGTCAAACCCATGCGAAAATAGGTGCGCAAATAGGCAACAAACATACGCTGATAGGTTTTTTCCGCCGCTTCCTGATTAATATCAAAGGAATAGGCATCCTTCATCAAAAATTCCCGACTGCGCATGGTGCCAAAACGAGGGCGGATTTCATCGCGGAATTTCCATTGAATATGATACAGATTCAGCGGCAATTCCTTATAGGAGCGCACATAGGAGCGAAAAATATCAGTGATCATTTCTTCATTGGTCGGACCAAACAACAATTCACGATCATGGCGATCGGTTATGCGCAACATTTCTTTGCCAAAAGCATCATAACGTGAGCTTTCGCGCCACAGCTCAGCGGGCTGAATTGTGGGCATCAGCATTTGAATGGCCCCTGCCCGGTTTTGCTCTTGCTCAATGATAGTCTGAATTTTTCGCAAAACCTTATAACCAAGCGGCAACCAGGAATATAGCCCGGCTGCTTGCTGTTTAATCATGCCGGCGCGCAGCATCAGGCGATGGGAAACAATTTCTGCTTCTTTGGGCTCTTCTTTTAGGGTGGGAAGAAAATAGTTGGTTAGGCGCATATCTAATTTAACTCCGACTCATTCGTTCTATTATGCCAGCAATCTTTTATGCCAGCCCCATTGGGTTGGTGTCCAGCATTACCATTTCTTCTTCATAAATTTTGATAAAATCTTTTCCGGCCGAGTATCAATTTTTCAATCCAAAACATTGTTGTTCAAATTTTTTTGATGACATGGGGAGATAAACTTGATAGGAAAGCATCAATATAAACGAGGCGACACCATGTCGCCGAGCGCTGACAAGTCTTGGGAGGGACGTTAAAGAAAATCCCTTTAGGGTTTTAATTTGACGGATTGTCGCGAAACTAATTCACAGGGCTTAGTGCCCTGTTTTTTTTGGGTTTTTCCTAAGTTTATTTATAAGTATTTCGCTTGAAACAGCCTGTTTTTGGTAGTTGGCAACCAACGCCATTTTTCGGTGCCGGTATCCATCAATACCAGTATT
>CAZMVQ010000002.1:54390-64951 GCA_964569865.1 uncultured Devosia sp.
AATACCAGTATTCTTGAAGAACGGGGTTGGAAATGGCCCACATCAACAATCCCAAAACAATCGCCGATACAATTGTTGTGGCAACAGCCTTCTGGCGAATTTTTGACAATACCGGTGAGCCCGGCTCAGTTCCGGGAGTAATTTCGCCAACATCTGATTGATTTTCAACTCCAAACGGCAAAATTAAAAACAGACAAGTCCACCAGACAACTACATATACCGCGAATAAAGAGGGCCAAGCCATTTTAATAAACCAATCTAAATTTGATGCAAAAGAATAGTAACGTTGGGTTTTCGGCCCCACCAGCTGTTAAGTTCACCCCTCACTGCGCGACGCAGGGCTTCCCCCAGCGCATCAGGATTGCGTTTGAGCTTTTTAGACATGCCCGAAAACACACCGTTTATTGCCTGTTCCGCGACATCTTCAGCACCGGCAGCACCATCTTTTAGATCGGGCAATCCTTCGATAATAATTTTTGGCGAACCGCGCATTTTACCTTCCCGATCGATGCAAATTGAAACAACGGCAATTCCGGCAAAGGAAAGGCGTTTTCGGCCCCGTACTCCGCTTTGGTCCGGTGTGCAAAGAATATCTGCATCAAGATATAGCTGAGCAACCGGAACCTCCATGCGCGAAATCTGAGGATCTGGGAATAATTGTACCATGTCACCGTTTCTGGCTTCAATCACATTTTCGATTTTATGCTCGCGGCCAAGCGCCGCATGGGCAACCAGATGTGCAGGTTCTCCATGCACAGGCAATAATACCGATGGTTTGAGCCATGAATAAAGTTTTGCCAGTTCTTCGCGTCTTGGATGCCCTGTAACATGCACCAGCTCGTCAGAATTGGTTATAACCTTAACCCCCATATCAATGAGGCGGTTTTGAATATCGATTACTTCGCGCTCATTGCCCGGAATTGCCCATGAGGAAAAAATCATCAGATCGTCACGATCAAGGGAAATCGCCGGATGACTAGCTTTAGAAATTCTGGCCAGCGCCGCCCTCGGCTCACCCTGAGACCCCGTACATAAAAGCACGGTTTTTTTGCGTGGAAGATGTTTGAATGAATCATGATCCAAAAACGGCTCGATGCCTTCAAGCAAATTCAATTCGCGGGCAATTGTTGCGATGCGATGCATGGAGCGGCCAGAAAGCACCACCTGACGGCCAGCTTTTTGCGCAGCTTTGGCCACCGAAATCATGCGGCCCAGATTGGAGGCAAAACTGGTGACGATCACCCGATGGGGAGCTTCTGAGATCAGACGTTCAAGATTTTTCGCGATTTCGCGCTCGGTCGGGCTGGTGCCATCCTTAAGGGCGTTGGTGCTATCGCACACCAGAGCCAAAGGAGCTTTTATAGCTCCAATTTTCTTGAATCTCTTTTCATCCGTAGGGTCGCCGGAAACCGGGTTGTCTTCCAACTTCCAATCACCCGTATGCACTACATTGCCAATTTCTGTTGAAATTAACAGCGCACAACTTTGCGGTATGGAGTGGGCAACATTTATCGCCTCAACGGAAAAGGGGCCAATATCAAACGGCTCACCGGGGGTAAAAATCTTGATATCAATATTTTCAACTATCCCCTCCATGGCCCGTTTTGCCTTGAGCATGGCGCTGGCAAATTGAGTTGCATAAACCGGACGATCAAATGAGGGCCACAAATCAAGCACAGCACCATAGTGATCCTCATGGGAGTGGGTGAGAACAAGACCAACCACGTTTTCGCCCTGCTCTTCTAAAAACTCCGGATCAGCCATAATCAGATCAATGCCCGGCTGCTCGGGGCCACCAAAGGTAACTCCGCAATCAACTACCAGCCACTTGCGATTATTTTGCGGGCCAAAACCATAGGCCGCCATGTTCATGCCGATTTCACCGACACCACCAAGGGGCAAAAACACCAATTCTTTTGTCATATTTCTTTACCTCTTATGCCGCCGCTGCAATTAATTTTTAAGATTTCATTCCGGTTTCGAAATTCACATCACCGGCACTGACATAGATTGTTTTGTTATTTTCCTGCAACAAAACCAAGCGTCCGGTGTCGTCTATATCGCAAAAAATCCCGCTTAGAATTTTTCCCGATTGATTTACATTAATAGAATTGCCAATTCCAAAGGCTCTATTGCGCCACTGCGATAACACTTCTTTTGATCCACGCCCATAGTCCCAAAGGGAAAATTTTTGATGCCAGCTATCACTTAGGGCCGCAAAAAGAGATTGTTCAGTTACATTAGCCCCAGATTGGCAAATGGAACTTACAGGATAGGCAATTCCTTTTGGAGCATTTTTTATGTTCACGCCAAAGCCGATAATGATTGCGCAGCTTCCATCGCCAAGCATTTGCGCTTCGATTAAAATTCCAGCCAGTTTGCCCCCAAAAAAGAGCAAATCATTGGGCCATTTTAATTTTAGATTTTTTTTAGATTTTTCACCCAGGATTTCATCAATGGCATCAGCAAGAGCAATGGCGGCAACAAAACTTAAAATTTGCAATGATTGAGCCTGCTTTGGCAAAATCTGCAACAGCGATGCGGTAAGGTTTCCCTTTTCAGATAGCCATGTGCGCCCCAACCTGCCCCGGCCTTTGCTCTGTTGATCGGCAACAAACCATATACCGTCATTGTTGTTTGAAGAGGCGTCACCTGCAAATTCAGCAACATGATCCAGAGCCAACTGATTGGTAGACGGCGTAGTTTTAACATGCTCCAGCCGATAGCTCGCCAAAGCTGCTTTGGGTCCAAGAGCAAAATTGTCTATCACCTAAAACGCTCGCTAGAACAGGGAAAGAGTTGCAAAATTTGCCGCATCAACTAGAGGACTGCCAACGGTTAAAAAGTACGAAGCAACCAAAAATCCGGTGATGGCCATAACAAATCCCAGCTCACCGGGGATTTTTGCAAATTCGTTCTTCGGCTCATCAAAATACATGATTTTGCAAATGCGCAGATAATAAAAGGCGCTTATGGCACTGGCAAAAACCCCGATAATCGCGAGCGCAAAAAGCTCTGCTTCGATCGCCGCCAGAAAAACATGCCATTTGGCAAAGAAACCGGCCAGTGGTGGCAAACCAATAAGCGAGAACATCATAATAGCCATGGTAGCTGCAACATAGGGACGGGTTTTTGCCAACCCTGCCAGATCTGAAATATTCTCCACATAGCCAGCGCTGCTTTTCAGCGAAAGAATACAGGCAAACAGGCCAACATTGGTGGTCAGGTAAATGGCCATATAAATTGCCACCCCTTCAACACCCACCTGTGAGCCGGCGCTCAAACCAACCAGAGCAAAGCCCATATGACCGATGGATGAATAGGCAATCAGGCGCTTGAGGTTTTTTTGGCCAATTCCCGCAAATGCCGCCAGCACCATCGAAGCAAGCGAGAGGAAAATAACAATCTGCTGCCAGTCTCTGGTCAGCGGCTCAAAGCTGTCAGTTACCAAACGGATCAGCAAAGCCATGGCAGCGACTTTTGGCGCGGTGGCAAAAAATGCGGTGATCGGAGTGGGTGCGCCCTCATAAACATCAGGCGTCCACATATGAAACGGCACGGCGGAAATCTTAAACGCAATGCCGGCCAGCAAAAAGGCCAGACCAAATATTACCCCGACCGAACGATCGCCCAAGAGTATAACTTCGGCAATTTTATCAAGCTGGGTCTGGCCGGTAAAACCATAAATCAGCGATGCGCCATAAAGCAGCATGCCCGATGAAAGCGCGCCCAAGACAAAATATTTCAATCCCGCTTCGGTTGCTGCCGCATTGTCGCGTCGCATGGCCGCCAGAACATAAAGCGAGAGGGCCTGCAATTCTATGCCAATATAGAGCACCATCAAATCATTGGCGGAAACCATGATCATCATGCCAAGGGTGGCCAATATAACCAGCACTGAATATTCGGACTTTGCCAAACCATTGTCGGCGGCGCTGGAAACAGAAAGTACCAAAGCCAAGGCCGAGCCAACCAGCACAAGAACCTTCATATAACGGGCAAAATCATCTTGAATAAAACCGCCGTTAAATAAAATACCGGTCTGGGGCTGCATGACAATCAACACTGCCAATGCCAAAAGCAGGCCAATGCTAACACCGGCCAAACGACCGCTGGAATTTTTAATAAACACTCCAGCCATCAACAAAACCAATGCACTGATCGCCAAAAGCAATTCAGGATAGGCCGGGGCAAGTGCTGCAAAACTGGTCAAATCGGAATTCATGTTATTCTCCTATTGAGCCAGCGCATCAATTGGCAGGGCGCCAATCGTGCTTTGATATTGAGAAATCAGGGCTGTAACCGAGGCTGACGTAGTATCCAGAATCGGAGCCGGATAAAAGCCGAAAAATATGGTCAGAACAATCAAAGGCAGGATTACTGCCAGTTCCCGACGATCCATATCCATCATGGATTTAAGAGATTCTTTGCTCAAGGCACCAAATATCACCCGGCGATAAAGCCAAAGCGCATATCCAGCCGAAAGAATAATTGCAAATAGTGCAATAATGGCCACAAGAGTATTAACCTGAAAAATCCCGATCAGAACCAAAAACTCGCCAACAAAGCCCGAAGTTCCCGGCAGGCCAACATTGGCCATGGTGAAAATCATAAAGGCAGCAGCATAGCGCGGCATGCGTTCAACCAAGCCCCCATAGGCCGAGATTTCTCTGGTATGCAGGCGGTCATAGATCACCCCGACGCTAAAAAACAACGCGGCAGAAATTATGCCGTGGCTGAGCATCTGGAAAATAGCCCCCTGCACTCCATAAATATTGGCCGAAAAAATGCCAATGGTAACAAACCCCATATGGGCCACCGATGAATAGGCAATGAGCTTTTTTATATCCTCTTGCACCAAAGCAATCAGCGAGGTGATAATTATCGCGGCAAGGGAAAAGAAGAATACGAAATCGGCAAAATAAAGCGATGCATCGGGGAACATGGGCAGAGAAAATCTTAAAAAGCCATAACCACCCATTTTCAACAGGATAGCGGCCAATATCACCGAGCCGCCCGTTGGTGCTTCCACATGCGCCTCTGGCAACCAGCGATGCAGCGGCCACATGGGCAGCTTGACTGCAAAGGAGGCAAAAAACGCAATCCATAACCAGAATTGAAGTTCTGGCGAAAAGTCATATTTTAGCAATTGGCGAATATCTGTTGTACCAGCCTGCCAATACATGGCCATGATCGCCAACAGCATCAGCACCGAGCCGACAAAGGTATAAAAGAAAAACTTATAGGAGGCCTGAATGCGGTTTTTACCGCCCCAAACGCCAATAATCAGGAACATGGGGATGAGACCGCCCTCGAAAAACACATAGAACATGGCCAGATCAAGGGTCGAAAACACGCCGATCATCAAGGTTTCAAGGAACAGGAATGCAATCATATATTCGCGCACCCGGACCTTGACCGATCCCCATGCCGACAACACAACCAAGGGCATCAAAAACGCGGTGAGCACAATAAACAGGATCGAAATGCCATCAACACCCATGCGATAGCCAATAACATCGCCCATCCAGGCGATATCAATCACAAATTGAAAGCCGGGGGTCGAAGGGTCAAACATCGACCACATAAGTAGCGAAAACCCAAAGGTTAGCAGTGTGGTAATAAAAGAAATCCGGCGAATATTGGTTAGAGAAACACCATCATTGCCCGGAACAATTGCCACGAAAAACGCACCAACAAGCGGCAAAAATGTCAATATCGTCAGTATATTGGAGGAAATAATCATCCTAACAATCCCCCTGCCGCAATGGCCCAGGTAAGTAACAAGGCGATGCCAATCAACATGGCAAACGCGTAATGATATAGATAGCCGGACTGGAGTTTAACCACTCGGGCGGTAATGTCTTTTACCCGCCTGCCCAGCCCTTCAACTATGGTTTGATCAATCAATCTGTCATCGATCTGACGCCAGAAAAAACGCCCCAGCCATTTTGCAGGCCTGACAAACATCCAGTCATATAATTCATCAAAGTACCATTTGTTGAGCAGGAAGCGATAAAGATAGGCATGCTGTTTTGCAATCCGGCCCGGAACATCTGGCCGGTGAATATACATATACCAGGCGATGGCAAATCCGAGCACCATGGCGATGGTCGGCGACCATTTTACCAGAGTAGAAACCGCATGGGCCGCTTCAATAATTTCGTGGTTTGGCACCACCGACCCGGCAAAAAACTTGTCGATGATATAAACCTTGCCAAAGAAGAATTGATAAAATACCGCTCCAGCCAAAACTGCCCCTGCCGCCAGAAAATACAGAGGCACCATCATAATATTGGGGCTGTCTTTGGCGTGGGACATTGTTTCCTCTGAAGCGCGCGGTTTGCCATGAAAAGTCAAGTGAATTAGACGCCATGAATAAAACGAGGTGAACAGGGCAGCGATTACCAAAGACCAATAGGCAAACTGCCCATTAACTCCGCCAACCGCATAGGCCGCTTCAACAATGGCGTCTTTGGAGAAGAAACCGGCAAAGCCAATTGATGTGCCCGGAATGCCAACCCCGGTCAGGGCTAGTGTGCCAATAATCAGCATCCAGTAGGTTTTGGGGATTTTTTTAGCCAATCCGCCCATTTTGCGCATGTCCTGCTCGTGATGCATGGCCTGAATTACAGCACCGGCCCCTAAGAACAAAAGCGCTTTGAAAAAGGCGTGGGTGAACAGGTGAAAAATTCCGGCTGAATAGGCCCCTGCCCCCATGGCCACAAACATATAGCCCAATTGTGACATGGTGGAATAGGCGACCACCCGCTTGATGTCGTTTTGCACCAGAGCTATCGAGGCGGCAAAAACTGCGGTGATTGCGCCCACATATAATACCACCGTTAGCGCCAGATCTGAGCCTTCAAAAATCGGCGATAGGCGCGCCACCATAAATACACCGGCTGTGACCATAGTCGCGGCATGAATTAAAGCTGAAACCGGGGTCGGGCCTTCCATGGCATCAGGCAGCCATGTGTGCAGCAAAAACTGCGCTGATTTGCCCATGGCTCCCATGAATAATAGCAAGGATACGACTGTGAGCGCATCCAGATCTTTACCCAGAAGGTTTATGGTCACCCCGTTCGCCCCTTCAACCCCGGCAAATGCCGTGTCAAAATCAAGGGTGCCAAACAGAACAAATGCGCCAAATATACCAAGGGCAAAACCAAAATCACCAACCCGATTGACGATAAACGCCTTCATGGCGGCGGCATTGGCGGCGGGTTTTTTATACCAGAAGCCAATAAGCAGATATGAGGCCAGCCCCACCCCTTCCCAACCAAAGAACATTTGCAGGAAATTATCGGCAGTAACCAGCATCAGCATAGCAAAGGTAAACAGGGAAAGATAAGCGAAAAAGCGCTGTCGTGAGGGATCATCCGCCATATAACCAATGGAATAAATATGCACCAAAGATGATACCGAAGTCACTACAACCAGCATAATTGCGGTAAGGGTGTCGACGCGCAAAATCCAGCGCAGATCAAGATCACCAACCACAATCCAGCGAAAAAGCTCAACCTTGGTGGGATCAACAAAAATATCAGCGGCGGCATGGCTGGAAACCGCAAGGGCAGTTTTTGCGCTATTGTCGCCAAATCCGACCTGTAAAAATACAACCCATGACAAAAGCGCCGCTGCCACCAATAGGCCTGACGTGATGATTTCTGCCGGTCGCGCACCGATGCGCTTACCAAACAGTCCGGCTATCAGTGCGCCGATCAGCGGGAAAAAGACAATCGCCTGAATCAAAAGCCTAACCCTTCATCATGTTGACATCGTCAACCGCGATCGAGCCGCGATTACGATAAAATATTACAAGAATAGCCAAACCAATCGCCGCTTCTGCCGCTGCAACCGTAAGAATTAGAAGCGCAAAAACCTGCCCTGCGAGATCGTTAAGTTGAGCGCTAAAGCCGACAAAATTGATGTTCACCGCCAGCAAAATCAACTCAATGGACATCAAAATAATAATGACGTTTTTGCGATTCATGAATATGCCAAATACCCCAAGGGTAAAAAGGATCGCGCCCAAAGTTAAAAACTCGGCCAAGCCAACTGCTGGAACCATCATGTGCCTGTTCTCCCGTCGAGAAGTTGCCAATTAATCATTTACTTAAGACCTTCCCCGGATTTGACCTTCACCACTGTCATGGCATCTTTTGGAGAACGGGCCACCTGCGCGCCAATATCCTGTCGTTTAACATTTGGTTTGTGACGCAGGGTCAAAACAATCGCCCCGATCATCGCCACCAGCAAAATCAGACCGGCTCCCTGAAACAGGAAAATATAGCGGGTATAAAGCACTTCGCCCAAGGCCTGCGTGTTTGAAATTCCAGCTTCAATGGGCATGGCGCTTCCCGCCGCCAATTGCGGCGTAACAAACGATGAGCCGGCAACCAGAAGCAATTCTAAAAACAAAATCGCCCCGACAATAATTCCCACCGGCATATATTGCAGCGCGCCTTTTTTCAGTTCGGCAAAATCCACATCCAGCATCATCACCACAAACAAGAACAGCACCATCACCGCTCCCACATAAACAATGATCAGGATCAGGGCCAAAAACTCTGCTCCGGCCAGCATGAAAATTCCGGCAGCGTTGATAAAAGCCAAAATCAGAAACAGTACTGAATGCACCGGATTGCGCGACGAAATAACCATCACCGCTGAGGCAACCGTTATTCCTGCGAAAATGTAGAAGAAAAATACTGGCAATGTCATTTTTTTCTCCCTGTTTTCAAAACTGTTTCAATCTGGCGCATGGCCTTGTCTTTCTGTTTTTTGCGCAACAATCAGATTTTTTCCAATCGGCGCATAAAATTTAGTTCCCCTTATCTATAGGGGGCATCCATAATAATATTGCGGGCCAGTTCACGCTCCCAGCGATCACCATTGGCCAGCAGTTTTTCCTTGGAAAAATAAAGCTCTTCGCGGGTTTCGGTGGCAAATTCAAAATTTGGCCCCTCAACAATGGCATCAACCGGGCATGCCTCCTGACAAAAACCGCAATAGATGCATTTGACCATATCAATGTCATAGCGAACCGTGCGTCTGGTGCCATCATTGAGGCGCGGACCTGCCTCGATGGTAATGGCCTGAGCCGGGCAAATAGCCTCGCACAATTTGCAGGCAATGCAGCGCTCTTCACCGTTTGGATAGCGCCTTAAAGCATGTTCACCGCGAAAACGAGGTGATACCGCACCCTTTTCAAACGGATAATTTATCGTTGCCTTGGGAGCAAAAAAGTAGCGCATGGACATAAAAAACGCGCTTACGAATTCTTTGAGCAGCAGCGAATTTAAAAATTGTAATGTACGGTTCATCTTTTTTCTCCTCCCTTAAGCAATCCCGCCGTTCCAGCCCCAACCAGTGAGCTTGAGAACGAAAGCAACAACAACAATCATGAAAATGGAAATGGGCAAAAACACTTTCCAACCCAAGCGCATCAGTTGGTCATAGCGATAGCGCGGCACAAACATCTTGACCATGGCGAACATGAAAAACACCATGAAGGATTTTAGAGTAAACCAAACCACGCCGGGGATCCACGTAAATGGTGCAATTTCAAGCGGAGCCGCCCAGCCGCCTAAAAACAGAATAACCGTCATGGCGCACATGAGCATGATGGCCAGATATTCACCCAGCATAAACATCATATAGGGGGTGGAGCCATATTCGACCATAAAGCCGGCAACCAGCTCACTTTCCGCCTCTGGCAGATCAAATGGCGGGCGGTTGGTTTCGGCCAATGCCGAAATAAAGAAGATTATAAACATCGGAAACAGGGGAATGAAGAACCAGTTCAAAAAGTTCATCCACGGCACCCCAAGGGCATGGGCAATGCCCATTTCTTTTTGGGCGGTAACAATATCACTAAGGTTTAACGAGCCAACAACCAGCAATACCGTAACGATCACAAAACCAATGGAAACCTCATAGGAAACCATTTGCGCGGCCGAGCGCAAAGCGCCCAAAAACGGATATTTGGAGTTGGAGGCCCAGCCCGCCATGATAATCGCATAGACACCAAGAGACGAAATGGCAAAAACGTACAATATCCCCACATTGATATCAGCCAGTGCCCAGCCCTCATCAACCGGAATAACCACCCAGGCAACCAGCGAGAGCAAAACAGCAATCAGCGGAGCCAACAAAAATACCACCTTATCAGCCCCGGCAGGAATTACCGGCTCCTTAAAGACAAATTTGAGCAGATCGGCAAAACTTTGCAGCAGGCCAAAAGCCCCCACAACATTGGGCCCGCGCCGCATTTGCACCGCTGCCCAGATCTTGCGATCAGCCAGCAGAATATAGGCGGTGATAACCAGCAGCAAAATCAGCATCAACAGGGATTTCCAGACCAGGCCAATAGTTACGCCCCACCCCAGAAAAGGAATGCCAAACAAATAATCTGCCGCCATTAATAACCAGTCAATCATGGGCCTACTCCGCCGCCTTTAACATGCCTGCCGCCATCTGAGCGCATTCACCCATAACCGCCGAGGCACGGGTGATCGGGTTGGTCAGGAAAAATTCTTCAATTGGTGAGGCAAAG
>CAZMVQ010000002.1:65051-68391 GCA_964569865.1 uncultured Devosia sp.
AGATTTTGCTTGTTTTTGAAGCGCTGCAATGCTTCCCGGCTCAATTCTATTGAGTTTTGCCATATGTGGGACTTTTCCATAAAGTTCGCTGCGCAATTCTTCCAGCGAATCAAATGGAAGTGGAGCTTTAAGATATCCTGACAAGGCCCTGATAATGGCCCAATCTTCTTTGGCCTGACCGGGAGGGAAAGTGGCGCGGGTACTCATTTGCACGCGCCCTTCAGTATTTACATAGGTCGCGGATTTTTCTGAATATGCAGCGGCGGGCAGGATTACATCGGCGCGATGAGCACCTCTGTCGCCGTGGGAGCCGATATAGACCACAATTGCTTCGCCAAAAGCGCTCATATCAATTTCATCAGCTCCGAGCAGGAACATAACTTCGATATCGCCCTTGGCGCTGAGTTTTGCTTGATCAATAGAGCAAACACCACCCTTTTGCGGAACAAAACCAATATCAAGACCCCCGACCCGGCCTGCAGCATTATGCAGAACACCAAAGCCATTCCATTCTTCGCCTAAAGCGCCGCAATCATTGGCAATTTTTATGGCCAGTGCCAGTACATCGCGACCGGCTTTTTTGCTGATACCAAGCTGAGAAATTGCACCCTCGCCCAGCAAAATCAGCGGGTTTTTGGCTTTTTTCAGCTTATTGGCGAATTTATTGCTACCATCGGCAATTGCCTGCAAAGCTGCAAAGTCGTCACCCAGATATTGATAATCATAGGTCAGGTCGGCATTATCGCCAATCAGGGCAATCGGCATATCGCTGGCGCGCCAGCTTTTGCGAATACGGGCGTTAATCAGCGATGCTTCCTTGCGCGGATTTGAGCCGATAATCAGCAAAGCATCGGCCTGCTCGATACCCTCGATAGTGGGGTTAAAGATATACGAGGCGCGATCGGCACCGGGATCAATTGCCGACATGGCAGGGCGGCAATCCATATGGGGGGAGCCGATGGCTTCCATCAGGCCTTTCAGCGCAAACATTTCTTCAACGCCACAAAGGTCTCCAGCGATTGCACCAACTTTATTGCCTGCTTTTTTGGTAACTCTGGCAACAGATTTTAGTGCCTCGTCCCATTCGCAGGCCACCAGCTTGCCTTTTTTGCGCACATAGGGGCGATCAAGGCGTTGGGATTTCAGACCATCCCAAACAAAGCGGGTTTTGTCGGAAATCCATTCCTCGTTGATCTGCTCATTAATGCGCGGAACTATGCGCATGACCTCAGAGCCGCGAGCATCAAGGCGAATGTTTGAACCAACCGCGTCCATAACGTCAATGGTCTGGGTTTTTACCAATTCCCAAGGGCGGGCGGAAAACGCATAGGGGCGCGAGGTCAGCGCGCCAACCGGACACAAGTCAATAACATTGCCCTGCAATTCGGAAGTCATGGCTTTTTCCAGATAGGTGGTGATCTGGGCATCTTCTCCGCGCCCGATCAGGCCAAGTTCTGAAATTCCTGCAACTTCGGTAGTAAAACGAACACAACGGGTGCAATGGATGCAGCGGGTCATTACGGTTTTGACCAATGGTCCGATATATTTGTTTTCTACGGCTCGTTTGTTTTCTGTGTAGCGGGTGGAATCAATGCCGTAAGCCATGGCCTGATCCTGCAAATCGCACTCGCCGCCCTGATCGCAAATGGGGCAATCGAGCGGATGATTGATCAGCAAAAATTCCATCACCCCTTCGCGGGCTTTTTTGACCATCGGGGTATTGGTGAACATTTCTGGCGGTTCGCCATTTGGTCCGGGGCGCAAATCCTTAACTCCAAGCGCACAAGAAGCCTGAGGCTTTGGCGGTCCGCCCTTAACCTCAACCAGACACATGCGGCAATTGCCGGCAACCGAAAGACGCTCATGATAGCAAAAACGGGGCACTTCGGCTCCAGCCGCTTCCGCCGCCTGCATCAGGGTGAAGTGATCCGGTACTTCAATCAGTTCGCCGTCAACTTTGATTTGCGCCATTTTGCTCAAACCACCCTATTCTGCCGCGATGGAGGGCACCGCGCCCTCTGCATCGGAATTAAAGGAATACTGGTCGATCCGGGCTTCAATCACCGGCCTAAAATTTTTAATCAATCCCTGAATGGGCCAAGCCGCAGCATCACCAAGGGCGCAAATCGTATGCCCCTCAATCTGTTTGGTGACTTCCAGCAACATGTCGATTTCGCGCTTTTGCGCTCGTCCCTCAACCATGCGTTCCATCACCCGCATCATCCAGCCGGTGCCTTCGCGACACGGGGTGCACTGGCCACAGCTCTCATGCTTATAAAACGCTGACAACCGCCAGATGGCTTTGATAATATCTGTAGAATTATCCATGACAATAACCGCTGCGGTGCCAAGGGATGAGCCAATTTCTTTAAGCCCGTCAAAATCCATAATCGCGTCGGGCATTTTTTCACCACGAACGCACGGGACCGAAGAGCCGCCGGGGATTACCGCCAACAGATTATCCCAGCCGCCGCGAATTCCACCACAATGCTTTTCGATCAATTCACGAAAGGGAATGCCCATTTCTTCTTCTACCGTAGTGGGAGAATTAACGTGTCCGGAAATGCAAAACAGTTTGGAGCCAGTATTGTTTGGTCGCCCCAATCCGGCAAACCAGCCTCCGCCCCGACGTAAAATTTCAGGAACCACCGCAATGGATTCCACGTTATTGACAGTAGTGGGATTGCCATAAACCCCCATGCCGGCCGGAAATGGCGGCTTTAGGCGCGGCTGGCCTTTTTTGCCCTCAATGCTTTCCATCAACGCGGTTTCTTCACCGCAAATATAGGCTCCGGCACCGTGATGGACGATTATATCCAGATCCCAGCCGTGAACATTATTCTTGCCAATGAGTTTTGCATCATAGGCTTCTTGCACTGCCTGCTCGAACCGGAAGCGCTCACGGATAAATTCACCGCGAATATAGACAAAAACCAAATGGGCATCCATGGCGCGAGCCGCCAACAAGCACCCTTCCACCAGATGATGGGGATCGTGGCGCAAAATCTCACGATCTTTACAGGTGCCCGGCTCTGATTCGTCAGCATTTACCACCAGATAGTGGGGACGACCATCACTTTGTTTGGGCATAAAGGTCCATTTTAGAGCCGTTGGAAAACCGGCCCCGCCGCGCCCGCGCAAACCCGAAGCCTTTACCTCTTCAGTTATCCAATCGCGACCCTTTTGCACAAAACCCTTGGTGCCTGACCATGCGCCGCGCGATTGCGCTCCTTTAAGGGAAGCATCACCCTGACCATAGAGGTTGGTAAAAATGCGATCTCTGTCATGCAACATTTTTCAAATCCCCTATTTCGGTTTCTTGACGCTACGTGTATTGGCA
>CAZMVQ010000002.1:68491-71024 GCA_964569865.1 uncultured Devosia sp.
GCAGGCTGCTTCGCAGCGGGTTTTTTAAGTGCAGATTTTTTACCGACAAGTTTTACAGCGGCAGGTTTTGCAGCGCCATTCGGCTTGATTTTTATTTCTGGCATATCAAGCAATGTGGTTTGCCCGGTAATGGGTGCTGAAAAATCACGCCCGTTCTGGGGGCCGGTTTTTACGGTTTCGCCCCTGCCCGCTTCAAACTCGTCAATTATTTCTTCTAAACGTTCTGGGGTCAGATCTTCAAAAGTATCGTGCCTGATGGCGACCATGGGCGCGTTTACGCAAGCTCCAAGACATTCCACTTCTTCCCAGCTCAAAGTGCCATCAGCATTGGTCTGATGGGCATTGGCATTGATTTTTTTCTGGCAAACCGCGCGCAAATCCTCAGCACCACGCAGCATGCACGGAGTTGTTCCACAAACCTGAATATGGGCGCGGGTGCCAACGGGTTTAAGCTGAAACTGGGTGTAAAATGTTGCCACTTCCAGCACTCGAATATAGGGCATTTTTAGCATGTCGGCGATTTTTTCAATCGCTGCCCTACTGATCCAGTTTTCCTGATCCTGAACACGCATCAACAAAGGAATTACTGCTGATTGCTGACGGCCCTTTGGATAAAGTGCAATGCGGGTTTTGGCCCATGCGGCGTTTTCTTTATCAAAGGCAAAGCTTTTTGGCTGCAAAACTTCTCTGGCAAGGCTACGGTCAGACATTAGCGATCAATCTCCCCGAAAACCACATCAAGCGATCCCAAAATTGCCGAGCAATCGGCAAGCTGATGACCGGTGGTTAAAAAATCCATGGCTGAAAGATGGGCATAGCTGGGAGCCTTGATCTTGCAGCGATAGGGTTTGTTGGAGCCATCGGAAACCAGATAGACCCCGAACTCGCCCTTTGGTGCTTCAACGGCCATATAGGTTTCGCCCTCTGGTACTTTATACCCCTCGGTATAAAGCTTGAAGTGGTGGATCAAACCTTCCATAGACTGCTTCATCTCATGGCGTTTGGGGGGAACAATTTTGCCATCCGTTGATGAAATTGGCCCTTTACCTTCGGGTTCATTAAGTTTTTTGATGCACTGGCGCATTATGGAAGTGGACTGGCGCATTTCTTCCATTCTAAGCAGATACCGGTCATAACAATCGCCGTTTTTGCCCACCGGAATATCGAAATCCATCTCTTCATAACATTCATAGGGCTGGCTTTTGCGCAAATCCCAGGCAGCACCTGAGCCGCGCACCATTACCCCTGAAAAACCCCAGGCCCACGCGTCTTCAAGCGAAACCACCCCGATATCCACATTGCGCTGTTTGAAAATGCGGTTTTCGGTCAAAAGTCCTTCAATATCGTCACAAACCTTCAAAAACGGATCACAAAAGGCTTCAATATCGTCAATCAATTCCTGCGTTAAATCCTGATGCACACCACCGGGGCGAATATAGGCGGCGTGAAACCGGCTACCCGAGGCGCGCTCATAAAATACCAGTAGTTTTTCGCGTTCCTCAAAACCCCAAACCGGAGGAGTAAGCGCACCCACATCAAGGGCCTGAGTGGTAATATTGAGCATATGGGAAAGAATGCGCCCGATTTCGCAATAAAGCACCCTGATCAACTGTCCCCGACGCGGCACTGTAATGCCCATCATCTTTTCAATGGTCAGGGCAAATGCATGTTCCTGATTCATCGGGGCCACATAATCAAGCCGGTCAAAATATGGCAAAGCCTGAAGATAGGTTTTGCTTTCAATCAGCTTTTCTGTGCCCCGGTGCAAAAGACCGATATGAGGATCGCAACGCTCGACAATTTCACCGTCAAGCTCAAGAATCAAACGCAAAACGCCATGGGCCGCCGGATGCTGAGGACCAAAATTAATAGTAAAATTTCTGACTTCGACCTCAGACATTGTCGCCTCCAGCGCTTGGAGGAGCATATGCGGCTATGACTTCTGCGCCGGTCATGTTTTTTGTCTCATTTGAAAAATTGTAATATTCTGGCTTTTCATCCATGAAATTTTGATGGGAAAATTCAAAACCAGCAGTGTCATCAAACGCTTCGGCGGACACAAAATACTCTTGGGGGCCAACAAATTTGTACCAAAGCGTTGAACCGCATTTAGAACAAAAATGCCGTTCAGCCCACTCCGAAGACTTGTAAATTGCGACCGCTGCGTCATTCTCAATTTTGATGGTGTTTGCGCACCCAATCGACAAAAATGGTCCAGCAGTCCAGCGGCGGCACATATCACAATGACACGCGCCCACACGACGATTTTCCGGCGTCGCTGTAAACTTCACCGCGCCACAAAGGCAACCGCCAGTTAATTTTATTGCTTGTCCCATATCGCTTGCCCTCTCATCATGCTTTTTCATCTCCCGGAAGCACATAGTCTGTGCCCTCCCAAGGTGAAAGATAATCAAATGTGCGAAATTCCTGAGCCAGTTTAACCGGCTCATAAACTACTTTTCCACGCTCTTCATCATAGCGAAGTTCCACATAGCCGGTGGTGGGAAAATCCTTGCGCAGCGGATAGCCGTCA
>CAZMVQ010000003.1:0-2552 GCA_964569865.1 uncultured Devosia sp.
TCTATTTTATGTTTTTGTGTATGGCGCTTCGACATCGCTCATCCTTTCATCACTAATCAAAAAGATAACACGCCCTCCTCTGTTTTTGTTGAGAGTGTTTCGCTTGAAACCCTTTCAACTCAAACCGACAGGCTTCCAGTGATTGAAGAAACCTCGGGTGCGCCTAAAAAGCATATCGCTTTATAGGTTGCGCGCGTTCTATGGGCGCATGCGCACAAAGTCAAGCAAAGGATGCACGTCCAAATTCCTTACGGCCTGTATATTTTTAGGTAAATGCTAATATTTGACAAATTTATTAAATACACACGGCTCGTTTCACTTGAAGTTTACCGCTCAAGGCCCTAATAAGGCCCGCAGCAAACACCGTTAAACAACGGTCGTGCAATTTTAGAGGTTATGCAAATTATGAAAAACTGGATATGGATCGTTCTTGCGGTCGTTCTGCTGGGGGGCGGATATTATTTCTACAATCAACAACAAGTTCAACAGGCTGAAATAGCCGCTGCCGAAGTCGCTGCTGAAGCTGCAGAAGCCGCAGAAGTTGCCGCCGCTGCAGAAGCTGCCGCCGCTGAAGCTGCCGCCGCTGAGGCCGCCGCTGCTGAAGCTGCCGCCGCAGAAGCTGCCGCCGCTGAGGCCGCTGCTGCTGCTGAGGCCGCCGCCGCCGAAACTGCTGAAGCTGCACAAAGCATGCTATCGGTTGAAAGCGTCGCAAAAGCCATTGATGATGCCGGTCTCGACGAAGGCACCACTCAAACCCTGAAATCACTGCTTGAAACTGTGGCTGACAATCCTGAAGCCTTACAAGTTGTGCTCGATCAGGTAATCGAACTCACTCAGTAGTTCTTTTAAGAAAAAAGATATTTGAAAAAGGCCGGGTTTTTTCCGGCCTTTTTTATTGCCTATATTTTGCCAAAAACAGAATTCAGAACCCGGTTCAGTTCTTGAAATACTTTTCTGAAACCTCATCTAGCGGAAACATCAACTCAACTTTCAGGTCTCCAAGCGCAATATCCTGAACCGTGCCAAACTGGGCAAAAGTTGAGAAAACCGAAACTACCCTGTCACCAACATCAAGTTTTGTTGGAATAACCGCCTGCGAGCGATCAAAATCTTCACCCCGTCCATCAGCCAAAAAACGCGCCGCCAATTTTTTTTCCAAATGTTCCAGTTCACCATTGCCGCCAATTGCATCAAGTTCGGTGCGAACCCTCTCCAGCGATAAACTAATAGCCTCTTCCCAATTTATAATTGAAGACTGCTCTTTGGTTTGCTCTGCCAAAGCCAAAAGAATATTTGAATAAGCAGCAAACCCCGCATCACTCATTAACCGCATAGCGGCCAAGTTTGCGCCAACAATATTCCACACTTTATCAATGGATAAAGCCGGATATGGCATATGATTTTCCAGCATTTTTTCAATGGCGCTTTCAATCGGCGCCAGATCCCTGTCTCCGGGCGCCCGGGCAACATAAGCGGGTGCAAAACCAGCCGCCAGTAATGCGCGATTGATTTCACCCCTCGGCATCTCTAGTCGATCAGTCAGCTTTAGAACCATTTCCCGACTCGGGTTGGCGCGCCCGGTTTCTAAAAAGCTTAAGTGACGAGAAGAAACATCAACACTAAGCCCAAATCCTAGCTGGCTGAAGCGCCGCCGCTTTCGCCAGTCACTTAAAATCTCACCAAACGTCAAATTCTTCGACTGTAATTTTTCCATGCACTATTGCTAGCACATGGCTGGGCCGGTTCCACTTACTTTGCAGGTAATTGTTTTGATTATTTTTTGGTTCTAACAAACAGGCACACCAACAAAATATTCCAACCAAAAAGGGAAAAACCATGACACCTAATAACGCTGCAAAAATGATTCGAATTGTCACCTATGGCTTTATTGCCTTTGCTGTCGTCTGGGGCCTGGCGCCTTATTCATCCATCAGTGAACCATCGCGATTACTGCTCGATCTGTTGAGCCTGCCCTTTGGCGATGCGCCCGCAAATCTTACACAATCAGAAATGTGGCTATCTTCTATAGGGGCCGGTCTAACGGCGGCAATTTGTATTATGTTGCTTGGAATTGTCGCGCCCGCGGTTCAAAATAGTGATCGCAGGATAACAAAAGTCACTGTTTGGGCCTTTATCGTCTGGTATATTGTTGACAGCACCGGCTCAATTGCCGCCGGAGTACCCTCCAACGCATTCTTTAATGCCATTTTGCTAGTAGCGATTTTAATTCCCCTATGCTCGGTAAAATTTGAACAACAATCACAACAAAGCTAAACCTTTAGTTTCAATGGTCCTGCCGACAATTTTGCGCTAATATAAACGTAATTTAAGGACAGGACCTAAAAACCATGCCTGATAAAAAAATTGTTGCCGAAATAAAAAAAATCAAACGGGACCATCCGAATAATCTTATGGCCCGTTTTTTTAACGCCAACAGTTTTTTAGGCCTCAGCGACGACCATAAAAAACGCCTCATGCGCATCATCAATACCGGCATAAAAAACCCGACCAGTGAAATGGGCGCCTATGCAATGTATGTGGATGATTATGAG
>CAZMVQ010000003.1:2652-17766 GCA_964569865.1 uncultured Devosia sp.
TCTGCTCAAGAATTGAACTGATTTCTCCAAACAATTGCGCCGCCACGGTTTTAATTCTGTCAGATTTTCTAGAATCTTCATTTGTCAAAACCCAGACATCAAAAGGTGATTTTCTGGCGATCGAAACACATTCAGCTAAATTGCCTGCCTCTCTACCAACAACAACCGGTAAAAAGCCCACACCCAGCCCATTTTTAATTGACGAAAAAAGCACACCAAGGTCACTTACTCTGGTGATATGGCTCTCAAGATCAACAATTCCAGCCAACCAGTCTGTGGTGCGCAAATGCGATGTAAGCATCGCCACAACCGGCACGCTGATGGATTTTTTTTCCAACATTGCCTTCTCTATTTTGTCGATGAATTCAGGCAATCCATAAAGCGCAAACTCCAGCGCCCCCGCATTGCGCCCAAGCAGATGTCCGGGAGCAGATTTTACAAACCTCACCGCGATATCAAATTGACCCGATTGAATATCCAAAGGCGCATTATCGGCAATCAGATCATATTCAATCATTGGGTATTTTTTGCACAGCTTATCAATTGCCGGCATTATAAACTGATCAAACCCCAGCCCGGCACTGGTGATACGAACGCGCCCGGCCATACCCAAAGACTTGGAGCGGGCGCTTAATGCTGCGGCACGTATGGAAGCCTCAATTTCTTCCGCCTGCCTAACAACCCCCTGCCCGCAAACTGTTAATTGCCAATTCAAACCCGAGCGATCAACCAGCCGCGCGCCAAGCCCCCGCTCCAATTCACTTAGGCGGCGCGAAACCGTTTGATGAGAAACAGATAACATGCGGGCGGCTTTTATGGCGCTGCCAGATCGCTCAAGAGCCAGCAAAAATCGCATATCATTCCAGTTGATTTCATTATCTATGTCCACAAACGAACCTCTATTGCACATTATTGTACCTTTTTGTACCTGTTTGAAAATGTTAAGTCCAGTTCAAGAGCCAAAAATCTAAAAAAGAGAACAAATAAATGATGAGCATAGAACTCTGGATGTTAACGGCCGCTGCCACATTGCAATTCTCCATAGTTGTCACCCATGGGGTGCATATATTTCTCACCGCTGGAATGTGGTGGGGAATTGGCAGGCGCAATACTGCCAGAACGGTTAGCGATCTGGGGCGACGCATTGAGCGTACCTTGATCAACAATATGGAAGGTCTGGCAATTTTTGTCCCGCTGGTTCTGGTGGTTCAACTGGCCTCAATTTCTTCCCCGATTACTCAGTTTGCCATGCAGGCCTACGTGATATTGCGGATAATTTTCGCACTTTTATACATCACCAACATTCCCTATATCAGAACCTTTGTCTGGATAGGCGGACAGGCATGTTTGGCAGCGCTGGCCTTCGCAATCGTTACTTCAGCGGTATAATTTATACCTATAAGCCAAAGGGGTGGCGATCTTTCAGGATAATTTTAGCGGCGTTATGCCCCGGCGCGCCCGTAACTCCACCCCCCGGATGAGTACCAGCGCCGCACATATAAACCCCATTGACGGGAGTGCGATAGGCGCCATTTCCAAGCATTGGTCTGGCAGAAAACAACTGATCAAGGCTCATACGGCCATGAAAAATATCGCCGCCGATTAAAGCAAATTTTTCTTGTAGATCCCATGGGGAAAGCACCTGTCGCCCCAAAATCGAGCTGGCAAATCCGGGCGCGTATTTTTCAACGCTGGCAATAATATGATCGGCGGCAATCTGGCGTTCATCTTCCCATTTGCGCCCGTCTGGTAATTCAAATGCAAATTGCTGACAGAACAGGCTGGCCACATATTTGCCCTTTGGTGCCAGAGTTTCATCAAGAGTTGATGGGATTAACATTTCAATCACCGGCTTTTTCGACCATCCGTTTTCCCGTGCGCTCAGCCATGCCTTATCCATATATTCAAGGGATGGGGCAACAATTATTCCAGCCGTTAAATAATCTTCTCCGCTTGGGGCATTGATGAATTTAGGCAGTCGGTCCAGCGCCACATTCATTCTAAACGTGCCGGAGTGGGATTTATAATTGCTGATTTTCTTAAGGGTTTTTTCTCCAACGCTATGCTTGTCCAGCAGTTTTTCATAAAGAATTTTCGGATGAACACTGGCAGAAACAATCGGCGCTGAAAAAACCCCTTTTGTGGTTTCAACCCGTTTAATTTTTTTGTTTTCTTGTGTGATTTTTTCCGCAACTACATCGGTAAAAATCTCTACCCCCTGCGCGACACAGGATTTTGCCATCGCTTGAGTGATAGAACCCATGCCCCCGATTGCATGCCCCCAAGCTCCCTTGATGCCGTTGGTTTCGCCAAAAACATGGTGCAATAAAACATAGGCCGATCCCGGCTCATAAGGGGAAGCAAAATGGCCTACCACCGCATCAAAACCAAACAGGGCTTTTACCGTTTCGTTCTCAAAATATTGTTCAAGAATTTCCCCCGCCGATTTAGTGAAAAAATCCAGCAAATCACCTTGGGCAGCCACATCTAGTTTATTGACAATCGAGCCTACCTTCAACAGGGCCAACAAATCACCAATCCCCCCGCCTGCATTGGGTGGCGCAACTAAAACCAATTGGCGGATGCACTCCACTACCCGCTGCAAAACCGCCTCGTATGCGCCAAGGTTTGCAGCATCATTTTTTGAATGTCGCGCAATTTCCTTTTCGGTAAGTCCTCCACGACCGGCCAGAAGATATCCATCGCTCAGGGGTAAAAAATTATCAATTTTACGCAGCACGATTTTTAGTCCAAACCGCTCCAGCTCCATGTCATCAATGATTTTAGGCTGTAAAAGCGAAACCGTATAAGAGGCCACGGAATTGAAAAAACCGGGATAAAATTCCTCAGTTATCGCTGCCCCTCCAACCTTATTGGAGCGTTCCAATATGCAGGTTTTCATCCCCGCCTTGGCCAGATAAAACGCACAAACCAAGCCATTGTGGCCTCCCCCGACAATAATCGCATCAAAGCTTTTGTTTAACGCCATGGGCTTGGACCTTGAGTTCATTTAAGGGTTTTCTAAATTCAGATATAGCAACCAATAAATTACTATCACCAACCTATGCCCCGGCCCATACCCGCAATCGATTTTCCTAACGCCAACCATAATTGCTTTTTTTAGCGAGAACTTTTAGTATTTTGCAACAAAGGGTATGGGGAGCAAAAATATTGAACAGACAAACGATTGCCAAACTTTTATTTGTTGTCTGGGGCGGACTTTTTATCGCTTCTTTTGTTATGTTCGCCATAACTCCCGCCAAGGATTTTGGGTTGACGGCCGGATATAACCGGGTCGAAGTTTTTTTTCGCTGGCAAATCGCAGCAGGCGTTGTTGGCATTATTGTCTGGCTGATGGGCAAAAATTTTAGCGCCGGAACTTTTTGGCGCTGGATGTGTCGCATTCCGATAATTGCTGCCGCCCTTTTGTTAATTGGCTTGATTGCGCTGATTGCAGGGTTGAGTTTTTCCAAGCCCGAACCGATCCAAAATCTTCAGCAAAATCCCCAGCCAGTGACCGAGCCTATAAAAACTGCGCCAGTTACAGCTGAGCCAGCTCCTGTCGAGTGAGCAAAAACCTGATTTAGTCGCCTTTAGTTTTGCGGTTCAAGATTTCCCTCTCATGTGCTCTTTCCAAAGAGGAAATCATTCCGCGAAAAGTGCGCACTTCCTGAGCATTAAATTCTGCCCTCCCCAGCATGGCACGAATATTGTTGACCATCGAGGGGCGTTTTTCTTCAACGGTAAAAAACCCTGCCCTTTCCAGAGAACTTTCCAGATGTTCAAACATTCTCACCAAATCTTTTTTATCGGCAGGAACCCCCTCACTGCTCGAAAAGGGCAAATCTTCCCCCTCCCGGCTGGCCCGACGCCACTCATAGGCCAGCACCAGCACCGCCTGGGCAATATTTAGCGAGGCAAACGAAGGCTCCACAGGAAGGGTGACAATGGCATCGCACAATGCCACTTCTTCATTATTTAGCCCCCAGCGTTCCCGGCCAAACAACAATCCGGTTTTTTGCCCGCCCTGAATATGTCCATGCATGCGGTTTCCGGCAACATCTGGCCCGATAACCGGTTTATTCATATCGCGTTTTCTGGCAGTTGTTGCAAAAACCAGCGACAGATCAGCAATCGCATCTTCAATTTTTGCAAAAACCTTCACCTTTTCAAGTACATGACTGGCCTTGGTAGAAGCAGCGGCGGCCTTTTCATTCGGCCAGCCCTCGCGCGGATTAACCAGTCGCAATTCCCAAAGGCCAAAATTGGCCATGGCCCTGATTGCTGTTCCGATATTTTCACCCAATTGCGGCTCACACAAAATCACCACCGGCGCCGGACCTAAATCAAGTTTTATTGAACTGTCAGTTCCCGCCATTTTATTTCCTGCCGTCTTAAATTGTGCCACACTGCTCATTAGACAACATGAATCAACAAATAAAGAAACAAGATCAACCTTAAGGAAAATAAGATGAAACTGTCTGGCTCCTGCCATTGCGGCGCTGTTACCTATCAGATTGAAGGCGCACCAGTGCGCATGGCCCAATGCCATTGCAATGCCTGTCGCCGTGTCACCGGCACCGGGCATAATGTACAGGCGTTTTTCAAAAGTGATCAGGTTACAATTAACGGCAAAACCAGCACCCATGATTCCACCTCTGATAAGGGCAATAAAAGAACCCGCCATTTTTGTACAACTTGCGGATCACGTCTGTTTTCTGAAAACGCCGCCGCCCCGCAAATCATCGGAATAGCCGTTGGCAGTTTTGATGACAGCTCCTGGTTCAAACCTGAAATTATTGTTTATAATGCCGAGCGCCCGGATTGGGATAAAATTGACGAAACCATAACAACCCATGAGCAGATGTAATTATGACATCAATGATCGAAGGCACAGATCGCCTGCGCGATATTTTGGGAGATGATCCCAATATCGCGGAAAAGAAAATGTTTGGCGGTGTGGCCTTTATGCTCAACGGCAATATGCTTTGCGGTTACACCAACAAGGGCAAACTCATGGTGCGAGTCGGCAAGGAACTTGAGCTAGAGGCCAGAAAACTTCCCGGTGCAATGGATATGGATTTCACCGGCAAAAAAATGGGCGGCATGTTGTTTGTCGATGAAGCCGCTCTTGAAGATGATGCAGCATTGAACCAGTGGATTGCCTTGGCGACAAAATTTGTTGGCGCTTTGCCACCCAAATAATTACCCACTACCTTTGACTGCTCCATTTCTAATGTTATAGGAGCGCCAACATATTCTCCTGCAATCGAGGATATTTGATTTAACCGGTTTTTTGGAGAATTTCATGAGCAAGATCAAAGTTGCCAATCCCGTTGTTGAACTCGACGGGGACGAGATGACACGCATCATCTGGCAGGCAATTAAAGACAAACTGATTCACCCCTATCTGGATATTGATCTTGAATATTATGATCTGGGAATTGAAGCTCGCGATGCCAGTGATGACCAGATTACTATCGACGCTGCAAACGCCATTAAAAAACACGGCGTTGGCGTAAAATGCGCCACCATCACTCCCGATGAAGCACGAGTGGAAGAATTCGGCCTAAAGAAAATGTGGCGCTCTCCCAATGGCACCATCCGCAACATTCTAGGCGGAGTGATTTTTCGCGAGCCAATCATTTGTGACAATGTTCCCCGCCTTGTTCCGGGCTGGACCCAGCCAATTATCGTGGGCCGTCATGCCTATGGTGACCAATATCGTGCCACCGATTTTCGTTTCCCCGGCAAGGGCAAGCTATCCATAAAGTTCGTTGGCGAAGATGGCCAAGAAATCGAACACGAGGTGTTTGATGCCCCCTCCTCCGGCATTGCTATGGCCATGTATAATCTTGACAATTCAATTCGCGACTTTGCTCGTGCCTCGCTTAATTACGCCCTGCAACGCAAAGTTCCGTGTTATCTCTCCACAAAGAACACCATCATGAAAATTTATGATGGACGCTTCAAGGATATTTTTGAGCAGATTTTTAATGATGAATTTGCTGATGACTACAAAAAAGCTGGCATTACATATGAGCACCGTCTGATCGACGATATGGTTGCCGCTGCTCTAAAATGGTCAGGCGGATATGTCTGGGCATGTAAAAACTATGATGGAGATGTACAGTCAGACATCGTAGCGCAAGGCTTTGGTTCCCTTGGCCTTATGACATCAGTGTTGATGACCCCGGATGGAAATGTTGTAGAAAGTGAAGCAGCGCACGGCACCGTTACCCGTCATTATCGCCAGCATCAGGAGGGCAAGGATACTTCCACCAATTCCACCGCATCAGTTTATGCATGGACCCGTGGCCTGTCCCACCGTGCCAAGCTCGATGATAATAAACAATTGGCAAAATTTGCCATCACGTTGGAAGAAACCGTGGTCAACACCATTCAAAGCGGCTCAATGACCAAAGATCTGGCGCTTTTGGTTGGGCCAGAACAAGAATGGCTCACCACTATGGGGTTTTTGGATGCGATCGAGCAAAACCTGCAAAAAGCAATGAAATAGGTTTTTTAAAACCTAAGACATACTAAAATATCAAAATGGCGGGTGCGCAACACCCGCCATTTTTGTATCCGCAATTCTGCTTTTAAAGTAAGCCAAGACTAAAAATGTAACTTATGAATTGGAGATTTTGTTGCGAATTTCCTCTAGCGCAGTCGCAGCTTTTGCACCGTCCGGGCCACCAGCCTGAGCCATATCATCACGACCGCCGCCGCCCTTGCCGCCAAGTGCCGCAGCGCCAATTCTCACAAGATCAACGGCGCTTATTTTATCGGTCAGATCTTTGGTAACACCAATGGCTAAACCGGCTTTTCCATCCTCGGTTACTCCGATTAATACCGCAATTCCCGATCCCATTTGTTTTTTTGTCTGGTCGACAATTCCGCGCAGGTCTTTTGATGCCAGCCCTTTTACAACCCGACCGGAAAAATTAAAGCCGTTGATTGTTTCTATCTCGTTTTTGTCGCCACCTTCACCGCCCATTGCAATTTTCTGACGGGTTTTTTCCAACTCGCGCTCAAGCTTTTTACGTTCGTCAATCAAAGACTGAACCCGTTGCAGTGCTTCGACAGGCGATGACTTCAATTTACCGGCAAGGGATTTTAATGTCTCATCCTGTGTCACCAGATAATCACGTGCACCCTCTGCGCTAACTGCTTCAAGTCGACGAACTCCAGCCGCCACCGAAGTCTCCTGAACAATGCGAATTATTCCAATATCTCCCGTACGACGAGCATGAGTCCCACCGCACAATTCCATGGAATATGGTTTTTTTGAATGTTGCGCGGCATTTTCTTCAGGCTCGTAGCCCATGCGAACTACGCGAACTTCATCGCCGTATTTTTCTCCAAAAAGCGCCATGGCACCGGCTTCGCGCGCAGCATCTACGCCCATCAACTGGGTTTCAACCGGTGAGTTTTGCAAAACAACCTGATTGGCAAGCCGTTCAATTTCTTCAATTTCTGTTTTGCTCACCGACTTATTATGGGAAAAATCAAATCGCAATTTTTTTGAATCCACCAACGAGCCTTTTTGCACTACATGGGTTCCAAGAACCTTGCGCAATGCTTCATGCAACAAATGAGTTGCCGAATGATTGGCCCGAATTGCTGTGCGGTTATTCTTGTCCACATTCAGCGAAACAGCATCGCCAATCGATATTTTGCCTGACTTGACTTTAATGCTGTGGCCAAAAATACCGCCTGCCTGTTTTTGCACGTCGCTGACAATTGCTAATGACCTATCACCGGCAATTTCTCCGGTATCACCAACCTGTCCACCGCTTTCCGCGTAAAAAGGAGTTTGATTGCAAACCAGAAAACCAATTTGTCCGGCGCTTAGTTCATCGACTTCTTCCCCGTCCATAACAAGGGCAACCACTTCTCCTTGCGCTGATTCACTATCATATCCCAAAAATTCACTGGCCCCGACCCGATCCGATATAGAAAACCAGATCAAATCATCAGCGCTACCGCCGGAACCTTTCCAACTGGCTCTAGCTAAGGTTTTTTGTGCTTCCATCGCCTGATCAAAACCATCCTTGTCAACGCCAATTTTGCGTTCGCGCAATGCATCCTCGGTTAAATCAAGCGGAAATCCATAAGTGTCATAAAGCGAAAACGCGGTTTTTCCATCCAAAACATCACCTGTTCCAAGAACCGAGGTCTTTTGATTTAGAATTTGCAAACCCCGTGACAAGGTTTTTAAGAAGCGCTCTTCTTCCAGCATTATTGTTTCTGAAATCATTTCCTGACCATGAACAAGTTCGGGATAAGCCTGACCCATTTCTTGCACCAGCACCGGCACCATTTTATAAATGGCAGGATCATCAGCTCCAAGCAGGGAGGCATGGCGCATAGCGCGGCGCATTATCCGACGCAATACATACCCTCGCCCTTCATTCGAAGGCAAAACCCCCTCGGAAATCAAAAACGCCATCGAACGCAAATGATCGCCAATTACCCTTTGAGAAACCAGATTATCACCACCAGCAAGTGAGCCGGTTGCCTGCGCGCCAGCATCAATAAGGGTCTGAAACATATCAGTTTCAAACACATTATTGGTACCCTGCAAAAGCGCCGAAATTCTTTCCAGCCCCATACCCGTGTCAATCGAAGGTTTTGGAAGGTCTAATCTACTCCCGTCTGCCTGCTGCTCGTATTGCATGAATACAAGGTTCCATATTTCAATGAACCTGTCCCCGTCTTCATCAACACTGCCCGGAGGCCCGCCCCAAAACTTGTCTCCGTAATCATAAAAAATTTCTGAGCAAGGACCGCACGGTCCCGTATCTCCCATCGACCAGAAATTATCGCTGGTAGAAATGCGGATAATCCTGTCTTCACTCAAACCGGCAATGCGCTTCCACAAATCATAAGCTTCGTCATCTTCGTTATATACCGTGACTAAAAGTTTATCTTTTGAAACTCCAAAATCACGAGTGATCAGGTTCCATGCAAGTTCAATCGCCCGGTCTTTGAAATAGTCGCCAAACGAAAAATTTCCCAGCATTTCAAAAAATGTCAGGTGCCGCGCTGTCATTCCCACATTATCAAGATCGTTGTGCTTGCCACCGGCCCGCACACATTTTTGTGAAGTAACCGCTGTGGTATATGGGCGTTTTTCAATGCCTGTAAAAACATTTTTAAACTGCACCATTCCTGCATTGGTAAACATCAGGGTAGGGTCATTTTGCGGCACCAAAGGACCCGAGGGAACCTTTGCGTGGCCTTCAGCGGCAAAATAGTCAATAAATGTGCGGCGAATGTCGTTGACGCTAGTCATAAAATCTGTCCGTTACAAAAAAAATAGACAGGTGAAAACCTATCCTGAGAAATCAAGCAAATTTCTTCTATATTGCCAATGGCTTGCAGTCCAGTATCACTTCACTCGTAATTGAATGTACTCATGTAGGTCTGAATGTTTTCAAAAATCAACACTCCAAGCAAATTCACACTTAAAACTAAAAAAAGGTGACCAATTTGGCCACCTTCATTAGGAGATATCTCCACCATTCAATGCATTTATTTAGCACTATCGGTATCTAAAATCAGCTAAATCTATTCGCCTTTTTCAGCCTTGTCTGCTTTTTCACCCTTGTCTGCAATAATTTCAACCAAGCCTTTGGCATCTATAACATCCTCTCCCTCAATCAGCCCGGCACTCTGGCGAACACCAAGTTCAATCTCATCGGCAATTTCCGGGTTTTCCAGCAAGAACTGGCGCGAGTTTTCCCGTCCCTGCCCCAATCTTTGACTGTTATAGGAAAACCATGAACCCGATTTTTCCACCATCCCGGATTTCACTCCAAGATCAAGCAATTCACCGGTTTTAGAAATTCCCTCTCCATACATGATGTCAAATTCGACCTGACGGAACGGCGGCGCAAGTTTGTTTTTAACCACCTTTACCCTTGTCTGGTTACCAACGGCTTCATCTCGATCCTTAATGGTACCAATCCGGCGAATATCCAGACGTACCGAGGAATAAAACTTTAGAGCGTTGCCCCCGGTGGTAGTTTCAGGCGAACCAAACATAACGCCAATTTTCATTCTGATCTGATTGATAAACACCACCATGGTGCGCGATTTTGAAATGGAACCTGTTAGCTTACGCATGGCCTGACTCATCAAACGAGCCTGAAGGCCCGGCAATGAATCTCCCATCTCCCCTTCCAGTTCGGCCCTGGGTGTAAGAGCTGCTACCGAATCAATCACCAAAATATCCACAGCCCCCGAACGCACCAGCGTATCGGTAATTTCTAACGCCTGCTCCCCGGAATCTGGTTGGGAAACTAACATCGCATCAACATCAACGCCCAATTTTTTCGCATATTCCGGGTCCAGCGCATGTTCCGCATCAACAAAGGCACAAATACCACCCGCTTTTTGCGCTTCTGCAATTACATGCAATGCCAAAGTGGTTTTGCCCGAGCTCTCCGGGCCAAAAATTTCCACAACCCTGCCCCTTGGCAGACCGCCAATTCCAAGGGCAATATCCAAACCAAGAGAACCGGTTGAAATTGATTCGACCTTTTGAATAGTATTTTCACCAAGGCGCATAATGGAGCCCTTGCCAAAATTGCGCTCTATCTGCCCAAGTGCCGCTTCCAGCGCCTTATTTTTATCCATTGATTTATTCTCAACTACCCGAAGTGACGACTTTGCCATAACCAATCTCCTATTTCAAAAACCCATAATTTACTAATTGTGATTTTTCACAAGCGCGATAACATTCAGTGCGTTGTGGAATTTTCACCTTTGATGCTTATATTGTACTTAGTTTGTTCTCATTTTGTTTCTATTTTGTCAACAGGAAAGAAAATGTTAAATTATTTCAATCTGTCCTAGAAAATTAGTGCGCAGGACCAATACCGAATCGTCGTTATCAAAACTTCAGGCATGGTCACCTTATTTTAGAGCAATCAATTTCAATTTATTTTCATACGGGTTTTACCTTGGAACAATTATTAAGGTTGCTTAACCACAAAAAATCACTATCTAAAGATTGTTAGCCTGATTTTTGGGCTGGCAAAGTTCTCAGGGCGGGGCGAAATTCCCCACCGGCGGTAAGAGGAAGTTTTCAGTTAATTGAACTGAGATTTTCCTTAAAGCCCGCGAGCGCTGATAAAAGCAATGTTCTTTTTTGAACGTTTTTATCGGGTCAGCAGATTTGGTGTAACTCCAAAGCCGACGGTCATAGTCCGGATGAGAGAGAACGGGAAACGGTTGGCGCAGCTATGGGCAATTCCGCTTTTTTGCGGTTTTACCAGCTTCATTCGATCCCGCTTTACCCTGAGGCATGTTCGGGTTTAAGCGATGAAAGGATCGAAGAAATGAACCAGACAGCCTCTAAAACTACTAGTAACTACGCAATGACCGCCACATTTTACATGCTTGGCGCTCAAGCAATGTTTGCCATTGTAAACTTTACCTATGACGTATTGACCAACCCGTGGAACCCGATGTTAGAGGGCGAAAAACTCTCATCCTCCTCCACCGTGTTCTGGCAATATCTGATTGCAACAGCCTTTATTCTTCCGCTGGTGTTTAGGATCGGTTTGGATAAACTCAAGACCCGCCACCCGATGCTGCACGAAATCCGCGCCCTTGCTTCTGCACTAGGAGCTCAGGTTTTTGTGTTTGGCTTTGCCTCAGGCGTGCCGGTCTGGCAAATGGTGGGACTGTTATTGACAGGCCCGTTTTTTGTGTTGATCGGCTCAGTGCTGTTTTTGGGAGAACGCTTGACCACCACCCGGATTGCCATGTCCGTTATTGCCTTCATCGGAGCGTTTCTGATTGTTGGCTTTGGATCGGATTCATTTACGGCCGCATCCCTGTTGCCGGTAATGGCCGCCATGTTCTGGAGTGCAACGACCCTGATAAGCAAATTTTTATCGCGTGAAGAAACAGCGGAAACACTAACGCTGTCTCTGGTGCTTCTGATCTCCATTAATCACGCCATTATCGGCACGGCGCTGTTCTTTTTAACGTTTATATTGCCTGAAGGCACCCTGCCCGCAACGCTTACGGCGGGAATTGATTTCAGCTTTCCCGTGGGCAATGCCCTGTGGTGGATCTTGCTTTTGGCATTAATAACCGCCGCATCACAATACCTGCTGTGGAGCGCATATAAGCTGGCAGATGCCGCCTACCTGCAACCGTTTGATGACCTCAAACTGCCGATCAATGTGTTGCTTGGCTGGATATTGCTCTCTCAGGTGCCAACATTCTGGTTCTGGCCCGGTGCTGCGCTAATCGTTGGTGCCTCGCTATATATCGCCTGGCGTGAGGCGAAATAAACAAGTTTAACAAACACCCCACTAAAGAGGGTGGCGACCAGGGTTAGAAAGCCTAACTGTCGCCGCCTTCGCTTTGCGAAACACCTGACAGAACTTCCTTAACCTTGGAATTTATCTGATCAAAATTATAGGGTTTTGGCAAAAACTCAACCGAGCGATCATCCGCCAGACCATCGCGCATTTCCATTCTGGCAAATCCTGAAACAAAAATCACTTTGAGATCAGGCAAACGCTTGCGCACCTCCACCAACAGGCTGGGGCCATCCATTCCCGGCATCATTACATCTGAAATCATCAGATCAATTTTATTGTCGATCTCGTCCAGAACTTCCAAAGCCTCATCGCCCCCGTCAGCCTCAAACACCTCATACCCGGTGGTTCGAAGAGTGCGCACAGAAATTGCCCTGACGATTTCGTCATCCTCAACAATTAAAATTCTTTCATTGCCGGTCAGATCTTTTGTTTTCTTTTCCGGCGCGGGACGAGAAATTTTTTCCATTTCTTCTTTACTGGCCACATATCTTGGGAAGAAGATAAGGAATTTTGTCCCTCTTCCCATCTGCGTATCCGCATAAATGAAGCCGCCGGTCTGTTTGATAATTCCATAAACCATGGAAAGCCCAAGCCCTGTTCCTTTTCCCTGCTCCTTGGTGGAAAAATATGGCTCATACATTTTCTCGAGCACTTCTTCTGGAATTCCGGTCCCCTGATCCTCGACCTCAATCAAAACATATTCAGCCGCCGGCATGCCCTTATATGAGAATGTTGCCGCTTCCCGCTCGGTGACATTTCTGGTTCTAAGCTGAATTTCACCGCCATCGGGCATGGCATCGCGAGCATTAATCGCAAGGTTTAATACCACCTGCTCCAATTGCACCGCGTCGGCTTTTATCGGCCAGACATCGCGACCATGGGAGACACTAAGAGAAACTTTTTCACCCATCAGATGCTTCAGAAAAATATTATAATCATCAATCTGGGTTGTAACTTCCAAAATTTGCGGACGCAAAGTCTGCTGGCGTGAATAGGCCAGAAGCTGTTTCACCAGACCCGCTGCGCGATTAGCGCTTTGCTTGATCTGCATAATATCCGCAAATGAGGGATCAGTAGGTTTGTGCCTTAAGAACAAAAGATCCGCAAACCCGATAATGGCGGTGAGCACATTGTTGAAATCATGGGCAACCCCACCCGCCAATTGACCGATAGCCTGCATTTTTTGCGCCTGCACAAATTGCGCCTGTAGCCTTGTATAATCAGTCATATCCAGCGCATAGATGATTACCTGCTCATCCAGATCCGCCGTTTTTTCAGAGGCCGACAGATAAAGCCTGACAGATCGCTCCTCATCACCCGCCAGATTTGCATCCACCGGCTCGATTTGGGAGAGATTTTGATTGACCTGCACCAAGGCATCCTGAAATGCCTCCATGTGTTTTTTGTCGATTAATTCAGAAAATCCAGCCCCCTCGACAGCCTTTTCTGTGGTGCTGATATTAAAAATCCGCGCAAAAGGTGCATTGGTGCTAACGATTTTTCCTTTGGCATCAAGGGTTGCGATGGCAAACGGTGTATCATTGAAAAATCTTGAGAATTTAACCTCAGCAGCCCTCAAATCATCAAGACTTTCGTCCCCGCGCGCTCTATCAAGCACCAAAGTTCTGGTTTCGCCAAGTTCACCTTCCGCAAGACGGGCCGCCCTGTGCAACAGTCGAACAGGAAAACTGGTGCCATTGCGGTGAACCAGATCAATATCAATAATCTGGGTTTTTATTTCTCCGTCAGAGCGCCCCCCCATCAACAGATTGGCCCCGTCCCCGCGCACCAGATGATCAAGGCGCAAATCTCCGGGTTCGAACTCAGCCAGATCAATGCCCAGCCAATCGGCCAGAGTGGCATTTATATACTGCACGCTGCCCTCTTTATTGGCTGAAAAGAACCCGGCCGGAGCGTGATCCAGATAATCGATTGCCCGTTGTAACTCTAAAAAAGCGTTTTCCTGCCGGTCCCGATCCACTGAAATATCGCTGATTGTCCACGCTAAAAGGCTTTCACCTTTGCTTTGCAGCGGCGGTAGCAATCGCACAGCAATACGGTTCCATATGGGTTTGCTTTCTTTAACCCGGGTGCCGTCAAAATTTCTGGTAAGGCGAATATCTTCAATGGCATGGCGCCCTTCTCTAGCTGCCAGCGCTAACCTGTGCATGGATTCTGCGGCTTCTGGCTGATTGGCAAACAATCGAATTACTCCGACCGGTGCGCCAGCGCTGATTTTTTCAGACATTTGCAGATATTTGCGATTGGCATAGGAAATTTCGCCCTTTTTATTGGCGATAACCACACCGTCAGGAGAGCTGTCCAACCATGAACGAGAAACCGTGCGCCCCTCGGCACCACTTCCAATTACAAACAGACCGGAGGCCAGAGCAAACAGACAAAATACGCCAGCGACCGCCAATCCCCCCAAAAACAACAATAACCATTCTGAACGGATCTGATTACCAAAAAATGCGAAATATCCTGCAACCGCAACAAAGAACACGATCAATAAAATGACCCGCCACAAACTGCCGCGAGACGATTGTGCGCTTAGCGGCTCGGGATAATTTTCATCATACATATATATATCAACCCGATTTCTAGAGCTTAGGTTTTTATTTTAGCAAAAACCAAGCTCTAATGTCTTTATTTTGTCGCATTCCCGAACCGAAAAACCGGTCCCCACTTTTTCTGGGAACACTCCATTGTCTTTATTTTGTCGCATTCCCGAACCGAAAAACCGGTCCCCACTTTTTCTGGG
>CAZMVQ010000003.1:17866-22820 GCA_964569865.1 uncultured Devosia sp.
TGTCTTTATTTTGTCGCATTCCCGAACCGAAAAACCGGTCCCCACTTTTTCTGGGAACGCTCCAGTTGGCACTGGCCGGTATGTTCCCCAAACGAATCAGTTGTCATTAACAGGTAGCAAAAGCCTTGGCCTCTTGGGTAGAGTCAGGGGCAAAAAAACCGCAGTTTTTCTTCAAAACCCTGCTTTTATCCCCATTTGTGAACTATCGAAGACTCAAACCTGCTACCGCGCCAGTTAAAGTCAAAAATATTAATGCACTTATGAACGCCAAGAGGCCTTTTGCTTGAGCTGCATAACATACCCGATAACCTGCGCCACCGCCCTGAAATGTTCCTCAGGTACAATTTGATCAATTTCAACACTTGCATATAGAGCTCGTGCCAGCGGTGGATTTTCAACAATTGGCACCTCACTATCCTTAGCCATAGTACGAATGCGCAAAGCCACCGCATCCGCTCCCTTGGCAACACAAATCGGCGCTGCCATATCTTTTTCATATTTAAGCGCCACGGCAAAATGGGTCGGGTTGGTGACAACCACAGTTGCATCAGGCACCGCCGCCATCATTCTTTTTCTGGATTTTTCAGACCTGATCTGTCTGATGCGTTGCTTGATTTTTGGATCGCCCTCCATACTTTTATGCTCGTCGCGCACTTCCTTGATGGTCATTTTTTGTTTTTCAAAATATTTGTGTTTTTGATACATAAAATCTGCGATTGCCACCACGGTAACAATGGCAAGGGTGGCGATAAAAATCTGAATTCCCAGCGCCTGAAAATTACTCAAAACCAGCCACAAATCAGCGCTCATCATGGTTTCAAGCCGATCGCGCTGCGACCACATCACTACGAAAACCACCACTCCCACCAAGGTAATTTTTACCAGCCCTTTGAGAAAATTGACCATCGCTTCCATGGAAAAAAGCCGTTTCATGCCCTTTAGCGGTGATATTTTTGACAGTTTGGGCTTTATAGGGTCCAGCGACCATACGAGTTTATGCTGAACAAGGTTTGCAGCAATGGCAAACACGACCAAAAATGCCAAAGGCACCATTGCAGTCCACAATATTGTTTGGGATAGTGAGCGAAAGAGCGTTTGTATGCCGGACCCGGCCAATTCAAATTGATCGGCATTCGCAATCACTGTTTTCATCTGGTTCATAAGATTGGCGCTGGTAATCGGAGCAATCAGCGAGAACATCAGGGCAGAACCCAGCATCATAAACCAGGTGGTAACTTCCTGACTTTTGGCCACGTCGCCCTTTTTATGGGCCTCGTCAAGCTTGTGCTGCGTGGCGTCTTCTGTTTTTTCTGACTTGTCCGGTTCATCAGCCATTTTATCGCACTAACTCGCAAACATGATAAAAAATCTTTCAAAGTGAGAAAGATACCAGACCATCATGGAGCTTAGCAAAACCATCAACAGCAAAAAGCCAATGCCCACATTGGCAGGCATGGCAATAAAATAGACCTGTAATTGCATCATCAAGCGCGCCATCAGGCCCAACCCAAGGTTAAATACCAGACCAAACACCAAAAACGGCGCCGACATCTGCACCCCGACAATAAATGCGCCCGAAAACGCCGCCAGTGCCGCAATCATGGCGTCCTCAAGCATAATCGAGCCTGTGGGGGGAAAGTATGTATAACTATCAAGAATAGCGGCAAGCACCAGATAATGCAGATCAGTCACAAAAACCAACGTGATAGCCACCAATGTCAAAAAATTGCCAATCATCGCCCCCTGCACTCCGGGTTGCGATGGATCGTTGGCCGTGGCAGCACTAAGACCGGATTGAAAGGCAATTATCGCCCCGGCGGTTTGCGTAGCCATAACGATCATGCGCGCAATTCCTCCCAGCACCAGACCAACCAGAATTTCGCGGATCAACATTATTCCCATCGCCGGAATTGAAGATGGCATTGGCGGCATTTTCTCTGATACCAGAGGAAAAACCACCAGAGAAAAAATCAACGCAAATCCAAGGCGCAAATTGGCCGGAATTGTTTGCTCTCCAAGTGCCGGAGCCAGCATCAGCATGGTGCCTACCCGCCCGAATACCAACAGCAACAAAAAAGCCATCTGGGGCAAAAGGTCCAGCGATACGTTCATCGAACCGGGCGCTTTTCGCCATTAAAAGAATTCAATTGTAAAATGACCTGCAAATTGCCTCGAACGTCAATCTCCATTCAACCGCTCGCCACAATCAGTTCCACCACCCGTTGCATATAAACGCCAAGCGTTGCCCCCATAAACGGCAATACCACCATCATTGTTAAGAAAATTGCCACGATTTTTGGCACGAAAACAAGGGTAAGCTCTTGAATTTGCGTCAAAGCCTGAAACAGGGCAATCACCAGACCCACAGTCAGCCCGACAATCATCATTGGTGCTGAAATCAAGATCAGAACCCAAAGCCCCTCGCGGGCAATATCAAGCACGATTGCGTCGTTCATATCACCTCAAACTCAAACATTTGCCTCATAAAGATGAACCGAGTCGGCGACAAAACCAATAGCTACCTGAAGATCAAAAACATTTCGAAAAACAAGCCTAAATGGGCATACGCATAATTTCCTGGTAGGCAGAAATCACCTTATCGCGAACCGTAACCATGGTTTCCACCGCCAGTTCGGTTTCAGCAACTGCCGTAACCATATCAACAACGCTGGCATTGCCCTCAAGCATATTCATGGCCACCTGATCTGAACGGTTCCCCGAATCCACAACCCCCTGCACGGTTTGGGAAAGTATGGATGCAAAATCACCACCCGCTCCCGACTGTGCCACCTGCGATGCTCCGGCCTTGGTGCTATCCTGAATTAACTGGGCTGCGTTGCCATACGCAGAGGCTGCGGCTGAAATCGGCATGCTCATTTTTGTCTATCCTTCAAAAAATCTGTATCGACCAAATTATCGGCCATAAAAAAAGCAATCAGCCGCGCAAAATATCAAGGGTCTGTCCATACATGGCCCTTGAAGAGCGAATTACATTCAGGTTGGCCTCATAGGTACGTTGCGCCTCGCGCATATCGGCAAGCTCAATCAAACTATCCACATTTGGATATTTAACGAACCCCTGATCATTAGCTGCAGGATGTCCCGGTTCATACTTGGTTCTAAATTCTGATTGATCCAGCGCCATTTTGCCAACCTTGACGTTAAAAGCATCCAGTTCCCGATCAAAAACAGCAGCGAATGTGGGAATTCGACGCCTGTACGGGTCCCCATCAGGGGTTTTTGCTGCTGAATCCGCATTGGCCAGATTTTCTGCAATCACCCGCATACGTGCTGATTGCGCCTCAAGGCCTGAGGCTGAAATCTTTAGCGAAGAAATAAAATCACCCATAAAAAAAGTCCCTTAAAATTCCTCTTGGAATTAAATTCAATTAGCGCCCGAGCGCTGTACGAATAAGTTTGACTGAACGAGTATATAAAGAAGTTGCCGCCTGATAATCCATCTGGTTGGCGGCCACTTTCATCATTTCATCTTCCAGCGTCACTCCATTGCCCTCTGGCGTAACTTCGAAACTGTTCATTGATTGTGCACTAAATCTGGAGCCGTCCGTGCGCCCGATAGCGATATGCCCCGGCTGGGTGGTAACCGCTGAAATCGAGTTGACCCGGCTTTTAGAAACCATCTCGCCAAAATTAAATTCCTTGAGATCACGTCCGCGATAACCGGGCGTTTCCGCATTGGCAACATTTTCTGCCAACAATTTTTGGCGGGCCTCGTTCCATTCCATTTTGGCGCGAAGCGCCGCAAATAATGGTATTTTGTTAACTGCCATAATAAAAGACTCAACCTTTGCTCATACCGGCAAATTCTGCCCACCTCATGGTTAACGAGTAGTTAATTATTGGCTATCGGTAGGCAATTTCTGCACTATTGGCTGCTTTTTTTGAAGAATCGGTCAGATTTTGACCAAAATTCGCATCTGCATCAAAATTCACACATAAAAACCACCCAATTTCGCCGCCTTAAAAATAACTGCTTCACCCATTTAAATAATATGTATATTGAGCTGTAGCGAATGCGGCATCGCGCCAAACATGTTGTGAATTAAAGCCAACATATTTTGTGGCGCATTTTTTTGTGGAGTAACAAAAATGGGATTTTTAACCGGCCTGTTTGGTGGCGAAACCAACATATGGACCATTCTATTGGCGCTTATTATTGTTATTGCGCTGATATTTTTTGGCGTCTGGATTCTAAAACTGATTTTTAAGGCGTCGGTGACAATTGCCGGCGGGCGCAAAAGACGGTTGGCCATGGTTGATAGTCTTGCCATCGACAATAAGCGCAATATCATTTTGATCCGCCGGGATAATGTGGAGCACCTGATTATGGTGTCAAATACCGGTGAACTGTTGATTGAAGGCTCAATTCCCGCTGGTGCAAGTGCTTCTGAACTAAAAACTAATTCTGAGACAAAAGCACACGCCGCTCCAATCGAGCGCAAAACACCATCACTGGATGCAAAAGCACCTGCCATTGTCGCAGGAGGCGTTGCAGCAGCAGCAGGATTGGCAGCGAGCGGTGTGGCAGCAATGGCTGCAAACAAGCAAAACAGTAATAGTGGTGAGCAAAACAGCAATGCCAGCGCAAAATCACAAAGCACTCCAGCTCAAAAACATGTCGCAGATCGTCTTGGTCTTTCCAGATTGTTACGTAGAAACGACGAAGACAAACCTCAAGAACTTAAGTCTCCAGAACTTAAGAGTGCCGAGTCAGCGCCAATACTTGCCTCGGCACAATCCCCTCAACCACAAAAAAATACAGAGCCGGTTGCGGCTGCATCTGCAAGCATCAACGCACAAACCATCATTTCAGCGGCCCTGAAAACCGCTCCCTCTGACGCTCAAACCTCAAAAATCGCCCCTATCTTTTCAAATAATACGATCACTCCGTTAAGAACCAGCGGCATATTAAAACCTGTCAGCGAGATGACCC
>CAZMVQ010000003.1:22920-37234 GCA_964569865.1 uncultured Devosia sp.
GAAGACAGTCCCCTTGAAAATAAAGCAGTTGAAATAGAACCGGTTGGGGATAGAGCTGACAAAGCAGATGTAAGCGCCCTAGAGGAAAACTCAAAAACCACAGAAGCAGACGAAACCACAGAAGCAGACGAAACCGCAGAAGCAAACGAAACCACCGGTGCAAAAGAGAATAATGGAGCAAAATCAGCTCATGTGGAAACTCCTGAGGATAAAGCAAAACCCGCTGAAACATCAAAGAAGCAACCTAAAGAAGCAAAAGACCTTCAAATAACTGAGGAAGTTACCTCAAACGAAGAAGATAATACTAAAGCCATCTCCCCCGACTCAGCTAAGAACGAAGTTCAACAGATTGATGCCAAGGCCATGGAATCCATCGAAGAGGGGACAAATTCTGGCGATGACGGAGCCGAATCCAGCAAGGAAGCCAGCGATAGCGGATCCGCAAGGGACCCGAAATCCAGCGAAAAGAACAGCTAGTTCTTCCCTTCGCATATGGGGATTTGTATTGGTTCTGGCCGTTGCCACCTCTTTGGTATTTTTGCCCAATGACGTTCTGGCGCAAGGAGTATCCATAGATTTTGGAGATGAGGGAACGCTTACCGAGCGGGCAATTCAGCTAATCGGGCTGATTACGGTTTTAGCGCTTGCCCCCTCAATTCTGGTGATGGTTACCAGTTTTACCAGAATTGTGATTATTCTATCTTTGCTGCGCACCGCTTTGGGGCTGCAAACAGCTCCCCCAAATTCGGTGATGGTTTCTCTGGCCCTTTTCTTAACCGCTTTTGTCATGGCTCCAACCTTTCAGCAAAGCTATGAGCGGGGGGTGGCCCCCCTAATGGAGGGAACCATTGAATTTGCCGAGGCATTTGATCTGGGGGCAGAGCCCATTCACCGCTTCATGCGTGCCAATGTGCGCGAAAAAGACGTGCAGCTATTTATGGATATGTCCCAGAGCGAGCCTCCTGACACTGTTGAAGAGCTTTCACTGACCATTTTAGTTCCGGCCTTTATGATTTCTGAACTGCGCCGAGCCTTTGAAATCGGATTTTTGCTATTTTTGCCGTTTGTGATCATTGATATGGTCGTGGCTTCGGTTTTGATGTCTATGGGTATGATGATGTTGCCCCCGATTGTCATCTCGCTGCCATTCAAGCTGATATTCTTTGTGCTGGTTGATGGCTGGAATCTGGTGGCTGGGTCAATTGTGCGCAGTTTCGTTAGCGTATAAAAATCACGACACACCAGAGACTGGCGCTGGTGCCAGAGCACCGTCGGCACCATAGGTGAGGCGGTAAGAATTCAAAAACGCTGAAAGATTGTCAATGTCAGCTATCTGGGCCGCCACTTCCCTGAAATTGGCGCTGGTGGCAACTGCTGCCCCGGTTACATAATCAAACATTGGCCATTCCGGGAAATTTGCCATGCGCTCGGAGAATTTTGACCTGACCCTTGCCAGACCCAGCATATCCTGCTCCAAAACATAGCCCACAGCAGCCTTGATCAGGTTCATACGTGCCGGGCGCGTCAACGCGGTATTTATATTGCGGCGGGAATAGATCACCTCCAACTGCTCTGCAGCTTTTACATATTGCCCACCGCTCCAATAGGCATCAACCCTTAGCAACTCTACGTCCCGCCCATCAATTTGCGACAAAATATCTATTGCCAGCGCCATTCGGCCCTCATCAATCAAGGCCCTGCCCTCAAGCAATCTGCGCTGGCGTTCCAATGACAATGGCAGGTTGGCAAGAGATGTTTTGTTCAGCGCCAATAGCGCCAATCCGGGGTTCCGGTTGGCAATATAAATAATTGCCAGATCAGCAGCGATTTGAGCGCGAGCAGCCCCTTCAAGGCGCACATCAATCTGATATTCAAGCAGACTTGCAGCCTGGGATAAAAGATCGACCCTGATCAGACGTCGCGCCAATCCTCGTATCATTTCATCACCCCGTGCACCGGCCGGGGTCAGGTAACGGAAATCATAAAACAGGGTCAGCGCCTCAAGATGCTCCATAGAATCAGCGGCACCATTTATATAAAGATCAACAAACTCATCCTGCGCCCTTTGGGACAAGGCCAGAACCGCACTATTATCGATTGCTGTTTCGGCAGCTTCACGCACCGTTGTAAATCCGTCCCGATATTGCTTGTTGGCGAATTGCAATCGGGCCAAAACCTGCAACATTTGCGCCTCAACCATGCCACCGCGCCACACGATTGATTCTCTGGAGAGAGTTTGAATGGCCTTATCAAATTCAAGCCGACCCATTTTTTCCAGCAATAAAACCGTTCTTAAAATTGCCTCGGCCCTGGTTGGGCGAACATCCGTTGCGATCACAAGTCCATAATTATCCAGCGCTTCATCATAGCTTTGATCAATTTCATTCATCCGCGCTCTTACCAAATGCAATTCGCTTCGCTGATCTTTGGTAAGCATATCAGGCATAATTTCTTCGCTCAGACGCCGGGCCATTGCCATATCATCTGTTTCTATGGCCGCTACAATTCCAGCCAGAAAAAAGCGATTTTGCACCCATTGCGGATAGGAACCAATGACCAGTTCCGAGGCTAAAACATCACTTCGCGCCCCGATAAAATCGCGAATTTGCGTCTTGGCAATTGCCCGCCAAATAAACCGGTCCATTTCTTTTGGACTCTGGTTCACCTCCAAAAGCTTCAAAGCATCCATAGCCCTGAATGCAACAACGCTGGCAGCTGCCTTAGCCAGAATGGCATCATCCATAAGGTCCACGACCTGATTTTCTTCAATCAGCAGGTTGAGTATGCCAATGGCCTCAAGTCCCAGCTGATTGGCTAAAAGAACATGAGCCAGATCAAGTCGAGCATTTTCCCTTGCCCTGCCCTCGCTGTTAGCAGCAATAAGCATCAATGATTCGCGTCGTTTGGTTAGCTCCAATGGGTTTTTTTCCTCCAAGGCAACCAAATCAATAAACCCCTGTCGTTGGGAATTCGCTGCAATTGGCCCGCTGGCCCGAATATCGTTGACCGAAGATACAATCAGCCCCCGTTGAGATTTCAGAACCACCTCGCGAGGCAAAATATCTATTTCAAGATCTTCAGTTTCCGGTTTTATCACCAGACCATGGGTGGAGCTAAGAGCCTTAAAATCAACGAAACTCAACTGCCGGATAACACCGTTGGCAGGGGGGTACATAGTAACCACTTCAAGAATGTCCCCGATTTCTGGGTCGCGCAACTGGTGAACACGCACCGGCCTTTGCGCGCTGGCAAAAATTTCATAGCGCCCCTCATCATCCAGGCGCCTGTCCAATCTTATTGGCTCAGTCGGTGCCATAAGATTTTCACCAAGAGACAATATCCAGCTTGGTCCCTGCGAGCCAAGCGAAGCCAGTCTGGTATCGTTCATTTTCATTCGCACAATTTGCGTATCGCCAGCAGAAATAGTGGCAAAATCTTCGCTGATGGTAGCAAGAAGCTGTTGATCATCGGGAGCGTTGATAATGGTGGTTGTATCCATGATCATCCATAGGTAGCTGCCCCGCTGAAAAACTGCCGCTGATGTTTCTCGATCAAACGGAAACGCAATTCTTACGGTCGAACCTACCCGACTGACTTTTGGCGTGATTTCAACCTGATCGGAAGCTCCTCCCTGCCCACCCTCATCATCATCCAGAATAGACTTCTCTCCCTCCGCCGCCATTACAGCATCATTTTGAGCTTTCTCAAGCTCAAGCTCTGCCAACAAATCCTGAGCGTTGATAGTAGTTGTGTCCGGTTCCAGCAAATCAAAGTCAATTACAAATTGACGTTGTGAATTCTTGAAAAACCTTGGCACCACTCCATCTTCAAGTTTGAATTCAATGCGATTGCTACCAGTCAGTTTTTCGCTTTTCACACTGACAAATTCAACAGGCATATTTGAAATCAGCGGGTAAAAATCCAGATCCACCGGCCAGAAAAATTCAAGATTTGCCACCCCGTCAGCAAATTCAAATTCATACCCCGTATCCTCGCTCCAATCAAAGGTAAGTCGGGTAAATGTCGGGTGACGCCCCACATTGATTTTGGCGGTTGGGCTATTTACCCGGGCAAATTCAATCCGGCGTTGCAACTCCGCTACCGCCGCCGCATCCTGAGCACGGCGGGCCAGTTCGGCCACAACTTCAGCTGGCAATCCGGGGGGAAGCCCCTGCCAATTATCTGGCAGAAAATCCACGTATAGCTGTTCTCCAGCCTCTAAACGATTGACGTTGAAAATATTTTTCATGCCAAATCTTATTCCGCGTTTGTCCGGATCGACCCGCGAAATAGAAATATATTCTGTCAGTGTTCCACTGATATCGGGCAAAAACACTGCCAGCGGCTCATCAAATTCCAGCGCCAGCACACCATTTTCAGAATTCATCGTATATTGGGGAAGATCAAAACGGTCCGGGAAAGACAAAACCACCCTCCCAAATCCCTCCATTTGCATGGCGGTGACTTCTACACGCTCTTGCGCTGCTACCTGCCCGAAACCAAACAACAACGCCATAAGGCCCACAGCAAATTTTGCTGCCAGACCATGCGCAAGCCTTCGCCCTAAATCACCTATTCCCAAACGCTTTTTTGCGCGCATTGATCTTTCAACCTAAAAGATTCGCAAACTTAAAATTCACCAGCATCTGCCTGCCTTTTTCAGTACGCATATCCATGCGAGACGGCAAACCAACTGAACCGAAACAAAAATACTCCAAAAGCGCTTAACTTCTTCTAAACTTTAGGCAACATGCCTCGTTGACAGCAAAAATCAGAAATTTCACTTCCAACTATTGCCCGACAATCTGCGGCAAACTCGCCATATCCGGAGAAACCTGATCAATTGCGGCTTGGGTTTGAGCCGAGCTGTTCTGCGCGGTTGCCATGCGCACGGTAAGCTGCTGCGCTCTTTCGGTATTCATATCCGCCAGAATCGGAGACATTTTGCGTGGGCTCATTTTTATCGCCAGACGCAAAAGAACGTCCATATTCAAGCTATTAAATACATTTGCCGCATCCGAAGATTTCATATTGGCGTACATGCTCACCAGCGCATCAAATTGCCCCTCATCCTGCGCCTGTTGTTGATCTACCAATGCCTGAACCTGCGCCTCGACAGCTTGCAGATAAGCAATTCTCTCGTTCAATCTAGTCTCGGCCGCCACAACAAGATTTTCCTGAAGCTCAATCGCCTGTTCCCGCGCATCCAGCTCTGCCCGTCTCTCGCGCAAACGCTGCAACAATGCCTGCTCGGTAAGGGAAACGCCATCAGCATTGCCAAATTCAGAAATTTCACCGTCCTCGTTTTCAAGAGTCGGGACTGCGTCCACCTGCCCATTGTCACGAATTGGCTGATTAACCGAAGAAAACAGAGAATCAGCAGCTCTTTGTGCAGCAGCTTCCTCGATTGCGTTTAATTGTTCTATTTGCTCTTCATCGACGTTCTGCGCAGCATCAAGGGTTTGAGAATTTACTTCCTGAGCCTGCGCCACATCAGTACCCAAAAGCGTATACCCGCCCTGAGTGATCAGCCCAATAGATTTCAACAGCAACAAAGCCGTGGCACCAACCAAAACTATAGGTAGCAGTCTTAGGGTTTTCACGCCACGCGACTCCTGCGTTTTTCATGGATATTAAGCTGTTCCAACGCCATTTCTGCTCGCCTTGGCTCGACTCGGGCAATGGTTTGACTTTGTTTGGCAGCGCTGGTGATTTGGGAGATTTTTTCAACCACGGTCTGACCTGCAACCACATGATTGGCCAGTTCCAAGCCGAATCTTTCAGCCTCTTCAAGCCGTGAATTCAAAACCGCGTCGGCTTCTCCCGCCACATCTTTAAGCTGGCCAATGGCATTATTGGCCAGATTGGTCGCCTCGATCAGATCGGAAATCATATGGCGCATGCTCTCTTTATCAGCATGTAGCCCTACCAGACGTTTATTTAAGACATAACAATAACCTATTGTTAAAGCTAATAGAATTGCCACAATTATCTCAATTGTCAGACCGAACGAAATTCCGCCCATTATGCATTTTCCCCTTGTTCGTCCATGGCATCAAACACGGCCATGGTTACTTGTGACGGATTTAATGGTCGTGAAACCCTAACCGAAATATTTTTTCCCATATGTCCCATCACCGCTTCGGTGACATTCACACCCGCACATCGAATGGTAATCGGATCACTTGGTTTTTGATCAAACATAATGGTTTCGCCTTTGGAAAAGCCCATAACCCGCGACAAAGGCAAATCTGTTTCGTTTAGAACAGCTTCGATCTGGGTATCCGCCCCATATACCTCTGTTGCCAGATGGCTTTCCCAAGTGTCATCGCGACCAAAATTATCCCCCATGAACATTTGCAACAATTGCTCACGAATTGGCTCGATGGTGGCATAGGGCAGCAATATTTCTACTTTGCCACCCCGATCATCCATATCTATTCGTAACTCGATAAGAATTGCCGCATTGGCGGGTCTTGAAATCGCTGCAAATCGAGGATTTGTTTCAAGTCTTTCCAGCGAAAATGTCACCTGGGTTAGCGGCTCAAATGCTTTTTTGGTATCATCCAGAATAACTTCAATCAATCGTTGGGACAGCGCCAGTTCAATGGTGGTATAGGGTCGCCCTTCAATGCGAATAACCCCGTTTCCACGCCGCCCGCCCAAAAGCACATCAATCATCGAATAGATCAGGCCGCTATCAATGGTCAAAAGACCAAAATTATCCCATTCCTCAGCTTTGATAACCGAAAGAATTGCCGGCAGGGGAATTGAATTGAGGTAATCTCCAAACCTCACCGAAGTTATGGATTCCAAAGAAACTTCCACATTGTCAGAGGTAAAATTGCGCAAAGAAGTGGTTGCAAGGCGCACCAGCCGGTCAAAGACTATTTCCAACATTGGCAGGCGCTCATACGAAACCAGCGCTGAATTTATCAGGGCCTGAACGCCCGTCAGCTCTGCCCCTTCCGCAGCGGCCGGGTCAAAACCCAGCAAATTGTCGATTTCATCCTGATCCAGAACCCTGTCAACGCCATCGGATTCTTCTGAATCCCCGTCGCCATCGATCATGGCCGCCCACTCGGCAGCCATAGCATCATCGCCGCCACCTTCGTCGTCACCGCCCCCAGAACCGCCACTGGCGCTATCACCAGTGCCGTCTTCCATGTCCAGCCCCCATTCGGCTGCAAGCTTGTCTTGTTCGTCGCTATCGGCCATCAAGCTTTTCCTATTGCACCAGAATTTCTTTAAACAAGATGCTCTGCACCTCAACCGGATAAAGCGCCAGATTTACTCGGCGTCTCAGCTCTTCTTTCAAACGATAAATACCAGCTGATCCCTCAAGATCACTGCGCCTGAGTTCGCGAAGATATACCTGAAATGCATCAATTACCCGCGTTACCCGAGGCTCAATCGCTGCCACCATTTCTTCGCTGGCAACTTCCAACGCTACGCTAAGTTTTAAAAACTGCTCTTTATTTTCGACAGAACTCAAATTCACCGTCATTTCCGGCAAATCATAAAAGAAGGTTTCAGGCGGCAAAATTTCTTCAACCACAGCCTCTGAATCACCTCCGGCAAAGAACATAAAGTAAGCACCAGCCGCCAAACCCAATATCAACACCAGAGCACCCCCGGCAATGATCATGAGTTTTAGCTTGCTCTTTTTACCTTCTTGTTCCTCTTCCCCTTCAGCGCCATCCTCCAGCTCTTCATCCACCGGATCCTGATCCGCTACCGCTTCATTTGCCATGTCAAATTCGCTCTATATTTTTTGGTCCTGAAAAATCATGGACCGCCCCGCATTTAGACCAGCTAATCCCCTCATGGTTAACGAAAGGTTACCAAGTTGCTCTGATCGGCAAAATTTGCCCGGTAATTTTTTCCGCCCTCCGGCCAGTGAGGATAGATTTACCTATTCTATTGGTGCCAAGCCATTGTATTTATTCAAGATTTTGCATTGGCACGCTCCATGCAGTGTATTTAGCTAAGCAAATGGCTTGGGGAAGTCATTCGCAACAAATCAATCGGGGGATAGCGTCATATGGAAAACGCGCAACTCATAGGGCTTTCACGCCAAATCGGACTTAAACGTCAAATGAACGTGGTCGCCAACAATGTGGCAAACATAAACACCAATGGCTACAAGGCCCAAAGCCTGCTGTTTGAAGAATATGTTATGCCGGTGGCATCCGACAATACATTTGGCTATTCAGATCAACCACTTAGCTACACTAACGCATGGGCCACTATCAATGATTTTAGCGGCGGGGCGATTGCCCAGACCGGAAATTTCTTAGATATTGCATTGCAGGGAAAAGGATTTTTGGCGGTTCAGACCCCGTCCGGTGAGCGCTGGACCCGAGATGGATCCTTAAAAATTGATAATAGCGGACTGCTGGTCGACAATTCCGGAAATCCGGTTTTATCCGAAGGCGGACAGATTCGATTCGCCCCTTCCGAGACCGATATCCGCTTCAACGAAGACGGCTCAATCCTTACCAGCGAAGGCAATAAGGGGTTTTTGCGCATCGTTGAATTTGATGAACCTCAAATCCTCATCCGCGAGGGAGACAATCTGTTTTCCGGAGGCGAGCCCATAGCTGCCACCGATACGCGGGTGGTTCAGGGAGCCATAGAACGCTCAAACGTATCCGGCGTTATCCAGATTGCAGAAATGATCAGGGTCAACCGCTCGTACCAATCCATGGCCAAGCTCATGGAGAGACAAGACAAAATGCGCTCCGAAGCCATCGGAGTATTGGGCAACCCGGCAAGATAAGAATTTAACAGGAGATCGACCATGAAAGCTCTATATACCGCCGCATCAGGAATGGCCGCCCAGGAACGCAATGTGGAAGTCATATCCAACAATATCGCCAACATGCGCACCACCGGCTACAAACGCCAGCGCGCTGAATTTCAGGACCTTATATACCAAACCATTCGCCGTGCAGGTTCCTTAACTTCTGCCACAGGAACTCAGGTTCCCGTGGGCATAGAAATCGGCTCAGGGGTTAAAACCGCCTCCACTGCTCGCATCATGAGTCAGGGCAGTGTTGAGCCGACACAAAAAGAGCTGGATCTGGCCATTCGTGGTGAAGGCCTGTTTGTTATCAACCTTCCCGATGGCCGCACCGGCTATACCAGAGATGGTGCGTTTGAGCGCGACAATACCGGAACTCTTGTCACCATGGACGGCTATGAATTGCAGCCCGGTATCGTGGTTCCAGACACCGCCCGTTCCATATCAATTTCAGATGATGGAGTGGTTGAGGCCTTTCTTGGCAATGATTCTACGGCAACTCAGCTTGGCCAAATTCAACTGGCCCGTTTCGCTAACAAGACCGGCCTTGAATCCATCGGTGGCAATCTGTTTGTGGAAACAGGTGCCAGCGGCAATGCCCAGCTTGGCTCACCAAATTCTGCAAGTTTCGGTGGGGTTTTGCAAGGGTATCTGGAATTGGCCAACGTTAATGCCGTCACCGAAATCGCCGATCTTATAGCCGCCCAGAGAGCCTATGAAATGAATTCACGGGTTGTGTCGGGTGCCGATGAGATGATGTCAGCCGTCAGCCAGCTACGATAATATGAGCGTTGCCAGAAAAAGTGGTTATCGGTTTTTCGGTTCGGTAACGCGACCAACAAATAGAAATGACTGGAATTTGAAAAATGAGCATTAAATTCAAAAATATAATCATCGGTATTGCCACAGTTTCGACCTTGTTTTTCCCATCAATTGCACAGGCGTTGCCCATCCTTAAAAGCGATGTCACCGTAATGTCTCAAATCGTCACCGTTGGTGATATGTTTGAAAATGCGGGGAACCTGTCAGAAACCGCCCTGTTTCGCAGCCCGGCCCCCGGCACCACCGGCATGGTTTCACTGCAAAACATAGCCAGCGCCGCCACTAGAATCGGTCTGATAGAATTTGATAATCCCGGATTGTTCAATGTCTCAGTTTCACGATCAGGCACGCTGGTTGACGAAAGCACTTTTGAAGCTTTAATCACCCAGGATCTGGTTGAATCCGGGACCTTGCGTCAAGGGATGAATGTTTCAATATTCCTGAACTCTGCATTTACCCCTTTGTTTGTTGAAGAGGGCACCGCCCCGGCAATCCTTAACAATCTTCGCTATGTTGCCGGTGACAACCGCTTTTCAGCCCGTTTTAAACTGGCCGGACAAAACCGCATGATTGATATTTCCGGGCGTCTGGACTTTACCATTCAAGCCCCTCACCTGTCTCGATCAATTCCCAACGGAACCATACTCGGACCCAATGATATTGAAATGCGCGCCGTGCCTATCCAATTGTCCAACGGTGCCGGCATTGCCATGCCAGAACAAATCGTGGGCAAACAATTGCAGCGCAATATGCTTGGGGGAGCAATGATCAGAATTTCTGACGTTGTTGAACCAAATCTTATCTCTCGCAATGAGATCGTCACCCTGTTTTTAAAAGCCGGAGCCATGACCTTAACCGTAAAAGGGCGCGCCCTTGACGATGCAGCAAAAGGTGAAACGGTTTCCGTTCTCAATCTGCTTTCCAACTTGGTTGTGCAGGGAATAGCCCTGAGCGCCGGCACGGTAGAAATCAACACCAACTCAACGTTAGTTGCCTCTCTTTAACCCAAATTCATTCGGGGGAATGATTATGAAAATTTTTAAACTTACAATTTTGCTCTTTGCACTTTTTGCCCTTGGCGCCTGTACGGCAGCAGAAAGGCTGGCCCAGATCGGGCAGACCCCTGCCCTGTCAGCAATTGAAAATCCAACAGCACAAGAGGGATATCGCCCCGTGGTTATGCCCATGCCACAGCCGGAAGTTGTTTCCTATCAACCCAATTCTCTTTTTCGCGATGGTGCCCGTGGTTTCTTCAAAGATCAGCGTGCCCGCCGGGTTGGAGACATTTTGACAGTTAAAATCACCATCTCCGACAAGGCTCAAATATCCAATCAGACCAGTCGCACCAGACAGTCAACCAGCTCTGCCGGTGTTGGTGGCGTACTTGGTTCAATCTTTAGTGCCATTGCACCCAATGTTGCCGGCGCCACTGCCATTGATGCCAATTCCGGGGTCAATGATGCGGGAACCGGCTCCGTCAACCGCTCAGAAACCCTTGAAACCGAAGTTGCCGCCGTTGTCACCCAGATATTGCCCAACGGCAATCTGGTTATCGAAGGACGCCAGGAGGTCAGGGTTAATTTCGAAGTCAGAGACCTCATTGTTGCCGGAATTGTTCGTCCTGAGGATATTAATGCCGACAATACGATCGCCAGTTCCAAAATTGCCGAAGCGCGCATCGCATATGGTGGCCGCGGCCAGATAACCGATGTTCAACAACCCCGTTACGGGCAGCAGGTTCTTGACGCAATCCTGCCATTCTAGGTTCAGGTCCCAATATCACTTCCCCGCATAAACTTGATGTGGGGGAATATTAAACGGCCCGATGCGCATCCCCCTTAATTGGCGCATCTGGTTAGTCCGGCCAAACTCGACCGTCAGCAAAATGACAAAAGAGCGCCGGCAAAAAAAGGGCGCGGCATTCCCCCAGAATTTGGCCGCGCCCTTTTATATATGTTTTGTTCCTGATGAAAAAAACTATAAAAGCGGCAACGGTACAATCAGTGCAAATTAGCAAAACTCACCATTTTTAAGCAGGTAAATCATCAATGTCCTATATGAAACTCGACGAACTCAACCTAAACCTTGATGCCTATTCCCACGCGTTGGCCATACTTGGTGTTGATGAGGCCACAATCATGCCGGAGGGGGGAGGGAATGCTCGCTCCAATGCGATTTCCACCCTTGCCGCCATTGCCCACAAACAGGCCAGCGCCCCTGAGATCGCCAACTGGATAAAAAAGGCGCAAAATTCTTCCCTGACTGAAGATGAGGCCGCCGGGGTCAATGAATTCAAACGGGTTTATGAACAAAATATCTGCCTGTCAGCGGATTTTGTTGGCAAAAAAACTCAAACCTCCATGAATTGCGAACAATTGTGGCGTCGTTTGCGCCCCACAGGCGATTGGAAAGCCTTTGCGCCAGCCCTCAAGGAAGTGGTAGAAATTGCCCGACAAGAAGCGCAAATCCGCTCCGATGCTACCGGCCTTCTTCCCTATGATGCCTTGATCGAGCAATATGATCCGGGCACCCGCATGGCCCATATTGATCCGGTATTTTCTACCCTCAAAGAATTCTTGAAGGGTTTTTTGCCAAAAGCCCTGCAAAAACAGGAAATTCGTCACGGTAATAAACCGCTAAAACCCCTTAACGGACCATTTGAAATTAAGCATCAGCGCGCCCTGGGCATGGCATCAATGAAACAGCTTGGTTTTGATTTTACCCACGGTCGCCTTGATACCTCCCACCACCCATTTTGTGGTGGCGTTCCAAGCGATGTGCGCATAACCACCCGTTATGAGACGAGCAATTTTCTGCCCGCCTTAATGGGCATTTTACACGAAACCGGCCACGCCCAATATGAGCAGGGTCTGAGCAAAAACAATTCCCACTGGCCCCACAATAAAGCACGGGGAATGGGATTGCATGAAAGCCAGAGCCTGTTTGTTGAAATGCAGATTTCCCGCTCTCCTATGTTCTGGGAGTGGGCGATGCCACAAGTTTCAAAGCATTTGGGTGAAACGGTTCTTCAAGGGTTTGATGTTGAAGATGTTCTGGCCCATGTCAATCTCGTAAGGCCCGGTTTTATTCGCGTTGATGCTGATGAAATTACCTATCCGCTGCACGTGATATTGCGCTATGAACTTGAAAGGGATCTGATCTCAGGTGAGATCGAAGTGGAGGATATTCCCCAAGCATGGCACGAAAAAATGGTTGAATATCTGGGACTTGAAACCAAAGACAATATGAAAGACGGCCCCATGCAGGACGTACACTGGCCAGCCGGATTGTTTGGATACTTCCCCTCATATACCCTTGGTGCCCTGATGGCGGCACAACAATGGGAAGCGCTGCTAAAAGCGCAGCCAGAAACACCTGAACAGATCAGATCTGGCAATTATTCAGCCATCAATGACTGGCGAAGTAAAAAAATCTGGCAGCATGGCTCAAGGCTTTCTACCCCCGATCTGATGAAACAATCCTGCGGGCAGGAATTAAACCCTGATGCCTTTATCAGGCACCTTAAATCCCGCTATGGCGGCTAAAAAACTAGCACTCGACAACTGGAATAAAAAATCAGTCGTCGCGATAGACTTTTTCGCGGCGCTCATGCTTTTCCTGCGCTTCTAAAGATAATGTGGCCACCGGTCTAGCGATCAGACGCGCCACACCAATCGGTTCACCGCTATCTTCACAATAGCCATAGGTGCCCTCGTCAATCCGGCGCAGGGCAGCATCAATTTTTGAAATCAGCTTTCGCTGACGATCTCTGGTGCGCAATTCCAGCGTCCGGTCGCTTTCCGACGAAGCCCTATCGGCAATATCGGCATGCAGCACATTTTCCTGCTGCAGGCTTTCCAGAGTTTCACGACTATCGCGCAAAATATCCTCACGCCAAATCGCCAGCTTTTGACGGAAAAAATCCATCTGCTGCGGATTCATAAAACTCTCTTTTTCACTGGGAATATACCCGTTTTGCTGGATCTTTTTGTCCATCTGCCTGCGCTCCACCCAAAAATAAACGTGCGCCTATATATAGGCAGGCCAAATTCACTGCAAGCCGGTTTTTAATAAATTAAATATAAGGTGGCATTGAACAACACTGTTTTGTAGCGCGGATTGAAAAAAAACTCTTCTAAACTCCCCGCTGACAAGTAGTCTATTTTACATACCTGCCCATTTTTGCCAGCTCCACCTTGGCCAACAGATCAATATCATCAATCAGTGAGATTAACTCGGGTTCTGCCTGCTGACGCGCCCGCGTTACCTGCGCCATTAATCTGTTCAAACGCCCCTCCCCGACATTTCCTGCCAAAAAATCGGCTTTAATTTCATCCAATGTGTCGAGCATGGAATGGGCATGACGAACAGCGCGCTGTTTCCCCTCAACATTATTATCCACCCCCTGCAAAGCCAGCATGGCCTCAATGCCAGAACTTTGTCCCATAGCAAAATTGGGAGCAGCCGCAGGTGACTGGCTGGTGGTATCGGGCTTAAAAACCGCCTCAGACCCCTTTTTCCCCTTAGTGTTCTTGCGAGAGGATAATGGGTTGATATTTACGGTTCCATCAATTCGCATTATTCAAATGCCCCTTTTGAATTTGCTTTGCCAAGAATTTTAATTTGTCTTAGCAAGTACCAGATTCGCATATGCGGTTAAATCCACAGCTTTGCAATAATTTGCTT
>CAZMVQ010000003.1:37334-42241 GCA_964569865.1 uncultured Devosia sp.
TTGCAATAAATTTGCTTGCAACTAATTCACCTGCCCGACATTTGCCCACACCGGCAGAATCTGCCCCCAATGGTTAACAAACCGTTAATTTGCCCGGCAAAATCTGCACCCCGGCTCAACTTCGCGCAAAAGCAAAGCCTGCAACGAAGCAGCAATACATAATTTTAGCGTGCATTTTCAACAAGTTGGCCACAAAATTTCCGCCTGATGAACAAGTTGGCACGATTTTCGCAATTACTTATGTAACTGGATTTTGCGCATGAGTTTTCTTTACTCAAAAATTCCATGGGGATGGGCAGCGCAAAATCTACTGTAGAGAAAACGGGGAAATTTTATGCCATTGTTCCAGCGCCAACAATTTTTACCAACCCCCGCCCGGGCACTTTGTTATGCACTTGCCTTTCTCATGGGCATGTTGACCATATTGGTTCCATTCTCTGATGCAAAAGCTGCCGGTGCCCGGATTAAAGATATCGTGGACATCGAGGGCGTTAGAGAAAATCAACTAATCGGCTATGGTCTTGTTGTCGGATTGAACGGCACAGGAGACAGCTTGAACAATTCTCCCTTCACCCGTCAGTCATTGCAGGCAATGCTTGAGCGCCTTGGGGTCAATACACGAGGCGAAACCATTCGAACCGCCAATATCGCCGCCGTTATGGTAACGGCCAACCTTCCCGCCTTTGCTGCTCAAGGCTCGCGCATAGATGTTAATGTGGCCGCCCTTGGTGATGCGGGCAGCTTGCAGGGAGGCACCTTGCTGGTCACTCCATTGCTTGGAGCTGACGGTGAAGTCTATGCGATTTCTCAGGGGTCGGTTGTAATTAATGGCTTTGCCGCCTCAGGTGATGGCGCAAGTGTAATTTCAGGCGTTCCCACCACCGGACGCATTTCTTCTGGAGCATTGGTTGAGCGCGAGGTTGTTTTTGACCTTGGCGCTCAGCGCTCTTTGCGCCTGTCTCTTCGCAACCCGGATTTCACCACATCACGCCGCCTCGCCCTCTCTATTAATGATTTTATTGGCGCACCGGTTGCAACGCCTGAAAATTCGGGAACCGTCCGCCTTAGACTGCCGCAAAATTTCAACGGTAATATTGTTGATCTGATTACCGACATTGAACAATTGGTGGTGCAAACTGATCAACCGGCGAAAATCGTTATTGATGAAAATTCCGGCATTATTGTTATGGGAGCCAATGTTCGGGTTTCAACGGTTGCGGTTGCCCAAAGCAATCTGACGGTGACCATTGCTGAATCTCCTGAAATTTCTCAACCCAATCCCTTGTCGTTTGGACAAACGGCAGAAGTGCCAAGAACTCAGCTAAATGTTGATATTGCAAATTCCAATCTGGCTCTTGTTCGCGAAAGCGTAACACTGGCTCAGCTTGTGGAGGGGTTGAACGCTTTGGGCATTGGCCCAAGGGATATGATTGCCATCCTGCAGGCCATAAAAGCCACCGGCGCGCTGCAAGCTGAAATTGAGGTGCTTTAAAAATGGAAATGCTCGCAACCAGTTTTTCTGCCAGCTCTGCATCGGCAAAAAATGATCTGCAAACCATGCGGCAAAAGGCCGAAGAGCTGGAATCAGTGTTTTTGAACACTCTGGTTTCAGAAATGTTTGCCTCGATTGCCTCCGAGGGAGAATTTGGCGGCGGCTATGCCGAGGAGACATGGCGCGGAATGCAATCGGAGCAATACGCAGCCTCCATGGCCAGATCCGGCGGTATTGGCATTGCTGACGAAATCATGCGCTCCCTACTTTTAACTCAGGAAAGCGCCCAATTGCCACAAAACAACAATAATAGTGACGAGGGAAGCAACTCATGACCCAAAACCATCAAACATTAGACCCCAGCACTGCCGGTGCGCGCATTGAAAACCAGCGCAACATGGATGCACAAACCCTTTGCAAGACCACAAATTCCGCCCTGCAAAATCTGGCCAATATAATGAATCAGGAAACAACCCTGCTGCGCAATGGCCATTATGAAGAGGCCTCGCAGTTAAGCGAGCAAAAAGCCCTGATAGCTCAGGAATATGTGGGATTAGCCCGGGTGGTACAGCATCAGGCAACTCGTTTGAATGAGCAGGCCCCCACCGATTTGCAACTATTGCAGGGGGAGCATGAAAAACTTGCAACCCAAATGGCGGAAAATCTAAGGGTGCTGGCCACCGCAAAAACCGTGACGCAAAATCTGCTAAATGATGTTGCGGTGAGCGTTGGCAAAACCGAAGCACCAAAAACCTATGGCGCTTCCGGACAGATGCACTCGGGCGAAAGCAATCAGGCCAATGGAATTTCGGTAAACCGCTCTATGTAATTCCTTTATATCGCCCCTCTTATATATTTAGATAAAAATTGAAATAAATTCACTCCCCACAATTTTTCCGCCTTAAATATTTTTAATCAAAGGTTGATGCTGCAAATTCATCAGATCCGGCGATTGAAAATGAGCTATTTAATAGCAGCGGTTTCGACAAATATGTGGCAGCGCCAGCGCGATGGCGGCAAATCAAAACGGCCACCACAAGCATTGCACTCCACAATTAGCGATGATGAAGAATCAAAACGCCAAATTCCTGCCCCCTCATCAAACCAGATAAACAACGCCGAAATACCGCGCAATTCCACAACGCCAATTAGCCAGCAGGCAAATTCCCAAACAATTAAAAAGCCTCATGCGATCAGCGACATAACAGCAAATCTGCTGTTTTCTGCCACATTGCTCAAGGCCAAATGATGGTTAGCAAGTCGCTAACATTTCTGATTGCATTTATTTACACTTCTTAAACCCCTCGAAGCCATACTCAACCAACCCTCAGAAAGAGGCGTTTAGTAGTTCGGACATCGAATAGGAGTTCACAAATGACCGATATATCACTCTCGAGTGCAGTGCGTAGCAATCTGCTTTCTCTTCAAAACACTGCCAATCTACTGGGAAAAACCCAGGAACGGCTATCAACTGGCCTCAAAGTCAATTCAGCTCTTGATGATCCAACCGCGTTTTTTACAGCATCTTCATTGAATTCACGCGCTGGCGATCTTAATCGTCTGCTTGATTCGGTTGGCAATGCTGTTCAGACTGTTAAAGCTGCCGATGATGGCATTTCAGCTATTACAAAACTGGTTGAAAACGCTCAGGCGACTGCTCGTCAGGCTTTGCAAAAACCTGCCGGTTCCACAACCCCGACAACTTTGTCTGGTTCGGTTACTATCGCTGATGATGTCGCAGCTGTTGCAACAGGCACGGTTACGGGACTTGCCGGAACTGACACACTGGTCGGAGACCTGGGCTTTACAGCTACTCAAACCATCACCCTGACAGTTGGCTCCAATACCGCAACTTCATATACAATTGGCGCCACTGACACTCTTTCCGATCTTGTGACAGCACTTGACGCGGATGGAAATGCTGGCGTTGCAATTACCGGCGGTGCTCTTGTAATAACAGCCGGCAACAATACCGATACGCTTACTCTTGGTGGCACAGGTAGTGGTGATTTGGGCGCTTTGGGGTTAACTACCACAGCCGTTGGCCCAACCAACACTCAGGTTGCAGGCTTTACCGGAACTCTTTCAATTCAGGTCAATTCAGATACTGCTGAAACCATTGATTTGAGTGGAATTGACACCAGAGCTGATCTGGAAACTGCCCTTGGTGCGCTTTCCGGTGTTACAGCTTCCATCACCAGCAATGTTGTAACAATTACTGCAGCATCTGAAGATGATGCATTGACCATTGCAGTCGGCGATGAAGTTGGCCTGACTAACGGCACAACCGACTCACCATTCAATACTGATCGTGAAGCTCTGGAAACTGAATTTAACAATCTTCGTACCCAGATTGACCAGTTGGCATCAGATGCCAGCTATAATGGTGTCAACCTGCTGAACGGTGATAGTCTTTCAGTTATCTTTAACGAAGATGGCTCCAGTTCTTTGAGCGTTACAGGTGTAACCTTTAACTCTTCCGGACTTGGTGTCAGCACTGCTGCGACTGATAGTTTTCAGACCAATACCAACATCGAAACTTCGCTGACCCAGCTTGATACTGCTATTTCAAGCCTGCGCCAGCAGGGTTCGACCTTTGGTTCAAACCTTTCAGTGGTTGAAGTTCGTCAGGATTTCACTAAAAACCTGATTAACACGCTTGAAACCGGTGCTGCCAACCTGACATTGGCCGATAGCAACCAGGAAGGCGCTAACATGCTTGCATTGCAGACACGTCAGCAGCTTTCAACAGTTGCCCTGACATTAGCCAATCAGGCTGATCAGGCCGTGCTTCGTTTATTCTAATCAGAATAAACCAATTACAAAGAATATGAGAAAAGCGGGCTTTATGTCCGCTTTTTTTATAGCCATATTTGCTCCCTTCCCTATCGTTAAACTTTGGCGCAAAATGATGCCATCGGGATTCGATGTGTAAGTTCCGTACAAAAGGGGAAAAATAATGTCGTTAAAAGTTGAATTAAAGCCCGGTGAACGCCTGATCGTTGGCGATTGCATAATCACCAATTCTGATCAGCGCACAAAACTTTATTTCGATGGCAAAACCCCCATTTTGCGCGAAAAAGACATATTAACCGCTGATACCGCCAACACGCCATGCAAACGCATATATTTCACCGTGCAACTGATGTATCTTGAGGATGATATTGAAAAATTACGCCAGCAATATTTTGATTTAACTGGCGAACTCATTAAGGCCGCCCCCTCGACAATCCCCTATGTTGAAAAAATTAATAACGAGATATTAACCGGTTCTCTATACAAAGCATTAAAGACAACCAAAGAACTTATTGCTTACGAGCGGGGACTTTTTGAGAATGCAACAACAGGCAACGAAGGCCTATCAGCAGGCAGCTAAACAGACTTCAAGTCAAAGCGAACTTGAGGCCCATCTGCT
>CAZMVQ010000003.1:42341-44051 GCA_964569865.1 uncultured Devosia sp.
TCAGGTCTGATCATTTTTTTAACACTTCAAACCCTCGAAATTTCGGGGGTTTTTTTATTTGTAATAGGTTTTGAAGCAACGACTTGACGAACATATCCAGACGCGGCTAATTTAAGCGCGCAATCTTTTGGGCGTTGAGCGCGGCATGCATTTTTTTGCAGCAACCGCGGCGCTGGCCCCATTTTTGTGTTTTTGATTGCCACAAAACTATTCGGGGCTACTCATAATTGGAGAACCCCATCATGAAAACTATCATTGAACCTTTTCGCATTAAATCGGTCGAGCCGATCACCATGACCACGCGAAGCGAGCGTGAGGAAAAGCTCAAAAACGCCTACTATAATCTTTTTGGTCTGGCCTCGGCCGATGTACTTATTGACCTGTTAACCGATAGCGGCACCGGCGCCATGAGCGCTGAGCAATGGGCCGCTATAATGCGTGGTGACGAAAGTTATGCCGGCTCCCCCTCTTTTGCCCGCTTTGAGGCCGCAGTGAAAAATTTAATGCCCTTTAAGCACATAATACCCACCCATCAGGGGCGAGCCGCTGAGGCAATTTTATTCAAAATCATTGGTGGCGAGGGGAAAAATATCCCCTCCAACACCCATTTTGATACTACTCGCGGCAATATCGAGGCCAGCGGAGCCTTGGCCTTTGATCTAAATATTGATGAGGGGCGAAATTCCCAATCCATGCACCCTTTCAAGGGCAATATGGACCTTGAAAAGCTGGAGAGCTTTCTTGTGGAGCATGGAATTTCAGTGCCCTGTGTCATGCTGACCATCACCAATAATGCCGGAGGCGGCCAGCCGGTTAGTCTGGAAAATATTCGAGCGGTGGCAGCTCTGGCTAAATCCCATAACAGACCCTTTATAATTGATGGCTGCCGCTTTGCCGAAAATGCATGGTTTATCAAACAGCGCGAACCGGGGCAAAAGGATCGCTCCATAAAAGATATTGTGCGGGATTGTTTTGCTGATGCTGACGGCATGACCATGTCAGCCAAAAAGGATGCTTTTGCCAATATTGGCGGCTGGCTGGCCCTCAATGATGACGATTTGGCCGAGGACGCAAGGGTTTTGCTGATCCAGACCGAAGGATTTGTGACCTATGGCGGATTGGCGGGCCGGGATCTGGAGGCAATTGCTCAAGGATTAACTGAAATCATTGACGAGGATTATCTGCGTTATCGTATCGGCACCAATCAATATATAAGCGACCGGTTGGATGCCATGGGAGTGCCGGTGGTCAAACCCGCTGGCGGCCACGCGGTGTTTATTGATGCAAAAGCCTGGCTGCCCCATATTGATCCCCTGCAATATCCGGCTCAGTCTCTTGCCAATCGGTTGTATGAAATCGGTGGCATCAGGGGAGTAGAAATTGGCTCATTAATGTTTGGGCGCCAACCCGATGGAACAGAAAAACCTGCGGCGATGGAGCTGGTGCGACTGGCAATTCCACGGCGCACCTATACCCAATCCCATGCGGATTACCTGATCGAGGCATTTGAATTGTTAATGGGTGAAAAAGACAGTTTGAAGGGGCTAAAAATAGTCAAGGAACCACGACTAATGCGCCACTTTACCTGTCAATTGCAGCCGTTATAGAGCGCTGCCAAGAAAAGTGTTCTTGCGGTTTTCTGCTTCGGCAGCGCGACCAAAAAAAGTTGGCCTTCCCAAAAAAAGCATGCCCTCGGACTTGATCCGGGGG
>CAZMVQ010000003.1:44151-61096 GCA_964569865.1 uncultured Devosia sp.
TTCCCAAAAAAAGCATGCCCTCGGACTTGATCCGGGGGCCTGCCCCTAAGGAAACCTATCTGATATAATTGACCAGCGTCAGCTCGCTAAGTATCGACATGGTCTGATAACTGGCCTGTAGCCTGACCTGCATATTTTTCAACTGAATAGCCACTTCTTCAATGGAAACATTTTCCAGGTTGCCCAAAACAGTCTCCATCTGACTTTGATAGTTTGTATTCAGGCTGGAATAACTGCCCATGGCATTTCTGACCACGCCCAGCTCCATGGCGATAACTTCAAATGAGCCGGGTGTATTATTATTGTTTTCAGATAATCTGGCCACCTGCCTGTCGCTCAAGGCGTCATATCGTGCCTCAGAGGTTGGATCGGTGCTGGAAAAGGTTTCAACAGCAACAGAGGCCAGCGAACGCACTAATTGCAAAAACCCGGTTTCGTTACCCTGAACCCCATAATCAACCCGTGCACTTTCCCCAACCCGTGCCGAGACGGATTTTCTTGGGTCTGAATTGCTTGATCCATCATACCAGCTAACGGTATTTGTAGCTGTTGCAGCTACCAACGCTGTTGCACTATCAAAGGGGGGGCCATCCACCCGTAAAATTGCATCTCCATTGCCGTTAAAAAAGTTTTCTGCCGCCGCAAATACCGAAGCCGCACTTAATTCAGTTTGAGTTTGTTCAGCCAATACTGACTGCAAAGCATTTTGAAAACCTGTTGCACTGTCATTCAGCGTGGCACCAATGGTGAACTTACCATCTCCGGGCGGACTATCAGTCGTTGCCTCGATCTCTATGGTCTTGGTTGTGGCATCGGGCAATGTCAGGGTGACAAAAATCTTCTCCCCTGCATTGGGCTGAGTATTAAATGTAACATCCATGGAGGGTGGTGCCCCCGCCGGGGTAGAAATGTTTACACCCAAAGAATCAGTCGAGCCGCCCGAAAGCTTAAAGCCGAACGGATGCACCCCATCTTCGGCCAGATTTATCACGGCTCCCGATTGCGACAAAGCCAGCCGCCCCAACCCTGAAGCGCCCGCATCAGCCTCTTTGCGCTCTGAAACTATGGTGCGAAATCCATCACGTCCGCCCGCACCGTTCAATATTTCATCAATGCTTTGCACGGGGGGATCATCCGTATCCGTCCCGGCAAAAATATACCGTCCCGCCAGATCGGTATTTAGCAGATTGATTACCTCATCAAGACTGGAGCGGGCATAATTTTGTGCCGTGGTAAGATTGATCTGATTTTCACCCGTTGAATCAGCGGCCGCCATCTGACGAACCTCCCCCTCAATCTGATCGAACCTGGTTATGCTAAGGTCCAAAATATCCAATCGGATTCCAACCATGGCGATATTCTTCTGAAAGGACTGACTTTTGGCCAACTGGGCGCGCATATCAATGCTTGTTCCCCGTCCCGCTCCCATATCGGAAAGAGTTTGAGCTTTTTTTCCGGTCGCGAGCTGAACCTGCAACTGATCAAAAGTTGCACGCATTCTGGTAATGTTGGAGAAGGCGGGGCTAACCGCAAACATGGACTTTCCTACATTCATCTGGCGTCCCCTATATTCTCATTAGCGTGTTGAGAAGTTCCTGAACCGCTGACAATACTCTGGCATTGGCGGCATAAGCGGTTTGCATTTCCATCAACATTGCCATTTCCTTGTCGACATCCACACCGTATTTTTCTTCCATTCTTGAGCTTAACGCTTCCATGGATAAATCATTGGTTTGATTGACAGATTGCGCCTTTTCCACCGAAGCACCCTGAAACGAGAGCATCTGGGATACCAAAGCCCCAATATTGCCCTGAAGCTGAATCTGCCCCATGGACTTTGTGGAAGTTACATCACTTGAAAAGCTAGAATTATTCAATCGATCTATAATATCGTTGGCTCGAGACGCATCACCAAGTGATGATGTCGAGCTGAACTGAACCATCAAAGAATTATCAAGTTTAACCGAGCTGTTAATGGAAATACGCCCGGCAAACCCAGTTTTTTGTGCTCCGGCATCAAGGGAATTGGTAAAGGCTGAATTTGCCGTATCTACAAATAAAGGCAAAGCCAGATTACCATCCTGAACATTGCCAGCCGTATAAGAGGCACTCAATCCATCAATATTGCTGGTAGCTAAAGCTCCATCATCCAACACCCGCAATATGGATCCGGACGGGTTGGAAACATTAATCGCCACCCCAAGAGTAGCATTTAAACTCGCTGCCACAGCGCCAATACCACCGGAGAAATCCAGCCCGATTACCCGAACACCATCAGGGCCGGTATTATCCATTGGCAATAAAGAGCCATCATCAACCCGCATCACTCTGACGGTCTCAGAATTGCCCCCTTCCGTATAATTCAGGGTAAAGCTGTTGCCGGGCTGAAGGGCCGACAAATCGACCTCAAGCCCGTTCTGCGCTCCAACGGTAACCACACTGGATACGACATTTGTGTTCGAAAGCGATTGGGCAAGCCCTGCCGCGATATCATCAAGCTGACTTTGCACTTGCACCAGAGTGCTATCACGCAATTCCACCAGAGCGCCCAATTTCCCCGACTGCAAAATTCCCTGCCCGACAATATCCAAAGGCAGACCGGAGGAGGTTCTAAGGGTCAGCGCACCGACCCCGCTTTCACTGGGATTATTTGAATAAATCGAATTGGCGGACAGACTGCCCGCATCCTGAAAATTAAACACTGATTGCTGCTGATCAAGTATACCAACCCCCGACCGGGTAAGAAGCCTGACGCTGCCATTATCACGATAGCTGGCGTTGACATCAACAACTTCCCCAATCGAGGCCACCAGCCGATCACGTTCATCAAGCAAAGCGCTGCGCGCAGCTGTATCTTGCGTAAATTCGGCCAAACGCGAATTAACATCACGAAGATTGCTCAGATCGGAATTTAAGCCGTTGACCAAATTTCGTATTTGAGATTCACTATCACGACGCAAATCCTGCACATTGGCCGAAATCGAATTTAAGCGGTTTGCCAAAGTTTCCGCCGCGCCAATTGCCGCTGCGCGCGTGGCATAACTATCTGGGCTGGTTGCCATGGCCTCCATTGCACTTTGAAAGCCAGAATAAATATTGTCCAGAGAACTCACGTCCCCCGGCTTGCCCAGTAAGGTTTCCAATTGCGATAAAAAATCTGCCCTGGTTCTGGCATAGCCAGAGTTGGAAATCTGGTTGGTATAGTTTTGTTGCAGGGCGGCATCAAAAGCACGCGCCACCCCTGCTGAACGTACAGAACTGGAATTTGATCCATTGGATTCAACCAGGGTCTGACTTTGGGCATTATATCCCGGCGTGCCGGAATTGGCCACATTTCTGGCCAGAATTTCAAGACCCGACTGGGTTACGCCCATACCCGAAAGAGCGTTGGAGAGCGCCGCTGTAAGACTCATATTCCTTTACTCCTGCTTAACTGAAAAACTATCGGTTATATGGGTTCAAAACACCAAAAGAGCGACCAGACCACTAGCGGACCATATTCAAGGCTTCCTGAAGCATTTCATCCGAAGTAGTCACAATTCTTGTTCCAGCGGCATAGGCCTGCTGGGTTACAATGAGCTTTGTGAATTCCTCTGAAATATCCGTATTGGAGGCCTCAAGGGATGATCCCTGAATTCCGGTTCCGTCATTATTAAAAATTGCCTCACCACTTTCTGACGTGGAGGCATAGGTTCCACCATCAAGCTTTTTGAGCTGATTTGCGGCGTTGAAATCCGCAGTAACGATTTGCGCTCTCTCCACACTTTCCCCGTTTGAATAGGTGGTAACGATACGCCCGTTATTATTTATGTTGACCCCGACAAACTCGCCTGCTGCATAGCCGTTTTGCGACAGGGAAGTCACCTGAGATGTACCATTTGCATCATCAAATTGAGTGACCCCGTTGGCACCATGGGCCAAAGTCAAATCACCAAGGGCAACCCCGTTGACGCTAACGGCAGTCAAAGTCACATTATTTATCGCCGGAGCAAGAGAGCCATCGGCTGCAAAAGTATAATCCTGCCCGGTATTTATCCACTGGGTTGCACCGCCGGTGGCATTGCTGTCGGTAAGATAAAAAGCGTTCCAGGTATCGGCGACGCCGGCCACAGGATTATCTGTTTTTGCCCAGCGCACCTGAACATTAACCGGCGCTCCACTTTGCGAATAGACGGTAATCGCGCCTCCCGAAATTGACTGATTCAAAAATGTATTGGAATCAGCGGCTGTAATTGTTCCTGTACCAGCGGTTGTGGGATCTGTTGCAAAATCCCCCGGAACCAATAGGTCTGAGTTTGGGGTCGCCTGATTATAAGCAATTGTTTGAGGCACCTGAGGCAGGTTCAACCTGTAATCAATGGTGGTAGTTGGTCTGGCCGGTAAAAACGCATTGTCAATCCTGATAACCTCTGGAACTGACCCTGAAATGTTACCGGTTGCCGTATCAATTGGCAGCCCTTTTAGAAAATACCCGGCCCCGTTTACCAGATAGCCATCGGCATCCACCTGAAAATCTCCCCGGCGAGAATAAAAATTTGTACCGCCGAACAATGCCTGCCCGTCATTAACCCCGACCTTTTGGTCCACTACAAAAAAGCTGGAATTATTCAATGCCATGTTCGTTGATGATGAAGAGGCAATTATATCTCCACGAATATTATTGGTTGGCATGGAATAGGCCTGCACTGACCCTGAATTTTGCCGATTAACAGCCGCCTCGGCAATCATATCAACAAAACCGGTATCGGTGCGCTTAAACGCCGTCGTTTGCGAGTTCGCAATATTGCCCGATATGTTTTCCAGCGCAAACGATTGCGCCTGAAGCCCAGAAACCGCTGTTGCCAGCGCTGCATAAATACCCATGAATAATACTCCAATTGCCCCGGCACCATTTCGCACCGCTTCTGGCAAAAGCAATGCAAGTCCGATGCCAACTGGGTAAGGCTTTGAAATAACAGTAGTTTTGCAACGCCATTACATGGAAGCACTGGGCAAAAAGGAACATTTGACCCGGCAAACAGGCACATTTTGCCCACATATCAGAAATGTGAATATCCAGCACCTGCCAAATCTTCATGGCGCTTGCCCTGAACTTCATCATAGTCTAAACGCAAAATTGAAAAACCGAATATAAAAACATCTGGCACAAAAAGCGATGCGATAACCATGTTGTTTGACGATGCAAAATCATTTGCTAATTCTGACGCAAGGGCAATTACCATCTTTGGCATGGCCGGAGTTGGCAAAACCAGAATTTCCAACCTGCTGCGCAAAAACAACTGGTTTCACTATTCCATAGATTATCGCATCGGCACCCGCTATATGGGCGAATTCATTACGGATAATCTTAAACGCGAGGCCATGAAGGTGCCGTTTTTGGGCGCGTTGCTGCGTTCGGATTCCATCGACATTTCCACCAATTTGCGTTTTGAAAATCTTGAGCCGCTTTCTTCCTATCTGGGCGCGCCCGGTAACTTGGAACAAGGCGGCTTGTCCCTCAAAGAATATCAAAAACGTCAGGAGCAGCACCGAATTGCAGAAATTGCAGCTCTTATAGATGTGCCACACTTTATCGCGCGGGCAAAAAACCTTTATGGTTATGAAAATTTTATTGCCGACACAGGCGGCTCAATGATCGAAGTGATAACGCCTGATGACAATGATCCGGTTATCAAAGCTCTGACATCTTCAACTATGATGCTCTATATCAGGGGAACAGATGCTGACACCGATGCCCTGATCACTCGCTATAAAAACGCGCCAAAGCCCATGTATTACCGTCCCGCTTTGCTGGTGGAAAAATGGGCCCAGTTCAAAAAACTCAATCACATCGATAATGATAACGAGGTCGATCCGGTCGAATTTGCCGGGTGGGGATTTGAAGAAATTTTAAATGATCGCTTACCCAGATACCAAGCCCTTGCCGATCGGTTTGGCTATACGATTGACGCCAGCGATCTTCGCACTGTTCGCGATGCCAATGATTTTGAACAACTCATGTGCAAGGCGATAGAAAGCCGCACCAATTCCTGAGACATATCTCAAGGATTGCGCTGTAGGATTTAGGCTTTTGCTATCGCCAAAAAACTTGAAAGTGCCCGCGCCAAACCAGTTTTAGTTCTAAAAGCTTCAGGACCATAAAATGCCCATACGCATTCCCAATGATCTGCCCGCCAAAAAAATTCTGCTCGATGAGGGCATCGCGGTCATGGATTCCACCCGCGCTAAGCGTCAGGATATTCGCCCGCTCCAGATTGGCCTGCTCAACCTGATGCCCAATAAACAACGCACCGAAACCCAGTTCGCCCGCCTGATTGGCTCAACACCATTGCAGATTGATTTAACGCTGGTGCGCATATCCGACCACAGCTCAAAAAATACATCCGAAGAATATCTTAAAAGCTTTTATCAGCGCTGGGAGGATGTGCGGGCGCAAAAGTTTGACGGTTTTATCATTACAGGCGCGCCAATTGCCCATCTGCCATTTGACGAAGTGCGTTATTGGCCTGAAATGGTCGAGATTATGGATTGGACCCAGTCCAATGTGCACTCATCCATGTTCATTTGCTGGGGCGCACAGGCGGCTTTGCATCACTTTCATCAGGTAAAACGAAAAAAGCGGGATAAAAAAGCAGTCGGTGTTTTTAGACATCAGGTTTGTTCTAAAAACTCGCCCTTTTTGCGGGGATTTTCTGACGATCTGGCCATTCCTGTCTCCCGCTCCAATGATATTGATACCAGTTCCCTGCCAAAAAACAGCAGGCTGAAAATCCTGATCGACAGTGACGAAGTGGGTTTGTGCATGCTTGACGATCCTGATCATCGCGCCCTGCACATGCTCAATCATCTTGAATATGACAATAAATCTCTTGGGGATGAATTCGAGCGCGACAAAAAAGCCGGACTAAACCCTGACAAGCCGCTTTTTTATTACCCGGATGACGATTTTGATAACGAGCCGCAAAACCGCTGGCGCAGTCATGGATTTTTGCTGTTTCAAAACTGGATCAATCAGATTTATCAAACCACCCCATTTGATTTGAGCAAAGTCAGCGCCACAAAAAGTTGAATCAGTCTATTAGACGGTATTTGCAAGCGCTTGAAATTTTTGAGTAAAAGCTATTGGCAAACTAAAGCGACTTGTAAAATACCCCCAAGCACCTATTTTGAAACAACCGCAAACCAATACTATCAAAAAACAAAAAATTTGATCGGATAAATATGGCCCAGTCGCCGACTGGAATTGTTGATGAACTGGCCATCGCCCTGACAAATATGGGTAATGCGGCAACCAGCACTTTTACCCCGACCTTAAGGCTTGGAGTAACAGGGCTGTCCCGGTCGGGAAAAACCATATTCATCACCTCATTGGTGAAAAACCTGCTGGATGGAGAAAAGCTGAACCAGTTTTCTCCCCTGTCACAGGGCCGCTTTATTGGCGCTCAGCTAAGCGAACATCCCAATAAAGCCATTCCCCGTTTTACCTATGAAGAGCATCTGGCCGCCCTGACTGCAAAAAATCCATTCTGGCCCACCTCCACCAGCAATATTTCCCAACTACGCCTGACCCTTAAATTTCGCTCCAATAATTGGTTATCGGGAATGGGCGGCCCCAGCACCTTGAACCTTGATATTGTTGACTACCCCGGCGAATGGCTGCTTGACCTGCCCCTGCTTTCCCTAAACTATGCCCAATGGTCTGAGCAGGCCCTTGAGCGCTGTAAAACAACCAAAAGCACAGCGCCAACCAAAGCTTTTCTTGCAGCTCTACACCCCCTGAACAAAGAGCAGGAGGCATCTCAACCTCTGGCGCAAAATCTTGCCAGCCTCTTTACAGAACATCTGCACAACGCCCGCACAAATCAGAACGCTTTATCTACCCTTCCTCCGGGGCGGTTTTTGCTGCCCGGTGATATGAAAAATTCACCTGCCCTGACATTTTCCCCCCTGCCCAAAAAGCTGGAAAACCACAAAAATGACAGTCTTTATGCGCTGATGAGCCGGCGCTATGAGGCCTATAAATCAATCATCGTTCGCCCGTTTTTTCGCGATCATTTTGCTTCTCTTGATCGCCAGATTGTTCTGGTTGATGCCTTAAGGGCGCTAAATGCCGGTCCCAATGCCGTAAGCGATTTGCAAGAGGCACTTAATTCAGTGTTGGCCTGCTTCAGGCAAGGCTCCAACAATCCCCTGAATTGGGTTTTTGCCAAAAAGATTGACCGCATTCTGTTTGCCGCCACCAAAGCCGACCATGTTCACCACACTTCCCACAAACGCCTGCAAAATATCATTGAAATACTGGTGGCACGAGCGGCAAAATCAGCTCGTTTTTCAGGCGCTGAAACAAAGACCATGGCCATTGCCGCCATTCGCGCCACCAAGGAGGGCACAATAAAAGACAAGGATGGCGAACTTGATTGCCTGATCGGTACTCCTGAAAAGGGCGAAATGCTGGATAAAATCACCTATGATGGAAAAACCGAAATCGCCCTGTTTCCCGGTGACTTGCCAAAAGACCCTCAAGCTGTATTTCAGCCCTCGCTCAAACCCGGATCGCTAAATTTCATGCGCTTTGCCCCACCGGAAGAGCTAAGTTCATCAGCTAAAAATAACGCCGGACTACCCCATATTCGCCTCGACAAGGCCCTTGATTATTTGCTGGGAGACTGGATGAAATGAGAAAGCCGATAGCTAAAACAATAAAGAAAAAATCATCTAATCCAAAAGCTGTAATCACCAAAATCTCCAGCAACAAATCATCGACGAGTCGTGAGCCAAAAGCCTTTGCACCTCAAATGGCAGAAATTGAAATCTCACCCCACAATAATCAATTGCAAAATGAGATTTCCATTGGTGATGAGCCAAACAGCTTGTCAAAAAAATCTTCCCTTTCGGGCTGGATAATCAAACTAAGTCTGACCGCTGCTTCAATTTTGATCGCTCTTGGCCTATCATTGATGGCAGACCGGCTGATTAATGATCTGTTTAACCGCTATGAATGGCTTGGCTGGGTTGGAACCGGCGCTCTGGCCATATTGGTGTTGGGAATTGTCATTTTGACAATCCGGGAGCTTGCCGCCCTTAAATCCCTGAAAAATCTTGACGGTTTGCGCCTCGAGGCCAAGCAAGCGCTTGTCTCTGACCTGCCAAAACCGGGCAAAGCGGTTATTGGTCGTCTTAACCGCCTTTATGGCACCAGAGTTGACCTGGCCCGGGCCAATCAACAGCTTTTGTTGGAACTGGAAGACCTGCTTGATGGTTCGGATATGATCGCAACGGCCGAACGCCATTTAATGACCCCGCTTGATGCAAGGGCAAAAGCACTAACGGCTGCCGCTGCCCGTCGGGTAGCAATTGTCACCGCCATTTCTCCGCGCGCCATTGTTGATCTGGCCTTTGTTGCCTATGAATCCTTAAAACTTGCCCGCGCCATCGCCACTCTTTATGGGGCAAGGCCGGGATTTTTCGGTTCATGGAGGCTGGCCGGGGCAATATTGAGCCACCTTGCAGTCACCGGCGGTGTTGCCCTTGGTGACAGCGTCATTCAGCAAATGCTCGGCCATGGATTAGCGGCAAAACTCTCCGCCCGACTTGGTGAGGGATTAATCAACGGTCTGATGAGCGTTCGGGTTGGCATCGCCGCCATAAAAACCACGCGCCCCCTGCCCTTTGATCAGCTCAAACAGCCAAAAGTCATGGATTTCATGGGCGATCTGGCCAACATAGCCAATCCAAAATAGCTAAATGCAAATAACTAAATCAAAACCCGTAGTTTTTTGAGTTAAATCGCTCTTTCTTCAACATAATGTCCATAAAAACTGGTCAAAATTGAAATGCTGACCAAGAATAAAAACCAGCTGAAAATTACTGATAACAGAACAAAAGCTATCGAAAATGCGTTAAATCCTGTACCGAAAAACTGAAACAGGCCCAAGAACAAATTGGCTGCCATATTCAACGCCACCATGCAGGCTGCGCCGATTAAAACCACCATATGAAATTTCTTGGAAAACTCCCAGGACTGCCCAACTGCAAGCCTTTTTGCCTCAACGGCAATCGCTGGCAACCCGATAGTCAATCGCAACCCCACATAGGTGATAATAAAATTTGACAGCACCATCAAAACTGAAGTCATCATGGCATTGTCGTTTATTGCCGGTACAATATCTGGCTGCCAGACATTGCGCATATTCAAGGCAATAAAAGGGATAGAAATTAACAGCAGAATTACGCCGGTTTTGAATAAATATACGCCATATTCAAGCAGGTTCAAATTCGCCAGACCCGAGAAACTCTTAGCCGGAACCTCATCAAGCAGCACAAAGCGATGCCAGCGAATGGCAATTATGCAACTAATGACAATCGCAAGTACGATGTTAATGGCAATGACCACAAATGGCGCCAGGGGAACAATTGAAAACCCCGCAAAATACACCATGCCAATAATGACCATTGCAATAATTCCAACAAGTATCGGCGGCACACTCATATGAAGAGCAACCCTCAAGTTGCTATATACCATTACCACCGAATGCCAAAAAATGCCTGCACCCTTTGAAATCACTCTCCCCACCCCCTTAAAATTCAAAAACCAGCCTGATACCAAAAATTTGCCTGATTCAGTGTACGCTTTATTGTCTTCAAGGCAATCAAAGGGGTAACAGGCGTTTTTATTTCACGCCCAACTTCTTTTGCAGTTTTGTTGAGGAGGTTGTGTATTGAAAAATGATGCGCTCGTCAGGGGCTATGATTTTTTTCGCTGCCTGCGCCATTAATGCCGCCTCATGAAAGCCCGAAAGGATAAGTTTGAGCTTGCCCGGATAATGATTGATATCTCCAATGGCAAAAATTCCCGGCACCGAGCTTTCAAACTTTTCCGTATCCACAGAAATAAGATTGTCGTTAAGTTCCAAGCCCCAGTCAGCCACCGGACCAAGCTTCATGGTCAGCCCGAAAAACGGCAATAAGCGGGTTACGGGAATATTTATCTCGTCCCCAGAGGTTTTGATGCTCATCGAAACGAGATTTGCACCATCGCCGCTCAATTCACCAATCTGGCCCAAAACCAGCTGCATTTTACCCTGATCAACCAGCGCCTTCATTTTGCTAACACTGGCCGGAGCAGCGCGGAAATTATCGCGCCGATGCACAAGGGTCATCGAGCGAGCAATCGGCTGCAAACTCAGCACCCAGTCCAGCGCACTGTCACCACCACCAACAATCACCACATCATGACCGGCAAACTCTTCCATACGTCGAACCGCATAAAATACCGAAGCGCCCTCAAAGGTTTCAATATTGGCAACAGGGGGGCGTTTGGCCTGAAATGAGCCACCACCAGCGGCAACAACAACTACCTTGCACTTGAAAATCTGCCCCTCATCATCCTTGACCAGAAAATCACCGTCTTCGGTTTTTTCAATATTTTCGATCATACGCGAAAAATGAAATTGTGGATCAAACGGCTCAATCTGCTTCATCAGATTGTCGGTAAGTTCCTGCCCGGAGATCACCGGAAAGCCCGGAATGTCATAAATTGGTTTTTGCGGATAAAGTTCTGCGCACTGCCCACCGGGACGATCTAAAATATCAATCAAATGACATTTCAGGTCCAAAAGACCCAGCTCAAACACCGCAAAAAGACCTATAGGTCCGGCTCCGATTATCACCACGTCGGTATTTATTGGATTATTCGACAATTTTAATTTCCACTATCTGTTATTTTGACATCAGGTCTCTGGAACACAATCTCAACATTGCCCAAGCTCGACATTGCTTGTGAAACCAACTCGTATGACACAATAGGAAAAAATTTTAAAATCTTTAAGAACAGCGATTTCAAATTGCAGTTGAAAAATAGAAAATTCAACCCTGCTGTTCAGGAATTTTAATCACCAATCCATCAAAATCGTCATTGACCAAAATCTGACAGGATAATCTGGAGCTTGGTTTCACCTCGAAGGCAAAATCCAGCATATCTTCTTCCATATCCGAAGGTGATCCCACTTTTTCGCGCCATTTCTCATCCACATAAACATGGCAGGTTGCACAAGTGCACGCTCCTCCACATTCTGCGGTTATTCCGGGCACTGAATTTTGGATCGCCGCCTCCATGACACTGGTCCCGTTTTCCACATCGGTTTCATGAATAGTGCCATTGGCTTCAACGAAAGTGATTTTGGTCATAAATTTGCGCCTGCTGTCTAAATTGAACTAGTGGCCATATAGCGACCCCTTGCCCCCCCTGCAATAGCAAACAGATTTTTGTGGAAAAGTTTTGCCCTATAGGCACTTTTAAGTATTTGAAATTATTGAGTAAAAATTACTCGTCCAGAATTTCCGCGATAAAATGGCGCACCTCTTCAACCGCCATTCTAAGATCGGCAAGACATTCGTGGCTTAATTTTCCTGCAAGTTTTGTTTCCAGTTCGGCAGCCTTGGCCAAAATAGCAATATTATTTGCCCCGACCCCGGCAGAAGCCCCCTTAAGAGCATGCAGGTTCAACAATGTCTCATCAAAATCCATGCTTTGGCGAATTTTGCTCATATAAGTCGTCACCATCTGATCAAACATGCGCAAAATCTCTGCTTCCAGCCCTGCATCCCCTAGCGACTGTCGCGACAAATGCACCAGATCAATAGGTCGGGCAGCATAAATTTTCTCGCTAACTTCATCCAGTTGGGCAATTTTTTCCAGAGCGGCCATTTTTATCTCCGTTATATAAGAATAATGCTGACAGTCGGCACAATGTTTTTACCTGGCATAATATTTTTAATCACAAAATTAGAGTGCACGCTCAAAGTGAATATCCTCTTAACCCCCGGATTTCGGCTGATTTTGGCGAAAAACTGCCAAATTGAAAAAAGCCCGTTAACTCTTTTTTAATTTAATTTTCAGATTGCGCGTTTCCTGATATAAGAAGGAGGTTACCGGCGCGCGGCGGCGCAGGTTTGTGAAGCATTTAACATTCCCTTTTTGTGGATGAGTGTGATGCATCACATTTTTTGGGGGCCGTTTTTTCGACTCCTAGTCGCTGTGCCAAATTGGCGTTTTGTGGCAAACAGGTCCTCAATTTTGTTTTGAGAACCAATGTTTTAAGAGTTGTAAAGAGTATGGCAAAAAAAAACGAATCAGCGAATAACGACGCAGCTTCTTTGGCTTTTTCAGCCGTGGAAAACGCACTGAAAGGTTCCATATTAGAACCTGACGCGAAAACTAATTCCAGCGCTCAGCGAAATTCTGCAAAACAGGCCAATTCTCAATCAAAAGGCACCAATGCTCTTAACTCAGCAGATATTCAGGATAAATCGCGCGCTGCCAGACGCATAGCTGCCAAAACAGGTTCGGTGGCCAATGACGACAGGCATTCGCCCTCCCGTGTTTTGTATGGCTTAAACGCCAAACCTTCCAAAGCTCCGATCTGGATAGCAACCTTGCTTTCAATTTTTTGGATTGCCATCACATCCATTGCCGCTTCCAACGGAATTTCTGATCAAATTACCCAAGGTGCCTCGGTTATAACCATACTCGGCTCGCTTGATTTTGCCAGCACCATTGCCACGGTGCTTTTGCCGGTACTTGGGTTTTTTGCAATTGCCATTCTGGCCCGTCGGGCTCAGGATCTTCGCATCGCCGCAGCCTCCATGACCGAGGCTGCCGTACGTCTTGCAGAACCTGAAACCACAGCCGCTGACAAAGTAGCAACTGTTGGTCAGGCCGTCCGGCGCGAAGTAACCGCCCTTGCTGATGGTCTTGAGCGCGCTCTTTCGCGTGCTGGAGAACTTGAGGTGATGATCCACAATGAAGTCACCGTTCTTGACAAAACCTACTCCGAGAATGAAAGCCGTATGCGTGGCCTGATTCAGGAATTGGCCAGTCAGCGCGACAGCGTTATCACCAACTCCGAAAGAGTTCGCGAAGCCATTTCCGAGAGTCATTCCGGTCTGGTTTTTGATCTTGATATGATTGCTCAGCGCATTGCGGGAACCATTGAAGAACGTGGCGGTGAGCTAACCTCTTCAATGAACAAGGCCAGTTCAGAACTGCAACGGGCATTTGGGGAAAAAAGCGAATCGTTTATTTCCCTGGTCGATAATAGAACCACAGACCTGATGTCAGCTCTTGATGACAGCGCAGGCCGGTTAAATCTAACCCTTGAAGATCGCACATCTTCCATATCCAGCGCCTTTGAAGAGCGCACCCATGAGTTGGCCTCAGTAATTGACATGCGTATGAACGGCATCACAGAGGCTTTGGATACACGGGCAGTTGCACTAAATGATGCAATTGATGACCGTACCGCCTCAATTTCATCTGTGCTGCGCGATGGCGGAGCAAAAATCCTTACCGATCTGCGCGATCGCGGCCACGAGGTCGGCGGTGCCCTTGATGCTATCGGCATGAGAATTTCCAACGAAATCAGCGGACGTGCTGAAGAAGCTGAAACCACATTGACCCGGTTAACCGGCCAGATGGACGAAACTATTTCTACCCAGATTAATTCCATGGAAAGCCGGATGCAATCCACCATCCTGCAATTGTCCGGCTCCATTGAAGAATCTTCAGAATTTGCGAAAAACACCCTGCTGGGTGCAGGCGCCCAGTCCCTGTCTGAATTTGATACCAGAATGGAAGAGGTAGCCGTTGTAATTGATACCCGCCTGAAATCCTTTGACGAAGTAATTGGAGAAAAAGGCGAGCTTCTTACAAAGGCACTGGACAGTTATACAACCAGTTTCGCCAGTCGCGCCAACGTTCTAGAACTTGCTCTGGACGAAAAAACCGGACACTTCAACGATCAGATTTCCCTTCGCACCCGCGAACTGGCAGAAACAATCGGTGGGCGGGCCAATCAGATCACCCAGACTATTGAAGAAAAAGCAACTAACCTGAGTGACAATCTGGAAGAAGTGCGCAAACAACTGGCTCTAACCCTTGATGGCACTTCAGAAGAGGTTTCTTCCGTAATTGCTGAACGCACTCAAGAACTGGCTAAAACCATCGTCCAGCACGGAATGGATGCCAGAGAAAAAATTGATGCCAGCCTGCAAAATGTCACCAAAACCATGGACACAAGATCAACTGATCTAACAGAAATGATTACTGCCAAAGTGACCCAGGTTAATGAAAGCCTTGGCCGTGGTATTGAAAATGCCGTTGCTCGCATATCCGATGCGGAAAGCGGCATTAATGCCCGCGTTGAATCGGCGGCAGCAACCGTAAACCAATCTGCCACACAAACAGCAAACCTTATCGAAGCTGGAGTTAACAGCGCTCGCAAAGCCATTACCGATATGGTTGATGAGCGCTTGAGCACCCTGCCAGAAGCCATTACGGCGCGTGCCGACATAACGGCAGATCGCCTTGCATCGCTCAACGAAACCATCTCCAGCACAATGGATAAAACCGCCGTTACTCTGGAAGACAGTGCCGAGCGTATCGAAAACTCTATCAGCAGCACAATGGATAAAACTGTCACAACTTTGGAAGACAGTGCCACACGCATCGAAGACACTATCAATTCGCGAATTGTCACAGCTTCACAGAATATGGCTGTCGAAGTTACTGAAAGTACCGGCAAAATGGATGGTGCTGTTCGCTCTGCGCTGGAGAAAATCACCGAGGTTGCCACCAGATTTGATTCGCTTGTGCGAATTGATGCCACTCAAAGTGCCACTTCACTTGGCCAGCAGGTGGAAAAAATCAACAGCGCCCTTGAAGAAAAAACCGGAGAATTTGCAGCACTTATTGAACGTAAATCTTCTGAACTTTCTGTCAGCCTGAGCAACCATTCAAATATTCTAGGCGAAGCACTGCAAGCCAATGCTAATCAGGCCCAAAACATAATGAGCGCAACATCTTCTCGCATGATGACAGATGTTACTGCTGCTTTGGAAAAACTCAATGAATCCAACGCCCTGTTACAAAATGTTCTAGAGGCGTCCACAGGAAACCTGGCCAGACTTGAAACTGGAATTTCCAGCCAGACCACTCACTACGCCAATGCTGTTCGCGATGCCCTGAACAGCACCGAAAAGGCCGGACTTCTGGTCGGTGATCATGTTGGTGCCATGCAGACAACAATTCGCTCCATGATGGAAGAATTCTCCACGATGGTTGGAAGGCTTGATGGAGAAACAGCCAATATTGATCGCGCTGCCCAAAATCTTGGTAACGCCTCCAACTCATCCCTTGACGCGGTTGAAGCTCGCCGCGAGGCAATGGACGCATTGGCAGCCGGTTTCACCTCCAGAGCCGACGATATTGATACCCGCCTGCGCAGCTTCGCACAATCAATTGCAAATACCGTCAACGATACGGAAACCCGTCTCGCTAACGCCCGCACGTCTATGGAAGAGGCACTTAACAGCACAACCGGGTCCGTAACCGAGCGCCTGGAAAACCTTTCCAAAACCGCAAATGATCAGGGTGTTCAAACCAGCTCTGCCCTGCAGGCAACTCAAGAAGCCATGCTCTCTCAAATGCAAGAAGCCCTTGAAGACGCAACCAAACGCTTCAACGAGACTGCGCAGTCCATGCAGGAAACCGCCCTTCAGGTCGGCACTGAACTCGAATCCACTCGCACTGAACTTCAACGCGGATTTTTGGAATTGCCGGAAGAAACAAAGGCAAGCGCCGCCGCAATGCGCTCGGTAGTTGCAGAACAGATAGAGGCCCTTAGTGAACTTAATTCCATAGTTCGCGCTCAACCTATTTCCAACGATGTCAGCCGCACAACTGCTCCGGCAGCACCCATCGCGCCTGCACCTGCGAAACCGGCTGCTCCTTCGGCCTCTGCAGCTTTTGCCCCCCCCGCGCCACCACCATCGGCACCAGCACCTGTTTCCAGATCAGTGCCCGCGTCCCAGCCTGCACCTGCATTAAGACCTGCACCTGCACTAAGACCTGCACCTGCGTCAAGACCGGTGTCTGCGCCCAGACCGG
>CAZMVQ010000003.1:61196-64980 GCA_964569865.1 uncultured Devosia sp.
TTTTGTATCAAGTTTCGTCCAGCGAATTAGTTCAAATTCCCCGTCGAACTCTTCAGCAATTGCAGTACAGCTCTCAACCCAGTCACCGGTATTTATATAGTGAATTCCAAGACGGTTGTGCATATCCGCCATGTGAATATGTCCGCAAATCACCCCATCAACTCCGGATTCTTTGGCTTCCAGCGTTAAGGCCTCTTCAAACCGTCCGATAATTGAAACTGCACCCTTCACCTTGTGCTTGGCCCATGCCGACAATGACCAATACTCCTTGCCCATACGGCGGCGGCACCAGTTTATAGCTCCATTGGTTTTTAGGGCGAAATTATAGGCCCAGTCCCCGATATGGGCCAGCCATTTGGCGTTTTTGACCACCACGTCAAACTGATCCCCATGAATTACCAGATAGGATTTTCCAGATGAGGTGACGTGTACGGTGCGGTCAACAAATTCGATTTCGCCAAAATATGTTCCAAGATAGTCCCGCACCAGTTCGTCATGATTTCCGGGCAGATAAACTATTCTGGTTCCCGCGGCTGCCTTGCTTAGCAACAATTCAACCAGCTGATTATATTCCGCTGGCCAATGCCAGTTTTTTTGCAGGCGCCACCCATCAATTATATCCCCGACCAAATAAATGGTTTCGGCATCATGGCAGCGCAAAAAATCAATAAGCTGCCCCACCCTGATGGTCTTCATGCCCAGATGCACATCCGATATAAACAGCGCTCTTACGCGCCTGATGTTAGAACCTGACATATTTGACATTCCAAAAATTTTACGTGCTCGGCACTTTTTTGTGTTCGGCCCTGCGCTCAGAACCTATTAATCAAAGCACATTTAAACAAGAAATAAAATCACTGCAACCAGCATAAGTGCGGCCAATATGGCACCAAGAAATTTCTCTCCTCCGGTCCGCACCAGCAAAACCTGCATTTGCTGGCCAAAGTAAATCCAGAAAAACGAGAAAAACGGCCCTACAAGCAAACATCCAAGGGTTATCAGCATCAAAGAGGCAAGTCGCCCTTCCCCATCACTGACAAACGCCGCAATAAAACTAACAGCCATTGCCCAGGCTTTGGGATTTACCCACTGGAATAATACAGCCTCAAAAAGTTTCATTGGCCGCGCCGCGCCACTCTGTTGGCCGATTTTCAAGCCCAGCAAATGCCATGCCATCCACAAAAAATATCCGGCCGCAAGATATTTCATAACCGGCTTAATGATTGGATAGGTAACAAATATCTCGCTCAATCCCAGCCCGACAAGAAAAACCATGCCCGGAAATCCAATGTTTATTCCAATCATGTGCGGCAGAGTTTTAACAAAACCAAATTTGGCCCCCGATGCCATCAACATCAGATTGTTGGGGCCTGGAGTGGCAAAAGCAGGAATGGTCAAAAACAAAAATGCAATCATAACAGTAATATTCATGGCATTATCCAGTTAGGTCAGTATTGTTGACTTAACTGAAGCGCAATTGCACCCTTTGTCAAGTGATCGTATTTTCATAAATTTTGTTTCAGGCGTATAATTCGCCCATAACTTTGCTCAATTCGTGCCATAAATGCCGGATCAGCCTGAGCTTTAGCAATCAAAATATCACCAATTTCTTTGGCCAGTCCGGGCCGATAATTGGCAGTGTTGGAAAAAAGTAAAATATCAGATCCGGCCTCCACCGCCAGAATTATCGCCTCTGCCATGGAAAAACGGGCGGTAATCGCTCCCATTTCCATATCGTCACTAATTACCACGCCGTTATAACCAAGCTCGTTGCGCAATACCCCATCAATCCAGCTTTTTGAGAGGCTTGCAGGCAATTGTGCGCCGTCAGCATTTGAAAATCTTTCATGAAACAGATGTGCCATCATCACCATATCAACCTTGCCGGCTCTGATCAGGTTTCTATAGGGGGCAAGTTCTTCAGGCTGCCAATAGGCGCTGATATCAACAAAACCCTCATGGGTATCCGCCCTCGAAGAACCATGACCCGGAAAATGCTTCAACGCGCTCAAAATTCCGGCCTGCCGGTGAGCATCAATAAAACTGGTGGCATAGCTGGTTACAACATTACTATCGATGCCATATGAGCGTTGAAATTTGGCAATAATCGGATTGTTTGGATTGATATTCAAATCCACAACGGGTCCCAAATTCAGATTAAATCTAAGATCCGACAGGTCTGATGCCATAGCAAAATAGGTATCTTGCGCCTGATGAAGATTTTGGGTCGCAGCGATTGTTGCCGCCGAGGCAATTTCACCAAAGCCAACATCTTTTGTCAGCCTTTCAACCCTGCCCCCCTCCTGATCCAACGCAATAAATGGAGCAAGAGAATTGTTGGCAGCAATAAACGCTGCGTTCATTTTTTCAACATTGCCAAGGCTGGATACGTTGAAGCGTAAATACATTACGCCCCCGATCCGCCCTGCCTCGATATCATTTCGTGCCGCGACAAATCCGGCACTATTGATGTTATTTCCCTGAAAGCCGATCATAATCATCTGGCCAACCATTTGCTGCAATCCGGTAACAGAGGCCAATGCCGGACCTTGAACAGCCAACAGTACAAAAAGATTTAGCAGCAAAATCCGCCCGATAAAACTCTTCAAGAAATTACCCAAAGTCAAAAAACCCATAATCATCTCGTTTCCATAATACTTAAGCCTGATGCACAAGGTTTTAAGCGCCAGATATTAACTCATTAACCCGCAAATGCTATTTGTAATGCCACCAATTTTGTACCCTGCTTAAAATTGTGGCCATATTGGCAAGGAGATAAATTTATGAGCGAAGTTTCAGCTATCGAACAAGAGCATATTTTGCCCTCGAGCCCCTCCAAAGCTACACCCAGAATAAAAACGGCCATGGTTGGCAAAAAAAAATCTGTTGTGCGGGCGGCAACTGCTGCAGATATCAATATGGTTCACCAACGCCTTATTGAGGCCATTGATACCTCACCATTCTATTCCGACAGGTTCAAAACCTTCGAAAAGCAGCGCCTGGACATAGATTTTTTGCGCGCTGTCTTCGATCTGGATCCTTATCACCTGATGCTTTTTGTCGCCGATGATGAACCGGCAGGGTTTATGCTCACCAGCCCGCAATGCGGTTCTTTGTGGTTACATTGGTCCTATATTTTCCCCGAAAAGCGTCGTGCTTCTCTGGCAATGGCCGGGTTTAGAGCCTTGGTGGAACATTGGGACAATGGGCGTTTTCATAAGATCGCCACCTATACCAAACCAGACAATGCGGTTACATCCATTTTAACAAGATATAAGTTTGAGCTGACCTGCGAACTGGAAAATCACCTGTTTGGTGAGGATTATCTGCTTTATGAGCGTAAATTGAATAAAACCTCCCAAGGATATGATAATGGCGTTAGCACGCCGGGACTTAAGGGAAGAATCAAAAGCTATTTCACCTCGCTTTTATCAAACGCTCGCTGATTATCTGATACAATCTGGGAAATACCGAGACATTAACACCGGTGATTTTTAACGCCGTCCACCACATTAGAACTGACCAGACAACAAATGCTATCAGCGCCGATAGCGCTGCCCCGATCAGCCCCCAGATTGGTACCAGATAAAAATTGCCAACCCCCAGCGCCAACATGCTTACTCCGATGGCCGGAACACTGGCCCATGGCCGGTCATTGATCGAAAGCACCAATGCCGCCGGACCAAACACAGAGCGCACCACCAACGCCAGACAAAGAATTGCCAACGGCATTGCACCGGCCAGGAAATCAGGCCCAAAAATCATCAGGATAAACGGCCCGACA
>CAZMVQ010000004.1:0-42884 GCA_964569865.1 uncultured Devosia sp.
TCGACACCTGAGCGAAGTTGCACAAAAATACTGGAAAGCGGTGCTGGATTGATGGGGTTTTGGGGTGAAATTATTGGCCCTGCCCCTAAAATGCACCCGGTCGATCGCGCTTGAGAAAAGCCACCCGCCCGTTTTTTGCGTCCAGCTTTTCAAAAACATCATCACTTAGCGCAATCAGCCTGATATCACTCCATTCAACCGGCATGCCCATATGTTGAAACAGGCTGAATGAAGCTGCCTCATGGCGGGGCAGACCAGCTGGCAATTGCCCGATATGTTCGTCGCAAATCCAGCTATCAGGCTCTGGCAACCCCTCGGGCCAAATGCGAAAACGCACCCGATTAAGCTCAGAATTCAATTGAATTTGATGGCGCACCCGATAGGCACATCCGCGTTTGATTTCCACCTTTGCCGGTGGATTGGTGGCAATCGCCCATTCATCAGGCGAGCTGGAATGATCGCCCCATGCGATGAAACTTCGTGCACCGCCGCTCGGCATTGCCACAGCCATGCCAGCACTTGACCAGCCAACCTTGATGCCACGGGGGGGCACCCCCTCAACCATGCCCACATGAAAATCGCTCAAGCCAAGCCATTTGGAATAAACCGGTTCCAGAAAACGCACCCGATAGGTGGCTTCCTGACTTTTTCCCGGTGAGCCAATTACCATTAAAGCATCCGGTGCAACCGGAGCGCGGGACCTGATCAGATTGTTATGACCATCCAGATCAAAAGCTCCGTTTACAATTTGCCCGATCTGCTGGATATTTGAAAAGCCACCAAGATCGCTCAAATCGAGATTTTGCTGCAAAGGCAATGGATTCCAGTCAAATTCAACGGTTTTGCTAACGGTGTTATCTCCGTCAGCAACAAGCAATTCCAGCTGGTTTTTTCCGTCCTGCAATTGCGGATCATTGCGTGAAATTTCAACACAAAACTCTCCAAAGTGACGACAGCGCAATTCCCCCGGCGATTTTTTGTAACCGTTCAGCCAGTCTGTTCCCTCATCATGCACCGGTTCCACATAGAACTGCCTAAATTCACTATTGTTCAATCTGAATTCAGATCGCTTGGGAATATCGCTCAATCCGTTTATCATGCCGTGAAGGGTCAGATCTTCGACGCGAAACCGAAACTGCTGAGATGTGCCATAGGTGGGGTCAATAGTTAGCATATTGTAGTATCCATTCAGGTCTGATCAGAAACATTGCTAAAGATTGATTTGGTATGATAGGTTTGTCAAGTTGCATATACTATCAATTGATATTTGAATTTCGGAGCAAAAAAAATGACGAAAAACAATGGCGATAAATTCCGCTCCAGAGACTGGTTCGATAATCCTGAACATATCGACCTGACGGCGCTCTATCTGGAGCGTTTCATGAATTATGGCACAACTTTAGAAGAATTGCAGTCCGGCAGGCCGATAATCGGCATCGCCCAGTCTGGTTCAGATCTTAATCCGTGCAACCGCATTCACCTTGATTTGCTATCGCGAATACGAGATGGAATTCGTGATGGGGGGGGTATTCCGATTGCTTTTCCCACCCACCCTACTTTTGAAAACTGCAAGCGCCCAACGGCAGCGCTGGACCGCAATCTGACCTATCTTGGGCTGGTGGAAATTTTAAACGGCTACCCGATCGATGCGGTGGTTTTAACCACCGGATGCGATAAGACCACCCCCTCGATGCTGATGGCGGCCTCTACTGTTGATATACCGGCCATCGTACTTTCTGGCGGACCAATGCTTGATGGCTGGCATCAGGGCAAACTTGTTGGATCAGGAACCGTGATCTGGCAAAGTCGGCGTGATCTGGCAGCGGGCCTGATTGATGAAAAAACCTTTATGGAGCGGGCTGCGCAAAGCGCCCCTTCCCTTGGCCATTGCAACACTATGGGCACCGCATTGACCATGAATTCTCTGGCCGAAGTTTTAGGAATGTCGCTTACCGGCTGCGCCTCCATCCCCGCCCCGTATCGCGAACGGGGACAGATGGCCTATAAAACCGGACAGCGCATCGTTGCCATGGCCTATGAAGATCTAAAGCCATCTAATATCATCAGCCCGGCATCCATTCGAAATGCCATTATAGTCAATTCTGCCCTTGGCGGCTCCACCAATGCCCAGCCTCATATTGCGGCGATTGCTCGCCATGCGGGAATTAAAATCGAGCGCGATGACTGGCAAACCTATGGGCTGGATATTCCCCTTCTGGCCAACGTGCAACCGGCGGGAGAATATCTTGGCGAGCGCTTCCATAGGGCCGGTGGAGTTCCGGCAATTATGTGGGAGCTGCTCAAGGCGGATAAAATTGATGGAAGTGCAGCATCCGTTACCGGCAAAAACCTAAATGACAATTTGAGTGGCTGTGAGGCCACAGATCGTGAAGTTATTTATTCATATTCAAAGCCAATTAAAGAGCGGGCCGGATATGTGGTTCTAAAGGGAAATATGTTTGATTTTGCCATCATGAAAACTTCTGTGATTTCTGATGAATTTCGTCAACGCTATCTAAGCGAAAAAGGCAATGAGGGAATATTTGAAGCTAAAGCGGTGGTATTTGAAGGATCAGATGATTACCACGCAAGAATTAATGATCCGGCGCTAAACATTGATGCCAATACTATTCTGGTAATTCGCGGGGCTGGCCCTGTGGGTTGGCCCGGCTCGGCAGAAGTTGTCAACATGCAGCCGCCCGAGCATTTGATCCGGCAGGGAATTTCATCTCTGCCCACGCTTGGGGACGGGCGACAATCGGGAACCTCTGATTCTCCATCCATTTTACATGCCACCCCTGAAAGCGCGGTCGGGGGCCCACTTTCATTGCTGAAAACCGGAGATATTATTCGCATCGATCTAAATAGGCAAAGTTGCGATATGCTTGTTGAGAGCGATGAGCTGGAGCAACGGCGCAAAGAATATCAGCCACAAATTCCAGAAAGCCAAACCCCATGGCAAGAAATTTATCGCCAAACAGTGGGGCCACTTGCGGATGGGGGAGTGATTGAATCCGCCGTAAAATTCAGAAAAACGTCGCGCAAACTTCCCCGTCACAATCATTGAATTTTGTCAACAGAATCGTTTTTATCAACGCCGAAATGTAACAAAAATCAGGCCCTGACCCTGGTCAGTCTTTTAACGACATTAGCCATTTGGCAGTCTGGGCCACCGCTTTATCGGCCAGGGGGGAGCAATGAACTGCCTCAAGAAATCCATGGGCGGCATTTTGATAAAGATGGCTTGAGACATCCACTCCTGCTTCGAGCAGTTTTTGCTCGAACAATAGATTTTCATCAACCAGAATATCCTGAGCAGCAATGCACATATGAACTGCCGGAAGCAAAGCAAGCACATCCCTTTCAAAGCGAAGAGGCGCGGCACGGGGATCAATTCGCTGAGCATTTTCTTCGCAATAGGTATTCCAGAAAAACTCCATTCTTTCCCTAATCAGCAAATAGGGCAGGCTGGCAAATTTTTTGTAGGAATTGCGATCAAGGTCGCTGTCAAAAACCCCGTAGTTCAACAATAATCCAACGACTGATTTTTGTGCCATCTCGCTTGTTTGTGCAAAAATGGAAACCACAAGATTTGCGCCGCTGGAATCTCCGCCCAATACCACTTTGCCAGAACTGTTAGCAAATTGCGCTGGATTAGCCAGAACATATTCAACCGCCACAGCGCTTGCATTCAAACTGTTGGGGAACTGCACTTCTGGCGCCAGCGGATAATCCAGCGATAAGATATTGCATCCGCTTTCAAATGCATAGGCGCGCATCAGGCGATCATGGGTATCAAGGCCAAGCATCATCCAGCCGCCCCCATGCAAATAGACCAGCAGTGGTTTATCCGATGAATCAGAGGCCATATAAAGACGCGCCGCCATGGCAGTTTCGCCAATTTGCAAGTCCCGGGTTACGACCGCTGGAGGAGCAGGGGCGGCCCGGGACCAGTTCAGACGGGCTGCACTGGAGGCGGCGCGAAGAGAAAAGACGGTGGGGTTTGCTCCCACTTCCCGACTTACATATTCACGAACGGAATAAAGAAATTTAAGCAGCTCTGGCTCAAGGCCCGCATCTGCATCATTATCTTTTTCTGGTCTGGGAACTATACTCATTACAGCGTCACAAAACCGGACAAATCCAGCCCAAGCTCTTTGCCAACATTTGCGATATCATCAATGGTGCGGCGCGGCAAAATTATGCCTCGCAGATTATATTCCTTTTCATATTGGCCCTCCATTTCACCGGGCACAAGTATGGCCCGATCAGAATCGATTCGAGTGGAGGCATGAACTTCTGAAACAATTTCATCAACATCGGAGCCGAATGCGGCCAATTGTCGAAAAGCGGCAATATTAATCGCCATAAAAAACTGGCCATCGCGTCCGGCAATCGGGCCATCGACCATATCTCCAAGGGCGGTGCCATAACCTGCGCCTGAAAGTAATGTCGAAAGCATGCCAACCATCATCGCCAACGCAATGCCTTTGTGACCACCGGCGGGCTGAATCAAACCATCCAAAGCAATTTTTGCATCAGTGGTGGGATTGCCATCTGCATCAAATGCCCACCCTTCAGGAATTGAAAGGCCCTTTTGATGATATACCCGGATTTTGCCATGAGCCGTTGCTCCAAACGCCAAATCCAAAACTACCGCAGGTTCATTTTCTCCCGGAATGGCAATGGATATGGGGTTCATTCCTACAATTTTATCGCGACCGCCAACAGGGGCCATTGTTGGAAGAGCGTTGGAGCCAACCAGGCCAATCATGCCGGCTTTTGCGGCACGCAGAGTATACCAATCCAGTGCTCCACAATGATTGGAACCGCGAAGCGCGCTTAGAGCAATTCCGTTTTCTCCAGCAGCTTCAATGGCCAGATCCATGGCATAGGACGCACCAATCTGGCCCATATTATTATTGCCATCAACTACGATCGCCCCTTTTTTTGAGGAGATAATTAATGGCGCAGCTTTTGGGTCAACGCCGCCTTTGGTGAGTTTATGAACATAGTCGGGGATGCGCAAAACCCCATGGGAGTGCACTCCGCGAAGGTCAGCATGAACCAGTGAATCAGTTAATAGTGAAGCGTCCTTTTCACTCATTTTACAAGCGATAAAAATTGCCTTCACCGTGTTAACCAGAGTTTGAGGTGCTATGCGAACATCTGTTTTGCTTGTTGGATAGTCGGCCATATATTCTCTCGCAGTTAGATAAAATTGTTACAGGGCTTTCAGCCTTACTGTGCTGGTGGTGGTCAATTTTTCACCAGCTGATAATTCGATAAAAGTTGAGATGCCCTCTTTGGCAATCGGATTTTCTAAAGAAGATGAAACTTGTGGACCCAGATCAAAAGCACCGGCGACCGCCTCAATTCCCAATGTTTTAAATTTTCCATCAAAAGGGGCTTCCGTGCGCCCACAATTAGATACCCAGATCACCAGACTTGGCAAAAGCTGAGCATCATAGGAAAAAATTATTTCAAAACCCAGTTTTTCATAAACCAGTCTGACTTCACCCTCAGGTGCGCCAATCTGCATCAATGCCTCAAAGAGCTCATTCGGGGGCAGCTTGGTCAAATCCATTTTTTTCCCCTCAATTAAGGGGACAGCGTCAAGCCCTTCAAATCGAGCATTGGTGGCAACGGGCGCATTTTGATCGATCAAAGACACCGGATAGGTCCATCCCGGCCCAGCAGTTGCAACTTCAAGGCTTAGAGATTCTGGCTGATCGGGAAGCAAAAAACATGGATGTAACGACAGGGGGAATTTTATATCGCTGCGGGCAACAATATTTAATTCAACCTGATATCCGGGTCCGTCAGGCAATAAAGAAACTTTTCTTGAAACCTGCTCAAACGGATGGGAAGCAGGCGGGCGACAGATCATTTGCCCTGAAGTTAAATCACCCGCGTCAATTTGCACATCCCACAAATTATTAACTGCAAACCCGTGAAACCAGTTATCATTTGCAAATTTTTCACCGGTATTTTGTTTCCAGTTTTGCGGTAGTGTTTCGCTCATATCCGGCGCGCCATAGGGAGCGCAGACAAAATCTCCACAAAGGTTTTTAATAAGAGGAAGCCAGTCTTCAGCGCCGGAGCGATCGCGCCAGTTTGGACAGGTAAGCGGGTTTATCGGGGCCAGTCCCGGCAAATTGAATTTAGCAGGTCCAATCATGCCTCCATTGGCCTGTAGGGAAAGCTGTCCGTAATCACCGAGAAGTTGTTGCGTGCTGCTCAAGATGAATTTCCAGCAACAAGCAACAAAGCTCTGGCATCAACGTCAAAAACCTCGATCTGACCAAGCTCGTGTTCGGTTACATAAAGGCGTTTTTCACCGTTCCGGCCAAAAGCAACATTTGTAGGGGCTGAACCTGCGGTTTTAATACGCTCAACAATCTCGCCTGAAGGAGAAATCACCGCAATATTTCCCTCTCCATAAACAGTGCACCACAAACGTCCATCCTCAGAAAAACCCATGCCATCAGGCCCACGAAATCCCCCCGTCCAATCGGGGCTAAGAACATTGGTAAATTTTTCTCTTTTTCCGCTTACCCGTCCCTTTGTAACCGCATATCTAAAAACATCGCCGCTGATCATCTCATTGATATAAAGATTTCCATCAGGGCCAAATGCTATGCCATTGGCAAAACGCAAACCGGTATCAATCGCAATTGCTGTTTTTTTAACAATGTCTATTTCCCACAATTTGCCATCGAAGGGCGCACTTTGCCAATCAGGGCGCGGTGCACCATCAACTACCCAATCGGCCATGGTAATGCCGCTATCGGTCATATAAAGCAGCCCACTTGACGAAAAACACAAGTCGTTTGGCAGTAAAAAATCGCCCTTGTCTCCAGACGTCAAAACCGTTTCAACGGTGCCATCCATATCAACGCACAATAGAGCGGGCGGCACTGTATCGGCAACCCAAATCATGTTGCTTTGATCTATGCACAGGCCGTTGGGGCAGCCAGCAGGAGCAATCTGACGCGCAGCATCGCCGCTTTGAGAAATATAGGTAATTCCCGTTCGCGGGGGGGCCATTTCCACGCATAGCCAGCCCTCTTTTGGGTGCAATCTTGGAGTTTCGGGTGCGCCAAGACCAGATGCAAATACAGCCATTTTTTAAACTCCTTTAATCTTATGCCTTGCCTCTAGGGTGTTGGTGCTTCCGGGGGCAAAACTCCCTTTGCCTTCAGGTCTGACCAAAGGGCATCCGGTATTTTTTCTTCAAACGATTTGATGTTATCGGTGACATGTTCTGGAGTACGTGGCCCCATCAAAACACTGGCGACAGTTTTATGATGCAGAGGAAACTGAATTGCGGCCGCCTTTAAAGAAACCCCATGATCATCGCAGATTTGCTTGATCATTCCAGCGCGCTTAATTATTTCGGGAGGGGCGGGAACATAATTAAAGGTTACATTTTCTTTCCAGCTGGCAATTGCATCGCCCTTGGAGGAAACATCACCAATTGAGCCAGGATCAGGATGGGAGAGAATTCCACTATTATAAACCCCGCCAATTATCAGCGAGATATTATTGCGCTCACATACAGGCATTAATTCGGGCAACGCTGACTGATCCAGAAGGGAATAGCGTCCGGCCAGCAAAAAACAATCAAAGGGTGCCCGGTCAGCAAAATCTGCCAGCATTTCCCACTGGTTCATGCCACAACCAATGGCCGAGATGACCCCTTGATCCTTTAAATCGGAGAGCGCACGAAAAGCGCCATCAATCGCCTCATCGGGATATAAATCCGGATCGTGAATATGGATGGCATCGAACCTGTCCAGACCGGTTCTTTTAAGGCTCGCCTCAATTGAACGCATAACCCCGTCTCTGGAAAAATCGAAATAGGGTCTTACGGGATCTGTACCCTTATATAACTGCTCATCATCCCAGATCACCATAACATCTTCACGGGCTGAAGGAGTGGCCGGATCATTGGGATCAAGCAACAGCCGACCAATTTTTGTGGAAACAAAAATTTTATCACGGGGCAGGTTTTTAAGGGCAAAACCCACATTGCGCTCAGCATTGCCATATCCATAAACCGGAGCCAGATCATAAAAACTCACCCCGGACTGAAAAGCCCTTTCAACGGTGGCCACGACATCCTTTTGGGAAATAGGCTCATAAAGGCCACCAAGAGGATTGGCCCCCAATCCCAGAACCGGCATCTGCAATTTTGTGCGCCCAATCTGGCGAGTTTCCAAAATATTCACTGTTCCTCCAAACAAAATCATACGATACGAAAGCGTTTTCTTTGTTTTGGTATGATCAAAATTGTCTATTTTGTCAACTGATTCAAATACAATTTTTTTGACAATATTGCATTATATATACCCACAAGCGCTCAAGAATCGCGGTTTTTCAGCGAAGTTTAAGCTATTTTTGTATCGAGTTTTATTCAGACAAAATGAATCAGTATATTTTCAAACGGAATTGGAATAATTTGGTATCACAGCTATATCGGTAATTTTGCTGACGCCTGATCAAAACCAGAATGAAGGCGTGCCCTAAAACGAAAAAACAACAAAATCCGGATTGAACCCGATTTTGACATCCAAAAGATCCCGCTCCCGAATTCGAAATTAATCCCAATAATAAAACTCTAGAACAAAACGCAAACCGGGTGATTTAATTCGGCTTCATAACCAGTTGCCTTAAGCTCGCCAGAGTTACGATCACGAAAAAAGCTGGCCAGATTATTAGATTTCTGATTGGCGACGATCAGAAATTTACCGTCTGTTGAAATTGAAATGTCCCGTGGCTCTTGGCCATTTGACGATATGGATTGAACAAAGGATATCTCGCCGCTTTTTTGCGAGATGGCAAAGGTCGCGATTTTTGAGCGGCTTCTCTCAGACGCATATAAGAACCTGCCATCTGGAGAAATCTTTATCGCCGCACCGGAATCTGGTGTGGTGGACTTATCATCAAATATTTCTATGGCCTGCACCTGGACCCACGCTGTGCGGGTGCGCTTGAAAACAAAAATTATCGCCTGCATTTCGCAAATCACATAGATAAAGTTGGAGCCGTTAATAGTTGCAAAATGACGCGGGCCAGCCCCCCCAGGCAGTTCAGCACCCATCGCTATAGTGCCAGACACTTCATCCTCTGGTATTTCAGCGCCAAATTCACCCTCAGCATCTATATCGCCGTCAGCCGAAAACGGATAGCTAAACACCTGATCGAGGCCAAGATCAACAATTGCCAATTGATCCGGGTGGCTTAAGAAACCAACAAAATGGGCATGAGGCCCTTCTTGGCGAGCAGAATTTGGGCCACTTCCAAAATGTTGAATATTTTTTTCCAGTGCACCAATCTTTCCGTCAGGTTCAAGCGCAAAAAGCAAGGTATTGCCGGTTAAATATTGGGCGCAGGCCAAAAAAGTCCCCGCCTTATTCACCGAAAGGTGGCAAGGCAGCTCTCCCTCCACTTTAACTCTATCAAGCAAGCTGAGAGCACCCTCGTTTTCAACCCTGAACGAGAGCAATTCCGGCTGGTGTTTATTTGTAACCTCCTTGACCGCGAAGAGGTGTTTTTTGCCTCGCCCCCAGGCAAGGTAAGAAGGGTTGGCACATTTAGCCACACCTTTTGGCACACTCATTGCACCACTGACGCGATTGATCTGCACATAAAAAATCCCGTCGCCCACAAAATTACCTACCGGATCAGGGCCATTATAAGTCCCAACAAAAAAACCTGTAAATTTTGCCGTCATGCTACAAAGCTACCCTTCTTGATTATTTTCTTGATTTTGGTATCAATAGCTGGGCGTCACAATTATAAAATACGGATTAGCTATTAATTTGAATTATGTAGAATTTTCTATATTAATAACCTTACTTGAGTTTTTGACGCCCGGAAGATGCCTAGCCTAGAATCACCAGATTTATACAATAGAGGACCACACAACCTACCATGACATGTTGAATTATTGATGGTGATTGCGCGGTTTATGCTCCACCTCCCCCAAATTACCTGCCGCCTAACACATACTAAGCTCAACAAAAAACTTCACACCTTTATAAAATCAATCGTTTTGGTCTCAATGGTATATCATTAGTATCAATAGTATGTCATTAGTCTATATGCTATATCAACCAGGATCGTGCCGATTGCAGTTTTAAATCAAAAATGACCCAAATTAAAGATGCCTGCAATTGAAAATAACCTGGATTTTACCGTAGGCCAAAAAAAACAGATTGGATAATGGGATGAAGATCAAAGAAATTCGAGTGATAGTTACTTCGCCGGGACGTAATTTTGTCACGGTTAAAATTATTACCGATGAAGGTCTTTATGGAATTGGAGACGCGACAGTAAACGGAAGAGAGTTGGCAGTTGTTGCCTATCTTGAAGAGCACGTCATTCCATGTCTCATTGGTCGCGACCCCATGCAAATTGAGGATATCTGGCAGTATCTTTATCGAGGGGCCTATTGGCGGCGCGGCCCCATTACCATGGCAGCAATTTCTGGTATCGACACCGCTCTTTGGGACATAAAAGCCAAGGCGGCAAACATGCCCCTATATCAGTTGCTGGGTGGTGCTTCTCGCACAAAAATAATGGCCTATGCCCATGCTCAGGGCCGCACAATTGAAGAGGTGGCAGATGCTGTTCTGGCTAAAAAGGAACAGGGATTTGTTGCCATTCGTGCCCAGTCTGGCGTGCCGGGGTTTGAATCAATTTATGGTATCGGCTCCAGCAAGGGGGCAAAGAATTCCCAAGCCAGAGTTAAAAACCTGCCCAGAGAAGAGGTATGGTCCACATCCAAATATTTGCGCCATATTCCCAAAGTTTTTGAAAGATTGCGCGATGTTGTTGGCTGGGACACTCACCTCTTGCATGATGCTCACCACCGGTTAACGCCAATCGAGGCTGCCCGCCTTGGTAAGGATCTGGAGCCATATCGGTTGTTCTGGCTTGAAGATGCGGTGCCGGCGGAATTGCCCGAAGGTTATCGAATTATTCGCGAACATACGACTACGCCGATTGCCTTGGGTGAAATATTTAATACCATCTGGGACGCACGCACTGTGATCGAAGAACAATTAATCGATTATATCCGCACCACTTCTGTACACGCTGGCGGGGTTACCGGTTTGCGCCGGATTTTTGATTTTGCGGCGATTTATCATGTGCGAACCGCCTGTCATGGCCCAACCGATGTTTCACCCGTGGCAATGGGGGCAAACCTGCATATTGATCTTTGGGTTCCAAATTTTGGAATTCAGGAATTTTCGGGCTATCGGGAAGAAACCCATGAAGTGTTTCCCCATGCATGGGTTCAGGATGGCGGCTTTTTACATCCGGGCGAGGCAATTGGACATGGGGTGGATATTGATGAAAAGCTGGCCAAGAAATATCCCTATAAACGCTCATACCTGCCTGTGAACCGACTGGAAGATGGCACTTTGTGGCATTGGTAGGGTGCTGAAAAAGCCGTGATCACTGCTCTAAAAAATAACAATATTTAGGGGCATATTGGCTGCACTAGCCGGCTAAAACGAAAGCGTTATTGCCATAAGCAACAGGGTTGCAGAACAGGATACATGCAATTTTGCATTAAATCATCACGTTTATTTAGGAGTGTCAGGGTAATCATGGTTTTATCTTTTTTAGTCTGCAAGGTAATCCGTGATGAAAAAGGGAACAATAACTCAGCGCTTTTTGACAGATGAACGCGGCGTATTTGCTGTAATTTTTGGCATATTGGCTATCGTTCTGGTTGCGTTTGGCGGTGCTGCTGTTGATTTTGTCAACATACAAAATGCCCGCTCCATGGCCCAATCCTCTCTGGATTCCACAGTTTTATCACTGCAGCCAACCATTTACACCCAAACAGAGCTAGAAATTCTTGCCCTTGCGCAACCAATACTGATGGAGCGCCTCAGCGCAATCAACGTCACCGCTGTGCTTGATACGATCAGTGTCGATCAAGAGGAGGGTGCGTTGTTTCTTGAGGCCCGCTTAACCGTGCCTTTGCCGTTTTTGGGGCTGGTTGGAATTAATGAAATGAGCACTCGTGTGGCTTCGCAAGCAACCAGAAAGCAGTTGTTTTTGGAAGTTGGCATGGTGCTGGATAATTCAGGATCGATGAACTGGTCATCACGGATGACGAACCTAAAAACGGCGGCAAGCAATGCCACAGAGATATTATTTGAAGGGCAATCTGTTTCAACAACTACAAAAATAGGAATTATTCCATTTACAAGTTTTGTCAATGTGGGCGCCAATAATGCGGCAGCCCCTTGGATTGACGTAGATGGAAACTCCTCCATCGCCAGTGATAATTTTGACGATGACGACGATGAAAATACTCCGTTTTTTGGTCCTGTGGACAGGCTTGCCCTATATAATCAATTAAGCAATGCCCAATGGGGTGGTTGTGTTGATGCCAGACCGAATACTGAAACAAGTGGACCTGACGCCCATTTGGATACTGATGACACAACACCCGATCTGGCAGACCCGGATACTTTGTTTGTGCCTTCATTTTCCCCAGATACTCCAGATTCATGGGCATCCTGGCAAAGTGATTATGAAAGCGATACCGCATCCCCCACATGTCCGCCGCTAATCGGAGCATCTGATCGGGAGCGTCAGGAGCGCCTGTGTAAGTATAATGGAAGCATAAGCACCAGCTCATGGGGCCCCAATTTCGATTGTCCCAGCGCCGCAATTTTGCCCCTAAGCGATCAAAAAGCCGATATTCTTGAGGCCATAGACGATATGGATGCAGGCGGCGCTACAAATATTCATATGGGAGCAATCTGGGGATTTAGGGTAGTTTCACCGACCGAACCGTTTAGCGAGGGGAACCCTTATGATCCGGACACGATGAAGGTTCTGATAATAATGACCGATGGTGAAAACACCATGTATTCCACCAACAATATGAACGGAGCGTTCTATTACTCGCCATACGGTTTTCCCTACAATGAGAGGATTGGCGCCGTTGGCTGGAGCAATACGCAACTTCGCACAGAAATGAATAATCGCACGGTTGAATCGTGCAACAATGCCAAGGCAGCAAATATTGTGGTTTATACAATTGGTCTTGATCCGCCCAACGCCACCACCCAAAATATGTTGGAAGATTGTGCAAGCAGTCTTGCGCAGGCCTATTTCCCGGAACAGCCAAGCGAACTTGACGATGTGTTTGCCGATATTGCCAGCCAGCTTTCAGCATTGCGTCTGGACCAATAGGCAAACTGAAAACAATCGTTGATCGATAACAACTATTTGGATTTGTTCGACAAAACCAAAGGCCCTTAATCATCGGCCCTGATATGCAGGTTTATGGTACCGCCTCCCTGAATCGAACAGGGGACCTCTAGATCCACATTCTAGCGCTCTAACCAACTGAGCTAAGGCGGCACATCCTTATCGGAATGGGCGGAACATATGACCAAGCGTCAAATCTGACAAGAGTTGAATTTACCTATTTTGCAGCTCAGGCAGCTATTTCCCAAAAATTCTGGATTTTAACCATGCTTTTGATTGTAGGGGCTATTGTGCATGAGCAATCTAGACCCGAATGGGGCTTCAATGTATCTAAAAAGGGACAGAAATGCTAAGTTTTACCCCGATCCGGGGTTTTCCCCAACATTTTACTGCTGCAGAATATATTAAATAGATGGGGTTAAAACCCTTCGCCTCACGAAAAAAACGCCAAAAGATAGTCAACCTATGAATAATGACTGGAATAAATCAGCTAATGCTCAAATTATTGAGCTAACTAAATCCCAATTGAGACCTGCCTGGCTCTGGGACAGCGAGGGTGTGGAGTTAATCTGGCTAAACGAGGCCGCCAGAGTCTTTCTGGCGAGCGAAAAAAATTCAAAACTAAAACTGACCAAGCCACCCACTCCGATTGCCGGACAGGTGCGGCGTTTGCTCAGATTAGGCTCAACGGGATTAACCAGCTTATCCCGGGTGAGGTTTCTGGCCGGTGGCAAACCATTATCCATCACCTGCTCCTGCACACCAATATTGTTGGAAAATAATCAAAGCGCATTGATGATTGTTGGCGTTGATCCCGTTAAACGAAAACATCTTAAAAAACTTGCACAGCAATATCCACAACAAGACCTGCAATCACCTCACCCGTCTCTTGTAGCTGATGAAGGCAAAGGAAAAAGGGCCAAGGAAGACGAAGAAAGCAGGAATAGTGACGCCCCCGATCCGGCTAAGGACAGTGGCTCACTCAGCAAATTGATTGACCGGCTCAACAATGGCAGCGAAATTTTTGAACCGTTGAACGATTCCGAGGAAATTGACCCGAGGCTACTTGCCCACGCAAATTCCAAACGCCAGCAAGATCTGCAAGATATTGCCCCGGATGATATTGATCGGGGGGATGACGCCTCTGTTGATTTTATTCAGGAAGAAGATTTAGGAAAAACGCCAGAGCTTTGGCGAGTAACCGGACGAGGTTTTGTGCAGGCAGACAGGACCGAAAAAGATCAGAATTTAGAAACCGCTCAGAGTTACAAAAGTTCAGAGCGCAAAGAAGTAAGCCCGGTGGATTTCGCACAGTCCCAAGCCAATTCGATAGATGAAGAATCTGTCGTCGGTGCAACTGCCATAGAAAATAATCCCGAACTGGAGCGGGTAGCGCGATATAATTTTAAGGAACTGGGGCGAATTCTTGAAAAACGGGTTGGGGTTAAATCTGCCCAAGATAAAGCCGCCCCGGACGAAACGGCTTCGCCACTGACAAATACGCGCCACGCAAAAACCATAGCGCTATCCGATGAAATGCTGGTGCTTAACCGCCTGCCCATTGGAATTTTAATATTCAAGGACCAAGACATTTTGTTTGCAAATCGGGCGTTGGCCGATCTTGTGGGCAGCTCGTCGATTTCTGAATTAAAGGCAAACGGGTTGGCAGCAATCTTCCCAAGAGTTGAAAATTCCGACAGTTCACTGGGTCCGGTCTTGGCAATTATGGGCGAACACGGCTCAGAGGTTAAGGTAAGTGCCAGATTGCAGGGAATAAACTGGCATGGAACACAGGCCCTGATGCTTTCGGCGCAGGCAATGCCAGACTTAGTTGATAACAATAATCCTTTAGAGGAGATGCGGGTTCCTCAAAATTTGGAAAGTTCAAAATCTTTTGTGCGCGCAATAGCAATTGCCCGCAATGAGGGATTTATTGAAATAAATCGCAATGGCATAGTTTCAAATGTATCCCAGCAGGGTGCGGAGCTAATTGGGCGCTCCAGCGAGGAAATAATCGGCAAACCGTTTTCCAACTTCTTTGACTTTGAGCTGCGAAATCTGTTTAGGGAATTTTTGGAACAAAAAGCCAAAACAGCTGAAACTGAATTACCGCGCATTGAACTTTCATCAAAAGAACAAAACCTGGAATTCGAAATTTTTGCTGGCGGCCGGGCCGGAATTGTCAGTGGGTATTTCGGCACCTTCAAACGGGTCGAAGAAGCGCGGACTGAGACTGCAAATTTACGGCCACAAAGCCAGAGTGCAACATTGCTGCTTAACCGTCTCAGTCAGGGAATAAGGCGGCCACTAAACACAATTTTGGGGTTTTCCGAATTAATTGGCACCGAAGCGTTCGGCAAAATCGCTAACCCCAGATATGTGGAATATGCACGGGATATTGAAACCGCAGGAAATGAAATTTCGCGATTAACTGACGAGTTGGACGAATACACCCTTCTGGAAAATCAGGATATTGCAAAATCGGATACTGATTTTGACCTCAAGGAATTGCTGGCAGAATGCCTGGCACTTATCAGAGCAGAGGCCAGAGAACGCCGGGTTATTCTGCGTGATGCCATAGCACAAAACCTGCCAGACATCGTTGCCGACAGGGCATCCCTCAGGCAGGCAGTCTTAAACCTTTTGGCCAGCGCGATCTCCCAAACTCCGCCGGGAGCCAAAGTTATTCTTTCGGCCCAGATTGAAGATGACGGCTCGCTTGGCATTCATGTTCGTGATTCCTCCATCGGCCCAAAAGGTGTGGATGAGCGATTTGTCGTGTTCAAAGAACGTGGCAAAAGAACCGGAGAAACCATGGTGGCCATGAAATCAACCATCGGATTGGCTCTGACACGATCTCTCATTTCGGTGAATTCGTGCGCGCTTTATGTGGACCCGTCAGCTGGCGAGGGAACGCTAATGTCTCTTGTGGTCCCTTCAGATCTTGTTGTCAGGTAGTTTTGTCTTTGTAAGACTGACAAACTGGCTGCGGCAGATTGTCGCAATCAGGTGTTGCATATTAATCTAGCTAGCGAATTGAAAAACAACCAATTTCCTTCAAGTGTTTTGAACGGTTCTAAACTTGCTCAACTCCATAAGCCTTTATATTTCAAACGCTTATTGACTATTCTATTAGATGCTTCCAGAAACATTCTACTTGCTCGGGACCTTTAATCCCAAGGAAATGGAGAAAATTAATGAAAAGCACAATCAAATCGGCGATTGCGGCCGCTTTGTTGGGAATAACAGCAATTGCAGCCAGCCCGACTTTTGCAAATTCCAATCAGGTCAATATCTATTCGTACCGCCAGCCCGAACTTATAGCGCCGGTGCTGGATGCTTTCACTAAAGAAACCGGCATCGAAACCAGAGTTCTAAACCTTAAAGATGGCATGGTGGAACGCCTCAAGGCCGAGGGGAGAAATTCCCCTGCTGATGTTATCTTAACGGTAGATATCGGGCGTCTTATGGAAGTAAAACTCGGAGGGGTAACCCAGCCCGTAACCAGCGAAACAATAGATGCGAATATTCCAGCGCAATATCGCGACCCGGATGGTAACTGGTTTGGTTTGACCCTTAGGGCCAGAGTTGTGCTGGCCTCTCGCGATCGGGTCGAGCAGGATAATATAACTTACGCTGAACTGGCTGATCCAAAATGGAATGACAGGATTTGCATTCGCTCCGGACAGCACCCCTATAATATTGCACTGTTTGCTTCTATCATTGCCAATGAGGGGGAAGAGGCGGCAAAAGAGTGGCTTATCGGTTTGAAAAACAATCTGGCCCGCTCTCCAGTGGGCAATGATCGCGCCCAGGTACAGGGCATCTATTCAGGGGAATGTGATCTGGCAATTGGCTATACCTATTATATGGGGCTAATGCGCACCAATGAAAGAAACCCGGAACAAAAAGACTGGGAAGCATCGGTAAAAGTTCTGTTTCCAGATCAAAATGGTCGCGGAACCCACGTAAATATTTCCGGAATGGCCATGGCCAAAAACGCTCCTAATCGAGAAAACGCAACTGCCTTGATGGAGTTTTTATCCAGCCCAAAAGCTCAGGAAATTTATGCGGAACAGGTTTTTGAATATCCTATTTCACCAGATGCCAACCCATCTGAAATCACAAAAAGTTATGGAGAACTGGTTGCAGATCCGCTATCAATAGTTGAGATTGCCAAATGGCGAGCAGCAGCAAGCCTGTTGGTTGATCAGGTCGGGTTTAATGATTAGGATCCAGCCCCAAGGGCCTTAACCCCAAGGGCCTTAACCCAAGGGTCTTAACCCAAGGGGTCCATACCCAAGGTTGGTTTCCCTCAGCGATCGAAACAGTAATTGGGGCGACGGGCGCTAAGATTTCAATTAATTTTTTTCAAGAAAACAGATCGAATAGTGGAAAAATCTACCGCTAAATCAATAAAAACTACAGCCATTTTAAAAAATGGCAGATGGCCGGCATTTGGTGTCGCCCTTGTGGCCTTGCTGGTGGGCATGCCGATAATTGCCCTGATAGTCATGGCGGCAGGGGGCGACCTGCAAAGCCTTATCTCCCTAAGTTCAACGGTTTTACCAAAAGCTGCATGGACCACATTTTTACTATTGATCGGGCTGGCAATCGTGGCCGGCTCAATCGGGGCAATTTCAGCCTGGCTGACGTGTTTTTTTGAATTTCCGGGGCGTAAAATTTTCACATGGGCACTAATGTTGCCGCTGGCCGTGCCGACCTATATCAGCGCCTATACGTTTACCGAGTTTTTTACCTTTACCGGTCCGATACAGTCTCTGGTGCGCCAGCTTGGTGGATTTAGTTCAGCGCGAGACTATTGGTTTCCGGAAATTCGATCCCTTGGGGGAGCCGTTTTAGTATTGTCGCTGGTTCTTTATCCATATGTATATCTTAGTGTTCGTGCGCTTTTTGTTGTGCAGGGGCGCCGGGGCATTGAAGCCGGGGTGATGCTTGGGGCAAATCAATTGCGCATTCTTACCTCAATATTGCTGCCCCTTGCGCGTCCGGCTTTGGCACTGGGAATAATTTTAGTGATGATGGAGGCGATAAACGATATCGGCGCTATGGAATATCTTGGGGTTCAAACCCTGACATTTTCCATATTTTCCATCTGGGTAAATCAGGGAGATGCGGCCGGTTCTGCTCAACTGGCGCTGGTATTGTTGTTTTTGATGCTGGCCCTAATCGGTTTTGAAAGATGGATAAGGCGCAAACAGCGCTTTAATGATGCCAGACAATCATCGCAGCTTTTGTTCGAGCGCATAAAATTAAGGGGCTGGAAGGCAGGCGGAGCGACAATTTTATGTTTTGTTCCGGTTGGTCTTGGCTTTGGAGTTCCCTTTATTATTCTTGGCAATTATGCCAGCAGATACCTAGCATCAGGGTTCAGCCAGAGGATGATTGAGGCGCTTACAACCAGCATAATTCTGGCTGCAATTGCGGCCCTGATAACTGTTATTCTAGCTGTATTCCTAAGCTATGCGGTGCGGATAAGGGGCACAAAATTTACCGGTTTTATGGTGCGTTTCGCCTCTGTTGGTTATGCATTGCCGGGCACGATTATTGCGCTGGGAATATTTTTACCCATTGCAAATTTTGATAATTTCGTTGATTCATTGATGCGCCAATGGTTTGGAATATCCACCGGACTTTTGATAACCGGGTCCGGAGCCACCCTGATCTATGCCTATGTCGTCAGGTTTATGGCAGTGGCTGAAGGGTCCATTGATGCCGGATTCAAAAAAATATCTCCAAATCTGGATGATGCTGCCAAATGTTTTGGGTATTCTCGCTGGCAGACTTTAAGAATTATCCTGCTTCCGCTATTGAGGCCAGCCATAATCACCGCAGCATTGCTGGTATTTATCGACAGTTTAAAAGAGCTTTCAGCCACCTTGATGCTGCGCCCGTTCGGCATTGAAACCACCGCAATATATATCCACGACCTTGCTTCCAGAGGGCGGATCGAACAGGCGGGAATTGCCTCCCTGCTATTGGTGCTGGTTGGAATTATTCCGGTTATTATTCTTTCACGCTCAATGGCGTCGGATAAAAATTAAGGTCTGGCCTAAGGAATAAAATCCAGAGTGCCAAAACAGGTCAAATCAGCAAATTGGCAATTATAACGGCTTGCCGTTTTCATCAAACTGGTACAGGTGGCCCTTTTTAGGGGCAATGGAAACCATATCCCCCGGCTTTTGAGAAGACTTTCCGTTCTGGCGCACCACAATTGGCGTCTCTCCACCCACATCCACATATATAAAACTATCTGAACCAAGGTTTTCCGCATGAATAACCTTGCCGTCCCATTCGCCTTTTTTAACAATATCAAGATGTTCGGCTCTGGCTCCCAAAACATGGGCCTTATTGTTCTTGATCAGATCACCGGTAAAGAAATTCATTTTTGGCGAGCCGATAAATCCGGCCACAAAAAGTGAATTGGGACTGTCATAAAGTTCCATGGGGGTGCCAACCTGCTCAACAATACCATCGCGCAACACAACAATTCGATCAGCCATGGTCATGGCCTCAACCTGATCATGGGTCACATAAACCATGGTTGTATCAGGCAGAGACGCGCTGAGTTCGGCAATTTCCATACGCATCTGCACCCTCAATGCCGCATCCAGATTTGACAGAGGCTCATCAAACAAAAATATTTTGGGGTCGCGCACAATCGAGCGCCCAATGGCAACCCTTTGGCGCTGGCCTCCGGAAAGAGCCTTTGGCAGGCGATCCAGATAATCAGTAAGCTGGAGTTTTTCTGCCGCCTGTAAAACCAGAGTTTTAATTTCGGACTTTGTCATTCCCTTGAGTTTTAGCGAATAGGCCATGTTATCATAAACGCTCATATGAGGATAAAGCGCATAGGATTGAAACACCATGGCAATGCCGCGTTTGGAGGGCACAAGTTCGTTCACCCTTCGCCCGTCAATTTGCATCTCCCCGCTGGTTATCTCCTCAAGACCGGAAATGCAGCGCAAAAGAGTGGATTTTCCACAACCGGAAGGGCCGACAAAAACAATAAATTCTCCGGACTTTATATCCAGATTGATATTTTTTAATACTTCAACCGGACCAAAAGACTTGTTCAGGTCAATAATTTTCAGATCAGTCATAAAATTCTACTCCCGATTGTTTTTTGGCCCACGCATAGTCGAAAACCAGCCTTTTTATCAGCCCGAAGCGCGGTTTTATTCAAACTCTATCCGTCCAACACGCAAACAAAAGCAGCAAAGGCAGGCAGGTCAATATTGCCATTATCTTGCGGATCAACAGAGCCGGGTGCAAGTTTTTTGCTCAAGTTCATATTTTGCGGCACTGCAAACTTTTGTGCATCAGCCGACATATTAAACGCACAGACAATCTTTTCTCCATCCAGTTCACGGACAAAAGCCAAAACATTTTGTGGGCTGTTTACCAGTTTTATCGTGCCCGTAATCAGGCAAGGATGGCCTTTTCTAAACCGGATATATTCGCGATAAAATTGCAGCATGGAATCAGTGCCGCTCTGATCCTGCTGATCGACAGCGCGGACTAAATGATCTCCGGGCACCGGCAGCCAGCTTTTGGCGGCAGATGTAAACCCTCCAAGGGGAGCGTTAGCCTGCCAGACCATTGGCGTGCGGCAACCATCACGACCTTTGAAATTGGGCCAGAATTCAATGCCATAGGGGTCTGTTAATTCCTCAAAAGCGATTTCAGCTTCGGTCAATCCCAGCTCTTCCCCCTGATAAATACACACAGAGCCACGCATTGAGAGCAGCAGCATGGTGGCGAGACGCGCAAAGCGTTCCTCGTCACCATGTTTTGACCAGCGCGAAATATGGCGCACCACATCGTGGTTTGAAAACGCCAGACACTGCCAACTGCCGGTGGCCTCATTATCTGCTTCTATGGCACGGCGAAAATGCTCCGCATCAAAACTTCCACCAAGAAAATCAAAGGTATAGGCCATATGCAGATGGTCATTTCCGCTCGTATACTGGGCCATCAATTCATGCTGGCGTTGGGCATCGCCGATTTCCCCAACGCTGGTTGCGCCGGGAAACTGATCAAGAAGTTTTCTGATCCGAGTTAAAAATTTTAAATTTTCAGGACGGGATTTGTCAAATATGTGATCCTGCAGATTATAGGGATTAACATCAGGGGCAGTGGAAGCATTGAAGCGTTCTGGGGCCAGCGCGGGGTTTGTCTCAAGGCCTTCAGAATGGAAATAAAAGTTAACCGTATCAAGCCTGAAACCATCAACTCCGCGCTCGAGCCAAAATTTCATTTCGCTAAGCAAGGCATCCTGAACTTCAATATTATGAAAGTTCAGGTCCGGCTGGGAGGCAAGAAAATTGTGCATGTAATATTGTTTGCGCCGTGGGTCCCAATGCCATGCGGGACCGCCAAAAATTGACAGCCAATTGTTGGGTGGCGTTCCATCGGCGCGTGCATCGGCCCAGACATACCAATCAGCTCTGGAGTTGGTTTTGGATTGGCGGCTTTCACTAAACCAGCTGTGCTGATCTGAGGAATGGGAAATAACCTGATCAATTATTACCTTAAGGCCCAGACCATGGGCTTTTTCCACCAATCGGTCAAAATCCTCCATAACTCCGAAAATCGGGTCTACATCACGATAATTGGAAACATCATAGCCAAAATCTTTCATGGGTGAGGTGAAAAATGGCGAAATCCAAATGGCGTCAACACCAAGGTCGGCAACATATTCCAACCGCTGACTTATGCCCACAAGATCACCGATGCCATCGCCATTGTGATCCTGAAATGATCTGGGATAAATCTGATAAATTACCGCGCCGCGCCACCAGTCAGAATCTTTGCTGGAGGAGATAATCTCTTTGTCTTCAGGTGCGCGATAATCGTGAATCATGTGCTGGCCCTCGCCCATCTAACCTGATCACAAACCCCAATCAGGTCGATTAATAAAAATCCGCTTACAAATAAAACAAACTCTGATCAAAGAATGCTTTTGCAGCTCATATATTGGCACTTGCCGAGCGTGGGCGATCATTATTTAAAGCCTTGCGCCGTCTTGTTGGCAGTTTACCAAAACGTTTTAGTAAATTAACATTACCGAATGAAATCCACAAAGGTCAACCGCTGGACATCAGATAGTTGAAGATATAGGGAAGTTGGCCATTAACTGATACAGATGAGCCATGACAAAAGACAATATCAGCGCAAAAGGCAGCCCGGACACAGCACCGGGGCCAAAAAGCTCCATCACAATTAAAGATCTGGCGGCAGAACTTGACCTGTCCATCACTACAATTTCCAGAGCTTTGAACGGATATGATGATGTGGGGGCCAAAACCAGAGAGCGTGTGCGCAAGGCGGCAAAAAAACATGGCTATCGCCCCAATAGAAATGCCCAACGTCTTGTTACCCAACGCACCCACAATATCGCATGGATACAGGCAGATAATGATCAAAAATTCGTCGATCCGCATTTTGTGGAGGTTATGGCGGGGGTATTGCGAGGGGCGCGCATTGGCAATTATGATATAGTTCTGACCAGCGATACCACCGAGCATCAGATTGCGGTTTATGATAGGTATGTGCGCGATAATTCGGTGGATGGTTTTATTGTTGATCTGCCCCAGCACAATGATCCGCGCATAAAATATCTGCTGGATGCCAATAAGCCTTTTATCGTTCATTCCAGAGATAATCGAAGCGATGAATATTCATGGGTCGATATTGATAATCCGGGGATCTACAAAAAACTCACCAATTTGTTGATTGCCAATGGGCACAGACATATTGCTTTTTTGAACGGGGATGCAAAATTCACCTTTGCCAGTGCCCGCCAATCCGGGGTTAGCGCAGCGCTAAAAGAATTGGATATGGATCCTGCAACAGTAAAAACCTTTAATGCAACTCACCCGATGGCAAATGCGGGATATCAATTAACAAAACAGGCTCTGGCCGATGGCGAGGTCAGCGCGATTTTATATTCATCAGCTTTAATGGCGGTTGAGGGCTATGGCGCACTGGTGCAGGCTGGCAGGCAACCGGGGAAAAACATCTCCATTGCCACCATGGATGACATGCTAAACTATCTGGATCTTAGCCCATATGAGGGCGTTTTCACTTTTGTAAGATCATCTTTGCGCGAAGCGGGGGAGCAATTGGTCAGGGGAATAATCGAGCAATGCGAAAGCAAATCAGCACGCAGCCAAACGATAATTCCGGCCCGGTTTTTTATTGGTAAAGACTTGATCGAACAATAATTGCAAAAAACCTCTTAAAACAAAAAAACTATTTTACCGAGCCTGCCAAAAGGCCGCGGACAAAATATCTTTGCAGCGAAAAGAAAACAATCAACGGAACTATGATCGAAACAAACGCTCCCGAAGTCAGAATTTCCCAATTATTTCCCCTTGAGCCCAAAAGCTCCCGCAAGCGCCCTGTCAGCACCAAAGTGTTTTCCGTATTGCCCAAAAACACCGTCGCCACCAGCAAATCATTCCAGACCCAAAGAAACTGGAAAATCGCAAACGAGGCTAAGGCTGGAAAGCTAAGAGGTAAAACCATGGTGGTGAAAATCTTAAAATGGGAAGCCCCGTCGATACGAGCTGATTCCATAATTTCGCGGGGCAGCCCAACCATATAGTTGCGCAATAAATAGATAGCCAAAGGCAGCCCGAAGGCCGTGTGCGCCATCCAGACACCCAGATAGGTTTTGGAATCTCCACCGGTTAAGTTGGCGATAACATTATACATGCGCAAAACCGGAATAAGTGACATTTGCAAGGGAACCACCAACAGCCCGACAACTATGGCAACGATCCAGCCGCGACCGGGAAACGACATCCACGCCAAGGCATAGGCGGCAAAGGCAGCGATCAAAATCGGGATAATCGTTGCCGGAATCGTAACGGTAAACGAGTTTACAAACGAGCGCCCGATGCCCTGAGAAGTCATGACTTCAAAATAGTTATCCAGCGAAAATGTTGGCGGAATTCCTGCCTCATAGAACAGGCGCGGCCCGCGAGTGTGGGTGAACCCTGTCTGAGAAACCCATTCATATGCACCATTTTGGGAAACAGAGATTTGCCCATTGTCGCGAAGGGGAATAGTTTGCCCCGGCTTGGCCTCATCAAGAGTATTTGCCGTTGCGCCAAAACTTATAATGGTGCGGTTGGAGCCTTGCTCAAACAATTCTCCACGAATTACAAACTGGCCGTTTTCTTCAACCTGTTCATCGGATTTAGGCAATCTGGCAACTTCCGTGCGTTCCGTTGTCGTTAACGCGGTCCACCAGCCCGAAATGGCCAGTTGATCTTTATCGCGCAAAGAAGAAACCAGCAGCCCCACTGTGGGCAATGTCCAAATCAATACCAAAAACAACAACAGAGCGTGGGCTCCGGCCCTGCCCCATGTTAAACCTTTAAGAGCCTTGGCGATCATCGTGCGCCCTCCTCTTGGTTGGCCTGTCTGATATTCCAGATCATTATGGGCATCACCGCCAGCATAATAATGATGGCAATGGTTGAACCGCGACCAAAATCGGAGCCTCTGAACATCCAGTCAAACATTAGATTTGCCAGAACCTGCGTATCCCACTGACCATTGGTCATGGCTAAAATAATATCAAAAACCTTAAGCACCTTAATGGTGATCGTCGTCCAAACCACAATAATCGTGGGCATAATCTGGGGGATCAAAATGTTGAAAAATATCTGAATATCGTTGGCGCCATCAATTCGGGCCGCCTCGATTGTCTCTTCGGATACCCCCCTTAGGGCCGCAGAAAGGATAACCATGGCAAAGCCGACTTCGATCCAGACCAGAATGATCATCAGAAAAACCGAATTCCATATGGGAAGTGTAATCCATGCCTGTGCGCTGCCACCCATCCCCTGAACCAGAGCATTGAGCAGGCCGATTTGCTCGGTATCAACACCGCGATAATCATAGATGAATTTCCAGATCACCGAAGCGCCAACGAATGAAATGGCCATAGGCATGAAAATCAGCGATTTGGCGATATTACCCCACCACAAACGATCAGCAATGACAGCTATCAGCAGGCCAAGGGCTGTAGCGGCAGCCGGAACCACCAGCAGCCACAACAGGTTATTAAAAATTGATTGCAAAAAACCCGGATCCTGAAAAGCCCAGATATAGTTGGAAAGCCCGATGAATTTTTGGCTGTTTGAATCCATCAAGCTAAGGCGAAGGGTTTCAAACACCGGATAGACCAGAAATACGCTCAAAAACAATAGGGCTGGAGCGAGAAATAGCCAGGGCCTGATGGAGGAGCGGGCGCGATCGGCTCTAATGGATTGAGAGGGGGAAACGTTTGGTCCGGCCAGCAAAAACTTGTCCAAAAGCCAGTTACTACCCCAGAAATAGGCCAATGCGGCGCCAACGCCAATTATGACGGTTATTGCTGCGCTTAAAACCTGCTCAAACATCAAAAACCAAACCGAAAGCCATTGTTGTTCTTCCCCCTGTATATTTGTCCCTTGTGGCCACCCGTCGAGAATTTCCCGGCGCTAAAACTATTAGCGCCGGGAAGGATTTTATGAGTTGTCGTTAGGACTACTTGATGGAATCCCAGCTATCTTGGATCGCATCAGCAACCGATTGTGCATCAGATCCGGATACATAATCGACCATTCCGGTCCAGAATGTGCCAGCGCCAATTGCTCCGGGCATCAGATCAGAACCATCAAAGCGGAATGTAGTGGCTGAGGCCAAAATCTGACCAAGGCTGCGCAATGTATCATTGGCGTATTTTGCCGTATCCACTCCGGTATGGGGTGTCAAGAAACCAGCCAGACCCATCCATACTTCATGGGCTTCTGCTGTTCCCAAGAAGCGAACAAATGCCTGAGCTGCTTCGCTGTCGTCGGTGATGGCAAACAAGGTGCCGCCGCCGAGAACCGGACGACCAAGGTCTTCGGCTTCATATGCTGGGAAGTAGAAGAAGTCAGCATCTGTACCAAGTTCTGTTCCATCCGGGAAGAAGGCCGGAATAAACGAGGCCTGACGATGCAGGTAACAATCGGCTGGAACCGTAAACAGACCTTTTGGACTGTCGCGGAAATCAGTTGTTCCAACTGCTGCTGCTCCACCAACCACATAGGCATCATTTTTGGCAAACAAGCCGAATGTTTCGATAGCTGCGACAACGCGCGGATCATTAAATGGAATTTCGTTGGTTACCCACTGGTCATAAACTTCAGGAGACTGGGTGCGCAACATCAGGTCTTCCACCCAATCGGTTGCCGGCCAGCCGGTAGCTCCGCCAGAACCCAGGCCGATACACCAAGGGGTGCTGCCATCGGCAACAATCTGATCGGAAAGGGCAATCAGCTCTTCCATGGTTTCAGGAACATCATATCCGGCATCGGCGAAATTGTCGGGTGAATACCAGACCAGAGATTTTACGTCAGCTTTATAGGGGAAAGCAAACATCTGAGTATCGCCGTTTTCGTCGGCATAGCTGGAAAGATCAACCCATGATTGTCCGGCGGCATAATTGGCGCGAACAATATCGGCAACATCATTGCCCAAAGGCGTCAAAAGGCCTTTTGCGGCAAGATCAGCTGCCAGACCGGGCTGAGGGAACACCGCAATATTGGGAGGTGATCCCGCCTGAGTATCAATTACAATCTGCTGCTCAAAGCTGTCAGAGCCAGCATATTCAACGTCAACACCGGTTTTTTCTTCAAACAGGTCCAGAACTTTTTCAAAGTTTTCTTTATCAGCGGTCAACCAGGGACCAAAGATCGAAAGAGTCTGGCCAGAAAGGTCAGACATGGCACTGGCGCCGCCCATCGAAGCCAGAACCAGAGTTACAGCGGATATCCCCGCCAAAAATTTACTGTGCATATCAATTCCTCCCATTAAGCACACACCGGCAAACATAGTTTTATCCGGCATTTGTTTCACCACAGGTCTGGAAACTAAAACCTCCAAAACGTTTTGGTAAATTAAACATTTTGGCAAACTGGTGTAGCAGTTCCAAACCTTTTTGCGGTGCTTAAGGTTTGCACAAAGTCAACGGCTTGCCAAGGCAGATTACCAATCTCTGGCCAAAAACTTGATAAACCAACATTGATTGATAAGAACGCCCTAAATTAAACTCTTAAACTTCAACGTGTTAGACGTAAAAATTGTTACCGAAGCAACGTGAAACACTTTTAATGCCCGCGCACCGCGCCCACCTGTTTGTCGACATGAGAAAAAAAGAAAAGCCCACCAAATAGGCAACAAAAGCGAGGCGCACCCGAGTAAATATCCCTTTATCAATGTGATACTTTAAAAATAAGAACTTAAGGAACAGGATTTGTTATTGAGTATCCACACCGCGAGCAAATCTGGTGACGCCGTGTTTGGTTTTGGCCCAAAAATAGGGCCGGGAAAACAACTCATAAACAGCCAGAAACGCCGCTACTGAGTTTAATATCCAATAAATTGGGAAAAGTATCTGATAGGGGGCAAGTCTAAGCAAACCCAGTCTTTTAAGGCCAAGAGTCGAAACAAGGATCGAGGCCCCGTATCCCACCAATAAAATTATCAACAATATGAAAGTCCATGGACTGTTGGGCACAAGACCAAGAGTTTCTCCGGCAAAAAACCTGAGCAACAAAATTATCGCAAAAAGAGTATGAAGCGAAGCGCTGATTATCATACCGCCAACAAAGGCTTGAAAAATCAAAAAGTTCCTCCAGCCTATATCCCGAAGAAATTTTTTGGGGTGACGATTATGCACGATGAATGTCTGCATCCATCCCTTCATCCATCGCGTGCGTTGAGCCAGCCAACTGCCATAGGTGATCGGGGCTTCTTCAAATGTGCGCGAAGAAAATGTTCCCGTACGATAGCGCAACCTGCTCAGCCTGATGCCAAGATCGGCATCTTCAGTGACGTTGAATGCATCCCATCCACCAACTTCACGCAGGGACTTCAAACGAAAATGATTAGATGTCCCTCCAAGCGGCAAGGGCATATTCCAACGAGACAACGCAGGCAAAATCAACCCAAAAAGGCCACTATATTCGGCACAAAACAAAGCTGAAAGCCAGTTTTCGCTGTTGTTATCAACAACCAGTTCGGCCTGCAGGCAATCAAGCCCGGGGTCATTAAAAAATCTGGCGGCTGCCTGACGCAATTGATCAGGTTCTGGAATATCTTCTGCGTCATAAATTACTATCAATTCACCCCGGGCCAGAGGCAACGCATAATTTAAGGCCTTGGGTTTTGTAAATGGCTCCTGCTCGGGGACTATGACCAATTCAAATATCGGATTGCCCAATTCTGCGGCAACCATATCAAGAGTATTGCGGCTTTGTGATTCCACAACAAATTTGATGTCCAGTTTTTCTCTTGGATAATCAAGACGGTTCATGGCGCCCACCAACTGCGCGACCATATGAGCTTCTTCCCTTAGGGGAATTAGAATTGTGTAATGGGGCAAATCCTGATCATCCAAAGGAACGATATCAGGCTCAACATCCATCCAAAAAGAAGATAAGGCCGCGATCATTCGAAACAGGGCCGGTATCAAAATAACAAACGCCAAAAACGGCACCAAAATTGGATGCAGCAATAACGGGGTAATGGCCGCAAGTGAAATTATCGCAACAAGAGCTATGGTGAACACAATTCTTGTGCCAAGCCCAAGCTCAAGGTGAGCGCTGGCATAGGGCCATTGGCGTGCCAGACGGGTTCTTGCCTGATCCAATAAAAGCGGAGCGCAACGATCGCCAAGGCCAACCCGTATTGCCCGCGGTGGAACAAGGCAAATTCGACCTCCAAGATCGGGCTGTAAAACCAATTGTTCACGAATTCGCAAAATCTCGCTGAACCCTGCAGACGTAAACAACACATCGCGATCAAACAATTTTGCCCGAATGGTTTTAACAAAGGCGATGGCATCTATGCGGGCAATTGTCGGGTTTGCGGGAACCTTTGAGGGAACAGTTTCGCTAAATGCCATTCCGCACCATTGGGCAGCGCGCTGGTAAATTACCGTCTCGTCAATATTTAGATGAATAGCAAAATATACCAGCGGTTCAGCTTCTGCCAACAGCGCCTGCTCCAGCAGAAACAGGGCCTGCTGATCGCTTTTGCAAGTTGAGCCAAGTACAAATCTTATGAGATCAATGGAGGACATTATTGTTGCAGTACATCATCTATGCAGGTCACAATCTTTGAACGGCATTGCTTGCATTTGGGGTTGGCGGGTTAGGCGGTAAAATTTTTAAAGATATGATGATACCTGTATCATTTTTTACATGGCGGGCATAGTTGCTAGCATTGATTATTTGATTTTAAATCTGGTAAATGCAAAAAACGGATTGCTGTTGTTGGGTTGGAAATGAAGAGCTTAATTATAAAACTGGTATTTATTGTGACTCTTTTTTTGAGCGGCGCCTTGTTTATCTCAAGCGCTGCATTGGCACAAATAACTCCAAATCTTTTTGACCCGACAGCCCGGGAGCAAAATCCTGATTTGAGCGGAATTTCCGCCATTCGGTTTTTGACAAGTGCTGATTACCCCCCGTTTAATTATCGAGCTGGAACGGGTGAGCTGGTTGGTTTTAATATCGACCTAGCCAATGCGATTTGTGAAAATCTCAAACTGGGTTGCACAATGCAGATTTGGCCGTGGGAGCAGGCGGCTGATGCATTAGAAGATTTTCAGGGCGATGCGCTTATTGCCGGTCTGGCGATAGATCGTGAGAGTGGAGAGCGCTTTGATTTTTCCCAAATTTACATGATGCTTCCAGGTCGATTTGTTGCGCAAGAACTTGTGGCAACGGAGTTTAATGCCAACGATCTTGCAGGTAAAACTATTGGTGTTCGCAAGGGATCTGCCCATTATGAATTTATTCGCCGCTACCTGCCAAATGCTGAACTAGTTGCTTACGAGAGTGAATTTGACGCTCTTTCAGCTTTGAAAAAGTCTGAAGTTTTTGCCTATTTCGGTGATGGTTTAAGAGCATCCATATGGCTAAATCAAAACCCTGATTGCTGTGATTTTGCCGGGGAAGCATACTTCAACCCGCAAATGTTTGGACAAGGACTAGCAATAACGTTCGGGCCGGATCAAGATCAGATGCGCCGTGCTGTAAACTATGCCCTGACCCGTCTTAAGCGGGAGGGGGTTCTGGACGAACTTTACCTGCGCTGGTTCCCTATCGGATTTTACTAAAGAGTATTTCGAGTTCAATCCAAACCTTTTGAGGATGGATCCGGAGCCGGGGCTTCATCCAAATTTTTTGTGGTTTTGGGATTTCTGAATGGCAATAAAATTGCCCATGTCCAGCGCGTTGGCGCATCGTCCTGCCATTCATTTAACCCGATGACCATTTCATCATGCCCGTCTTTTGGCTGGGCGATGTAGGTGCCAAATATCTGATCCCAGATGGACAGAAAAAATCCATAATTGCTGTCAGTTTCTTTTGGATGTACCGAATGATGAACCCGGTGCATATCCGGGGTAACAAACAGGCGCCTAACCATGGCGTCAATTACATTGGGAAGCTTAAAATTGGCGTGATTGAACAGGGCTGATCCGTTCACCAGTGCTTCAAAAATCACCACGGCGGCAGCTGCCGGGCCGAGCAGCAAAATCGCCCCTGCCTTTACAAAAATCGAGAATATAATTTCAACCGGATGAAAACGAATTGCAGTTGATGCATCCATTTCCACATCTGAATGATGGACCCTGTGAATTCGCCATAGGATCGGAATTTTATGGGTAACAAGGTGCTGAAACCATATGACAAAATCCAGAACAAAAATGGCAATTACCCATTCCAGCCAAAGAGGCAACTCTAATAAATTTAACAGGCCCCAGCCATTTTTCTGAGCCCAAAAAGCTGCAATTACCGCAGTAATGGGAACAATGAATGTGAACGCGATAACGGACACATAATCTGAAAGCATGATGCCAAAATTCGTGGTCCAACGCTTGAGACGGCTAAAACGGCGTTGGCGGCGAGGCATTATCGCTTCAACTATCACCATGGTTAAAAGTACAAAACCAAATATAGCAAAGCGAAAAGCGCCATCGCTCAGTCCAAAAAATTCTGTGCCAAAAAATTCCATAAATACTATCCTTGCACCATTTTAGATGAATTATTTGCAATATTTGCTTTAGTGCATCTAATCCAAATTTTTTTAAGGTGCCATTCAATATTTGGTAACGCTATATCGCCGTAACGTGATCGGTCCGTAAGCAGGTGCGGTATTGTTGAACTCATCCCTTGCGCAAGCGAGCTCTGGCCGCCACCTCTATGGCCGCTGTTGTCAGGCGATCAATGCTCAAACTATCACGCACCATTTCCAGCCAGCGCAATTCCTCCTGTTTCACTTCCAGATCAGCGGCGGCAATCTCAACAGCCAAGGCATAGGCGGTATCGTGCAAATGTTTGGGCAGTTTGGAAATAACCAGTTCCAAAACTCCCTCGATGCCAACATTGGCCAGCAAATCTGCGCATTGAGCGGTTGCGGCGGGCAGTTTTTCCAGATTATAATTCTCAAAAATCGGCAGTCTTTCCACCAACATGCTCATCCGGCTCAATTCCTGATCGCTCAACGCCCTGTCGGCCGCTGCCGTTACAACCATTAGGTAAATGAGCGCGTCCTGAATGGATAAAACCATGTTTTTTCTCCAAATTGCCAAAATCAATATCTGCCAACAGATATGGTAATGGGGTTGCAATAACAAGGTTTTGGATTTTTAAAACCTGACCGAGAGACAAAAAGAAAGCTAAAAAAACAAGTCGTTGCACTCAAGATTTAGCTGTGCGAGGAAAGCGCGCTAGCATTTTAGTGTAAAACCTGGAAAATGACCGTGCCAAATTCTTCTCTTAACCCACTTGATCCCAATCTTTTTGAAGCTGCTCAAACCGCCAAGGCCTGGCCGTTTATTGAGGCAAAAAAACTTGTCAAACGTCTGGAAAGAACCAAGGCAAAGCAGGCAATATTTCAAACCGGGTATGGACCATCGGGTCTGCCCCATATCGGAACATTTGGAGAAGTGGCCCGCACAAACATGGTGCGCAACGCTTTTCGCCTGCTTACCCGCGATCAGATCGAAACACGGCTGATTTGCTTTTCCGATGATATGGACGGCATGCGCAAAGTGCCGCCACACCTGCCAAATCAGGCAATGTTGAACAGGTATCTTGGGCACCCTCTTTCCAGAGTTCCCGATCCCTTTTCTGACAAGTTCAAAAGCTTTGCCGATCATAACAACCATCGTTTGATGGAATTTTTGAACATGTTCGGCTTTGAATATGAATTCATCAGCTCCACCGATTATTATACATCCGGCCATTTTGATGAAGCGCTGTTGCGCATGCTAAACGTCTACGACAAGGTAATGGATATTATTTTGCCAACCATTGGCGAAGAGAGACGCAAAACCTATTCCCCATTTTTGCCCATCTGCCCAAAGACCGGAATTGTCTTACAAGTGCCAATGATAGCGCGTGATGAAAAAAAGGGCACCATTACCTATATTGATCCTGATGATGGCCAAGAGGTAGAAACAAGTGTTACCGGGGGAGCGGTAAAATGCCAGTGGAAGGCCGATTGGGCTTTAAGATGGTTTGCCCTTGGCGTTGATTATGAAATGGCGGGGAAAGACCTGATCGAGAGTGTAAAATTATCGTCAAAAATTGTTGCCGCATTAGGGGCGCGTCCGCCGGAAGGATTTAACTTCGAATTGTTTTTGGATCAGGACGGCCAAAAAATTTCTAAAACCAAAGGCAACGGATTGCCGGTTGAGGATTGGCTGAAATATGCCTCCAAAGAGAGCATCGCCCTGTTCATGTATCAAAAACCCATGAGCGCCAAGAAATTGTATTTTGATGTGATTCCCAAGACGGTTGATGAATATTACAGCCATGCCAACGCGTATGAAAATCAAAGTGCCAAGGAACGGCTGAGCAATCCGGCATTTCATGTTAATGGCACAGCCCCTATCACCCATGACATTCCTTTAAGCTTTTCGCTGCTGTTAAATCTGGTTTCTGTTGCTAACGCTCAAGATACAGAAGTTCTTTGGGGATTTATTCAACGCTATCAACCGGGTGCAACTCCTGCCAGTCATCCAGAACTGGATCAGCTGGTAACCTATGCCATGCGTTATTTTGAAGATTTTGTGAAACCGAGTAAAAAATTTCGCGCCGCTAGCGAAAAAGAGCGCAAGGCGCTAAAAGAATTATCTGACCTGCTGGGAGAAATCGAAGGCTCGACAGATAGTTCCCAAATTCAGAATATTGTTTTTCAGGTGGGAAAATCCAATGAATTTGATCCTTTGCGCGACTGGTTCAAGGCGCTATATCAGATTTTGTTGGGACAAGATCAGGGACCACGCTTTGGCTCGTTTGTTGCCCTTTATGGCGTCAAGGAAACCCGCCAATTGATTGAAAAATCTTTGGCGGATGAATTGATCTCACCTGCGAAAGAATAATTATTTGCAGTGTGTGGCGATCCTATTGGCTGGCCCAAAGAATGCGAGCAATCCAGTCAATTTCCTGATTCTTTAAGGTTCTTGGGGAATGCTCAGGATTGAGCGAGTGCAGTTCCACAAGCTTACTGGTCCGACGGTAAAGAATTTTTGCCGTAACTTCTCCATCAATGGTGCGAACAACAACTCTGTCGCCACGGCGCAATTGCTCGGAGGGAGATATTATTAGAATGTCGCCGTTCCGATATGCGGGTGTCATGGAATCCCCCGTGACCTCCAGCGCATATGTGCTGCCCGGTTCTGCTCCGGGGAAAGAAACCTCTTCCCATCCCTGACCAAGCGGATATCCTGCCGGATCAAAAAAGCCGCCAGCGCCCGCCTGAGCCAAGCCTAAAAGTGGCACTGTGTAATTTGAAGCCGGTGCTGCCGAATTAGAGGTTTCAACATGCAAAAACCCGCCGCCGGACATAAACTGATCATAATCTTCTTCGGTGGACTGCAAGATTTTTGCGATACTTTCAGTCGAAGGCCAACGCTCGCGGCCATCTTTGCCAACCCGTTTTGAAGGATTAAAAGCCGTTGCATCCAGCCCGGACAAACGGGCCAAACCTGATACGGAAAGTCCATGCCTTTTGGCCAACGCATCAATGGCGTCCCATATGGCACTGTGTGAAAACATTATTCAAATGCTCCAATCGAATATTATCACGGGATAAATAAGCATATTATTTATTAAGTAAAGCCATAAATATCCATCTACAACTTGCCGTTACATTGCTAATTGTCTAAACGAAAATCATGAATTCACCAGATCCCAAACTTATCTATAAAATTCTCACAGCCAAGCAATGGCAAGTAGCAATGCCTTTTGAGCATTTGCCTTTTGTCCCCATTGATGAGGCCGATGGATTTATTCATCTTTCAATGGCAGCGCAATTGTCCAAAACACTCGAACTGTATTTTGCCGGGCAGAGTGATTTGGAAATTCTGGCAATTTCAAGCCAAAGAGTTTCAACAAATCTGCGCTGGGAACCCTCGCGTGGTGGAGAATTATTCCCTCACCTTTATACTAGCCTAAAAAAGTCCGATATTGAATGGCAAACTAATGTAAGCGTTTCTAAAGATGGTAAATGCCAATTGCCCGATATAATAGTATAATGATTTCAAGAGTTTCATCTCTATTAAACAGACCGTTTATGCGTCGTTTTTCTCGCGACGCCCTGTTGGCTCTGGACCCGGAACAGGCTCATAAGGCCACTCTTTTGGCATTAAAATCAGGTATGATTACGTCAGATATTCCTCAAGATCCTTTGCAATTAAACACTTCGATTGCGGGAATTCCTCTATCCAATCCCGTTGGAATGGCGGCAGGCTTCGATAAAAATGCCGAGGTTTTTGACGCCCTAGACGGTTTGGGATTTGGTTTTTGCGAAGTTGGAACCATCACACCAAACCCCCAAACCGGCAATTCTAAACCTCGACTGTTTCGCCTGATGGCAGCAAAGGGCGTGATCAATCGCATGGGCTTTAACAATCTGGGGCATGATGCGGCATATGAGCGCTTGAATGTGGCCAGAGAAAAAGGAGCGGCTCCGGTCGGAATAAATATTGGTGCCAATAAGGATAGCGAAGATTTTGTTGGAGATTATGTGACGGGGGTGAAAAAGTTTGCAAGAATCGCCAACTATCTCACCATCAATATTTCCTCTCCCAACACACCGGGATTGCGGGGGCTGCAAGCTCCGCAACTGCTTGAACGGTTGCTTGGGGAAACCTTGAATGAACGCGCACGCCAAGCCGCTAACACGCCGGTATTTCTTAAAATCGCCCCCGATCTCACCCCAGATGCTATGGATGATATTGCCGGAATAATTACAAAAACCGATCTGAACGGTTTGATAGTTTCCAACACCACCATCACCAGAACAGGCGTTGAGGGATTGGATTTTGCTGACGAGGTCGGAGGATTATCAGGGCAGCCAATATTTGAAACGTCTACCATCAAATTGGCCCAAATGCGCCAACGGGTCGGCCCTGACATGACAATAATCGGGGTTGGCGGGGTGCATTCGACGGCCAGTGCATTGGCAAAAATCGAGGCTGGAGCCAACGCCATTCAATTATATACGGCTTTGGTATTTGAAGGGCTGGAGCTGCTGGACCAAATTAAAAAGGGACTGGTCGAGGCAATAAAGAAAAAAAATTGCACATCAATCGAGCAGCTTGTGGGCACAAAAACCAATAATTGGGCACAAAGAAACCTGAATTCGTGAATTAGCCTTTAAGCACTAGTCCGGGAATAGCTGCCCCAATCTTGCCTTCACGGAGAACCAGAATATTATTCCGCGCACCACAAAAAACACATTTAGAGCCAGCCACAGACCAAGCAGGCCAAAGAACTCCTGAAACACAAAAGCCACAATAATATAGATGGCAAACGAAATCAGCATGCCGTTGCGAATGAGAGAATTCATGGTGGCACCGGTCATCACGCCATCCATGACAAAGGCAATCACGCCGCTAAAAGCTATCAGCGCTGCGACAAATAAATATTGCCTTGCTGCCGTTCGTACTTCTTCATTGGTAGTGATAAAATCAATCAGCAGTGGCCCGGCAACAATCCAGAACACAAACAAACCAAGCCCGATTATTAGCCCCCAAAAAGCGGCCAGCATCCACGCTCTTTCAAAAGCGGGACGATAATTTGCCCCAATGGCCTTGCCGCAATAAAACTCTGCCGCCTGAGCCTGCCCGTCCAAAAAAAATGCTGTTACCATCATAAAGTTGAGCAATACGGCGCTTGCGGCCAGATTGATTTCGCCAGAGCGTGACATTTGAGCGGAGAAAAAGGCAAAGGCGCTCATCAAAGCTGCCGAGCGGATCATCAAATCCCGACTAAGATCAAACAATCTCCACAGGTCATTTTTATTCAATATTTTTTGAAGAATTGTTTTTTGAACGAAGGAATTGCCGCCGGAAAATTCCCTAAATACCAATCCCGCAGCTATCAGCGCAATTACAATTTCGGCCACAACTGTGCCAAATGCCACCCCGGCGACCCCAAGGCCAAGCCCATAAACCAGCCAAATCGAAAGAATGATATTTATTGAATTCAAACCGATTTGCAGCGCCATTCCGGTTTTTGCCATTCCCCGTCCGTAAAACCAGCCAAGGAAGGCAAAATTGAGCAACACAAAAGGGGCCGACCACATTCTTATTTGCAGATATTGCAAAAAGGGTTTTTCAACTCCCATGCTGGGTGGCGCAAATAATAACACCCCCAACATCTGGATAAGCGGGCTTAAAGCCATCAACAATATACCAAGCCCGATACCAAGCATTGCCGCGCGCAGCAAATGGGCAATGATATCTTCATCCCTTTGCGCGCCGACAGATTGGGCCGTCAGTCCTGCCGTGCCAAGGCGCAGGAAAAACGCCATGGAAAACACAAGGCTAAAGGTAACCGCGCCAAGCTCCAGCCCACCCAATAATCCCGCATCGCCCAAGCGCCCGATAACGGCAATATCAACAATGCCAACCAGCGGCTCGGTAATGAAGGCGATTGAAGCTGGCAAGGCAATTTTGAATATGTCCCCGTGGGACACACTAAAAGGTCGGACCTGTTTACCCATGATTTAAGGTCAGCTTTTGCGCAAAATTGTTGGAATGGAGGGCACCTGAATTAGCGGCATCAACTCCATGGAGTTAACATTGAGATGGGGGGGGAGCGTGGCCAAAAACCAGATTATATCGGCAACATCTTCTGGTAAGATCGGCTCCAAATCCTCATAAAATTTTTCATTGGCATCGCCATCGCCATAGGAGCGAACCTTCATGAATTCAGATTTTGCCATGCCCGGCTCAAAGCTGGTGACCCGAATGTCACTGCCTGCAAGATCGGTACGTAACTCATAGGAAAACTGGCGCACAAATGCTTTGCTCGACCCATAAACATTGCCGCCCGGATACGGATAACGCCCGGCAATTGAGCCAACATTAATGATCGAGGCACCCCGCCCGGCCTGTTTTAACATCGGAATCAATTCCTGTGTCGTATGCACAAGGCCCATGATATTGGTCTCAACCATAATTCGCCAATCTTTTAGCGGGGCATCAGGGATTGGTTTTGAACCAAGAGCCAGCCCACCATTGTTAAACAGGCATTTTACCGGGCGAAATTCGGCGGGAATGTTTTTTATACCCGCAATAATACTCTCATGATCCATTAAATCCATTTGCATTGGATATATCGTTCCATCCGGGCAGGTATTTTTAAGTTCCTCCAAACGATCCTTGCGCCGACCGGTGGCGATCACTTTCCAGCCGTTTTTTGCAAACAGGCGCGCCGTTGCCTCGCCAAACCCAGAAGTTGCGCCGGTTATCATTATGACGGGATCAGACATTGTAGTTTCCTTTGATTGATAGCCAAATGTGCTAATAAACCTAAAATAACTTCATCAGCACCGGAACATATAGTGAGCCAGTTACCGCCCCAAATCAATAACTGGTTCAACAAACGCAACTGGAAATTGCGCGAGCATCAATCAGATGTTTTAGAAGCGTATAATAGTGGCCATTCAACCCTTTTAGTTGCACCCACCGGCGCGGGAAAAACTATGGCTGGGTTTTTGCCCACTCTGGTCGAGCTTGCCAATGCCCCGCACAAAGGGCTGCATACACTTTATATTTCGCCATTAAAAGCGCTGGCTGTGGATGTGGCGCGCAATCTTTTTGACCCCATTTCAGAAATGGGTCTGGATATTAAGGTTGAAACCAGAACCGGGGATACCCCCGCTTCAAAACGCCAGCGCCAGCGCTATGATCCGCCACAAATCCTTTTGACCACTCCGGAGCAGTTGGCGTTGCTGATTTCTCATCCCGATGCTTTTAGGCTTTTTGGTTCTCTTCGACGAATTGTTCTGGATGAGTTGCATGCCCTTGTTGCCTCGAAACGGGGCGAATTATTATCGCTTGGTTTGGCACGGCTGGCAAAACTGGCACCAAAAGTAAACATTTGCGCCCTCAGCGCAACAATCGGGCAACCGGAGTTGCTTTTGGAATGGATAGCGAAACCTCTTTTTCCAAAACCGGCAAAACTCATTTCCATGCAGGGAGGCTCAGCTGCAATCTTAAGTATTCTGGCCAGCAAAAACCGAGTTCCGTGGGCCGGACATTCCGCCTCCTATGCCAGCGACGATCTATATCAGATCATCAAAGAGCATCGCACCGGTCTTTTGTTCGTTAATACCCGCTCGCAAGCGGAAAATCTGTTCAAGGAACTTTGGGACATTAATGAGGAAAATCTGTCTATTGCTCTGCATCACGGTTCTCTTGATGTGAACCAAAGGCGCAGAATTGAAAGCGCCATGGTGCACGGAAAGCTCAAGGCGATAGTTTGCACCTCAACCCTTGATCTTGGCATTGACTGGGGGGATGTGGATCTGGTGATGCAGATCGGGGCGCCCAAGGGATCTTCGCGCATGTTGCAAAGGATCGGGCGCTCCAATCACCGGCTGGACACTCCATCTAAAGCCATTCTTGTGCCATCTAACCGGTTTGAAGTGCTGGAATGTGAAGCGGCTCTTGGGGCCGTTGCTGAGGGGGTTCAGGATTCTGAGGCACCGACAGATGGGAGCATGGATGTTTTGGCCCAGCATATTCTTGGAATGGCCTGTGCAGCAGAATTTGATGCGGTTGAACTGCACAATGAAATTATCAAGGCATGGCCATATAAGGGTCTGAGCTGGCAGCAATTTGAGCGGGTAGTGGATTTTGTTGCCACCGGCGGTTATGCCTTAAGAGCCTATGAGAGATATGCAAAGCTAAGGCTTACCACTAAAAAAACATGGCGAATTGCCAACCAGAAAATCGCCCAGCAATATCGCTTGAATGCCGGCACCATAATCGAAGAACCGATGGTGCAGGTACGATTGGTTAAGGGTAGTGGGGAAATAACTGGCACCAACAAAAAAACCGCTGCAATAAAAACCAAAATTCCTCGTGGCGGTCGGGCATTGGGGAAAATGGAGGAATATTTTTTCAATCAATTATTGCCCGGCGATACTTTTTTGTTTGGCGGAGAAATTCTTTCCTTTCATTCCATGGGCGAAAGTGAGGCCTATGTTGTCAGATCATTTTCGCAAAACCCGAAAGTTCCCGCCTATATGGGGGGGAAGTTTCCCCTCTCAACATATCTGGCCCAGCGGGTAAGAACCATTTTAGCTGATCATAAAAACTGGCATAAATTGCCAGAACAGGTCAGCACATGGCTAAAACTACAACAGCAATTTTCACAGCTTCCGGGGAAACAAAATCTTCTGGTTGAAACCTTCCCCCGCGCCGATAAATCCTATCTGGTTTGTTATCCGTTTGAGGGGCGTTTGGCCCATCAGAGCCTTGGCATGTTATTGACCAGACGATTGGAGAGAATGGGGGCGCGTCCTTTAGGCTTTGTGGCCTCCGAATATGCTTTGGCAATCTGGGGGCTGGGGGATTTGAGCGAGATGATCAACTCTAAGCGATTGTCTTTAGGTGAATTATTCTCAAGCGAAATGCTGGGAGATGATCTGGAAGAATGGCTAGCTGAATCATCATTGATGCGCAGAACCTTTAGAAATTGTGCGATGATTTCAGGGTTGATCGAGCGTCGCCATCCGGGAAAAGAAAAAACCGGCCGCCAGATCACCATGAGTTCCGATCTGATTTATGACGTGCTTTATGCCCATGAGCCGGACCATATTCTAATTGAGGCGACCCGACGCGAAGCTGCTCGCGGATTATTGGATATTAAACGTCTTGGCCAATGCCTTGATAGGGTTAAAAATCAAATTGTGCATAAATCTCTTTCGCGTATTTCCCCGCTGGCAGTGCCGGTTATGCTTGAAATCGGCAAAGAGCCCATTTTTGGCGAGGGGCGCGAAAGTGCCATGGCAGAAGCTGCCGATGAGCTTATCAGAGAGGCAAGCGGATCATAATGGTTTTAACAAATGCAAATCGCGCCCATGCACTTTCAGACAAAACCTGCCCCGTTGATTTTAATGGACATCAATTTGTTGCGCTACATTCGGGAGCACTGTTCTGGCCCACTGAAAACACTTTATTGGTGGCGGATTTACACTTGGAAAAAATGTCATCTTTTGCCCGCAACGGGCAGCTTTTACCCCCCTATGATACCGGGGCCACCCTTGCCCTGCTGCGCGATGATATAGAAAAAAGCGGAGCCAAGCGGATCATTTGCCTAGGGGACAGTTTCCATCGGGATGAAGGGGTATCGAGCCTTCTTGATGCTGATCTGGAACTGCTAAAAGAGCTTGTTTCAGCGGTTGAATGGATATGGCTTAAGGGCAATCATGATCCCTCCCCCCACAATATTGGCGGGAAATGTACTGATCAAATAGCATTTGGAGATCTGGTTCTTGATCATGAGCCAAGCATAGACAAACAAAATCAAATCGCTGGTCATTTGCATCCCGGAGCGCGTATTCGCATTAACGGGCGAACAAGTCGCGGCCCGTGTTTTATATATGACAAGCGGCTTTTGATTTTGCCTGCCTATGGAAAAAGCACCGGCAATCTGAATATTCTAACTGACGCCTATGATGGATTGATTGAAAAAAAAGATATGAATGTTGTTATGATCGGCAAAGAAAAACTTTATCCGGTGGCGACAAAATTCCTTATTTAGGATTTACCAGATAAGCTGCAAATCCGCATTATTTTTGATGGTCCCTTAATATCTTAAGGGCTTTTTGGCATGCGGGCCTTTTATACATTCTGTCTTTATAGGCGCTGAAAGTGTCGGGAATATCCATCCCAAAATTTGTTGCCATGTTCAACGTGTGAGCCACCAGAATATCTGCCATGGAAAAGCTGGTTCCAAAAACATATTTCTCTTTTTCGCTCAGGTATTGCGCGAGCGCCTTTAGCGATCGCTTAAATTCCCAAGCTGCCGTATCAGCCATCTTTTCTATGCGAAATTCTTCGGGCAGGGCAAAGCGATGTTTGCCAATGCTTGAAACCGGTTGCTCAAGGTCTGATAAAACAAAAAAACATACCTCATCATATTTTGCTCTGAGTTTAACATTGTCTTGCGGGGTTAGTTTTTTATCAGGGTTGGTGGCGGCAATATAATTCAAAATTGCAGCGCTCTGGGTTATTACCAAATCCCCATCAATCAGGGTTGGAACCTTGCCTTGGGAGTTTAGGGATATATATTCTGCGCTCAAGGCACCAAGCGGTCCCTGCTCGCTGCCAAATTTAATATGATGATAATTGTAGGAAAGATCAGCTTCTTCCAGCGCCCATAAAGCTCGAAATGAGCGGGCCTGCCCGCTACCATATAAATCTATCATGTTATTGCCTTTTTCCGGAGGGTTTAAATGTTCGAATTGAGCTTCATTAGCCAACAAAATTATATACTACCCGATCTGCTTTGCAGACCGGGCATAAAGTAAAATATTTAAACTCAGGGGAGTTTTATGGCTTCAAGCATAAATGTATCGGGTATCCCCGCGTTGGCATTTGGAAACGGCAGATCATCAAGTTGCGCCTCGATAACATAGGCAATATTGTCAAAAATAACTGCGGTAGTTGGCACATCAAGCCCTTCTGCGAGCGTTTTTACCTGTCCATTTAATCCATCGAGCCGAATTGTTGCCAATGTGCCTGTGTTACCTTCAACAACTAGTAGTTCGCCTGAACCAAGTGTTTCAATGCCGTCCGGTCCACCAAGCGGGCGCGAAAGAATTATGTTATTGATAGCTCCAGCGGATCCATCATCATTCAAATCAATGCGAAATAATTCATTTGTATTATATTTGACTACGAACAAGCCCTGCTCATTCCAGGTGATACCGTTCAGATTAAATCCGCTTTCAGTAAAAAACCGTTCGTCGGTACTCCAGATGCTCAATGAGTTTTCGTCTGGATTAAGAGCAAGAATGCGCGGGTTGAATGAATCTGTTACAAGCAATGTACCATTAGGTGTTAAAGTCAGATCATTACACAATCCCCCATCGGGGAAATCCCAACGCCCCTGAAGTGCACCGGTCTTTGTATCAAAAGCTAAAAGTCCGGGTTGGGACGCTCCTTTGAAATCACTAACCCCGATATCAGAATTGCACACATATAGAGTGCTGCCCTCAGAACTGACTTCCAAGCCAGCGACGCTCATCAA
>CAZMVQ010000004.1:42984-61836 GCA_964569865.1 uncultured Devosia sp.
CCAGATGTGCAATAATGCACGAATGAAAGAATGGGATGATCTGCGATATTTTTTAGCCGTGGCCCGCGCTGGCAACATAACGGGTGCTGCGATGCAGCTTGGCGTAAATCACTCAACTGTTTCCAGACGCATTGGAGCATTTGAAAAACGGTTGGGCGTGAGACTGTTTGAGAGATTGCCTTCAGGTTATGCCTTAACTCTTTCCGGTGAAGAAATTCTAGGCGATGCGCAAGACGTGGAAAAAGACATCCTGGCCATGTCCCGAAAAATTGCCGCCAAGGACATGCACATGGCGGGCATCCTGCGCTTCACTGCACCAGAAGGTATTCTGTCTCTGGTACTTTTGCCCAGCATTGTTGAATTTTGCAGATTATATCCTGATATCGAAATTGAAATCAGTGCAACCCAACATATTGTAAGCTTGAATAATCGCGAAGCCGATCTGGCCGTCAGGGTAACCAATCAACCTCCTGAAGGATTGATAGGGCGCAAATTGACCGGGCAAAGAAAAGCAATATACGCATCAAAATCATATCTGGAACAACGTGGTTGCCTGTCGGGAAAAGCAATCGAGTCTGGCAAAATTAATTCTTTGGATCATACCTGGATCGGTCTGGTTGGAGAAAAAACAATTCCTGGCTGGGTAGGCTCCTACTATCCCCAAGCCAGATGCACCGCGCGGCTGGATTCTGTTTTTGGGGTTTTTGAAGCAGCTAAATCAGGACTGGGAATTGCAGAGCTACCCTGCCGGCTGGGGTGTGCTGATCCTCGTCTTGTTCGTGTGGCGCCACTTGCAACAAAAAAGCATGATGATATATGGATTCTTTATCATCGAGACATACGCCACATGCCCAGATTGCGTGCATTTTCAGATTTTTTGATAAGGACCATTATTGCCGAGCAACATTTGTTTATGGGAAGTTAGCCTGATTTATCATCCGGTTCACCCGCTCTATTGCACCCCATTCACAATCAGAATTGCAATCAACATCAAACAAATAATGGCAGTTAATAATATGCGTCGGGTTGAATAATCCTTTGGCAGTTTACCCTGAAATGCTGCCCAGCTGTCCCATGCTCCATGGCCGCCAAATCCGGCAATAAGCACTGCCAGAGCCAGAGTGAACGGCATAAACAGGATTGCAATCGCCAAAACCGGTCCAAGGGCAAATGAAAATATCCAGCCGGTTTGCGCTTCATTTCCGTTCAGCAATGCGCCAAATCGGGTTCCGGCAAAAAAACTCAAAAGCGCAACACAATAACCCACCAGTGCAATCTGAAGTTTATCCTGCCCAATTATATTCAGATCCGGAAAGATAAAAAATACCAAAGCTAAAAAAACCGGCACAGAAAACGCCATTACAAAAACTGCAGTAGTTTCACTGCCGGCAAAAATTCTTGATTTCATTTTCCTTGGCTATCGCCTAAAGGCGACGCCCCCCAGCCATCCGGTAAAAAGCGCCAGCAAAACACTGGCTAAACCATATATTAGAGGAAAATCTCTGGCAGTGTTAGAAATTAATTTTTCAACCCCGACCGTTCGCACAAAAAATCTTTGGGCCATCCGGTCAATCAGCTCTCCATCCTCGAACAAAAAGGTCGTGGCCAGATAGGTTCCATTGGGTACATTCGAGGGCAATTCAATCTGGGCGCTGTAAAATGTGCGCGAATGGAACGAAACGGCACGGTTTTTAATTCCGTAGGTTCCCGATTTTTGCATCAAACGGATCAACTCTTGAGTAAAATCCGCATGGGAAATTTTTTCTTCGCCCGAAACTACCTGGATCTGATCTTCATACCCTATTCCAAGTTCCGCCATTTTTTCTTCAGAGATAATGTCTAAGGGGGGGCGTGTTCCAAGTAAAAAGAAAAATGAGGGAGCGCCAAAATATTTGACTTCGGCGGAGTTGAGCCAAACGCCAAGTTGGCGGGTTTTTTCGCGCACAACTTTGTTAGTAGCTCCACCCTGAATCATAACAATTATATCAAACGGACCTTCGGCATATTCGCTGGAGCCGATATCTGGCTCCACATTGCCAAACAAAGTCATGCTTCCGCCAATGAAGGTGGAATTTATGGAAATTTCCTGTTCTGACAATCTGGATATCAGGCGTTGAGATATTGCCGGGCTTATCAGCAAAATCATAAGCAAAATTGCCAACGGTGTTTTGATCATTCCCCTCATGCGGCCCCCATTGCCAAAGCGGCAACAGAGAACGGATCTGATGGGGTCACCAACAGGGAATAGGCAAATCTAAAGGCTACAAGAAGAACAATAATGCCAAGCAATGCGCGAGTTTGCTCACCACGAAGTTTTTGGCCAATGGAAGCGCCAAATTGTGCCCCGATTACCCCGCCAACCATAAGAGAGAAGGCAAGAACAATATCCACGCTCTGGGAATTTATGGCATGTAAAACTGTGGTGGCGGCCATGATTGCCAGCACCTGTAACAAAGAGGTGCCAATAACCACGTTGCCCGGAACCCGCAACAGATAAACCAGCGCCGGCACCAGAATAAATCCTCCGCCAATACCAAGCAAAGAACCAAGAAAGCCGATAACCAGACCAATTACCAATACCGGCAGAACGCTGACATAAAGATTGGAGCGCTTAAAACGTATTCTTAAGGGCAGGCCATGGATCCAGTTATGTTTGCCGGGAACTTTTTGCGGACGCGGTTTGCCTTTGGAACTTCTGACTAAAGAGCCAATAGCCTCCCAGACCAGCAACGCTCCAATTGACCCCAGAAAAATCAGATATCCAAATGAAATTACCAAATCCAACTGACCGGCACTGCGCAGGGCGGAGAATGTCGAAACACCCAAAAATGCTCCAACAACACCGGACAAAACAAGATATAGGGCCAGATGAAAGTCTATTCCCCCATGCCGGTAATATGAAAGAGCGCCGGATGTGGAGGCAGCAACTACAGTTCCGGTAACCGAGGCGACTGCAACGGGGGCGGGAATGCCGGTAAAAATCAATAAAGGGGTGAGCAAAAAACCGCCCCCAACTCCAAACAATCCGGAAAGAAACCCAACTGCGCCACCCATGCCGATTAAAAAAAACAGGCTGACTGACATTTCTGCAATTGGTAGATAGATCTGCACTATCTTTTTACCTGAACAATCTGTTGGACAATCTATTGCCTAAAAAAAGCATTCACCGGTCAGCCATATAAATCGCAAAAACAAACAATAGTAAAACAGGCAATTTTGCTGACAGAATAAATTCCTTAAACGCCACTCATGACGAATTTATCATGTTTATGACCCACATGCGGGTTTTGTCAACGCTCATATGGTTTTCTGGTTAAATCAGCAGCAGATTTTAACAATTTAAACCGGCTGACTTCCAAGCACAGCCAACAATCGTGGATTAATAGCTCCGCTTGGCGCCATGCCGACCTGACGTTCAAAATCTACAATAGCATCTGAGGTTTTTGGCCCCATAACACCATCGGGTGTACCCGCATCAAATCCCAGCCGGTTCAACACTGCCTGAACACGAACAATCACTTCAGCATTATCTATGTCGGCTCCGGGATCAAAATCTGACGTCCATGTACCAATGGGGGCAAAATTTGCCAGAATATTAAGATTGCCAGCTTGCCAAGCGGCAATTTTGTTTTGCAATTCTGGCACGCTCTGAGCATTAAGCGAACGGGCAATATCATCACGCGCTTTGGCAGCGTCTTCATCACCCAAACTGGCAGCGATCGAAAACCATTTAAAGGCATTTTCAAGATTTTGGGGAACTCCCAACCCGCGCGCGTTTAACATTGCCAGATTAAACTGGCTGTCTTTGAGGCCCAGATCGGCAGCTTTTTCAAACCAATAGGCAGCAAGATCAAACTGAGGCTCACCGAGCTGACCACTGGCCATTAAGGAAGCAAGATTGTGCATGGACATGCGATTACCGGCGTCTGCTGCCAATTGATACCAAAGGCGCGCCCGGGCCAGATCTTTTTCAACTCCGATGCCATTTTCCAGCATGTTGGCTAAACGGTAGCCAGCAGGAGCAAACCCTTGAGCGGCAGAGCGCTCATACCAGACAGAGGCCGCGCTCAGATCTTGAGTAATGGCGCGCCCTTCTGCAAAAATAGCGGCAATTTCAAACTGAGCTCTTGGGTCACCATCTTGAGCTGCCTGACGCAATTGAAGCGGCCCGATTGCCTCGGGGGGCAATTCAAAACCCTGAAGGGGAACAGATGCACCAACACTGGTCAGACTGGCCAGATTTAGGCTTGCCGGAGCTTCCTGATTGACCATTGGGTCAATAATTCTCACACCTTCACTAGAATCGATCGCGATCTGGCTGCCGCCGTCCCCCCCATTGTCACTCGTCAGACTGCTAGTGGCCTGACTTGGTGTTTCATCCGGGGCAGGCGAAGCATTGGTTGAGGTAGCTCCCTGATCAACAGACTTATTATTTGCCCCCTTGTCAACGATGGTATCGCCGCTATCAATTTGAGCAACTGCATCAACCTGATCAACCTGAGGAGCGGAAAAACGCTGCGACACCAGATTGATAGTCAGCAAAGTGACCGCCGCCAGCGCTGCAACCAGTAAAATCGGTTGACGGTTTCTGGACAAAAAGCTCTCGGGAACTGTGGTCAGATCATCATATTCTTCGCTCTGACCTTCTTGTTTATCTGCAAATTCAGTTTCTTGATTATCACCTGCAAGGGAGGTTCTATCTTTGGCGGAGTTGTTTTCTTCGGCTTCATTTTCTTTCACCGCTGCGGATTTTTTTTGAAATCTGGCTATGGCGCGCCCGATCAGAGATTGCTCTTCTTCCTGGGCCTGCATCTGGCTGCTTGATTTTACCGCCCGACGAGCCGCTTCTATAAAAGTGGAGCGGGAAACTCTTGAATCCTGCGGCGCGATTGAAGGAGTTTTTTTCCTGTCGCCTAACTTGTCAATTGGACTTTGACCTTGGGCAAATGTAGATTGAGGCGTCGGTGGTGCGCTGGTTTTTTCCTCGTTGAAATGGGGAATTTTTATGGGTTTTACGTCCTCTGGATCAACGGTGTCCGTGGCTTCAAAATTGGATGGATATGGAGAATGGCGTGCTGGATGAGGTTCATCAATTTCATGGACTTCATTTTCCATCACCAGCAAATCATCAGGATCGACCCGCAAAGATGCAGGTACTGGCACCCGAGCGCTATTCTGGTCTGACTTAAACTCAGTATCTTTGCCAAAAACAGGAGCGTTCAACGGCGCTTCCTCAGCGGGCGGGCGGGGCATGTTGTCCGCCAGTTCCGGAAGTAGATGTTTTAATGGTTTTTCTGGTTTTGATACCTGCCCGGAGCCAATAGAAGTCTTTGGTTCTTGTTCCAAATCTTTCTCAAACTTTGAACCATATTCAAACTCTGAATGCTGTGTTTTGCTAAATTCCAAATCAACTGAATCAATAGCTGCAGCGTCTGAAGAGCCTTTATCGACGCCTTCAAGCGAAACTTCCAAACGGGACAGGCGTTCATTTACCTGATCTATGCTTTTGCGAACATTTACAAAATCACCATTCTGGTTGTTATTGGCCTGTGATTTGAACAGGCCCGACAGTCGGCCCTCCAACTCATCAAGAGCATTTTGTTCAAAACCGTTTCCGCTCTGCGCCTGCAATTTTTCCATGGCTTCATAAGTTCTGTTCGCAACCATATCGGCAATAGCGTTGATATCGGGCGATGAATTTGCTTCATCGCCCTTAGTAAAAACCTGTTGCAGCCCGCTAATTTCGGAGTTGGTTTCATCCAGCTTCCTGGCCAGATTTTGTATGTGTTTTTCCAGTATATCTACCGAAATTTCCGGTTGTTGCCCGGTAGTGGAGATATCCGAAAAATTGTCTTTCAAACTGCCAAGCTGTTGCTCAAGCGCTTCAAATCTTGGTTCTACCGCGTTGAGCAAACTGGATTGTAAATTTTGTATTTCAGATTTGATGGAGCCGACAGGACTGCCCTGACTTTCGATCTGTTCAATTCTTGCCACCAACGTATCGACCCGCTCGATCAGCTCTGCGGAATCGCTGTTGCTGCTGGCACTTTTCATAGCCTTGGTAAATTCAGCCATATCACGGCTTAGCCATTCTATGTCTGGATTGGGCTTGGACATGGTTTGTTCCAGCGCATCAATACGATCATATATAGAGCGCACACATTTTTCTATTGGCTCAAGGTCAATCTCAACCTGTTCCAGATCGTCCATGCGCTGCAAAATATTTTTAACACCAGGTTCCAAAGCGTCTAAATTGTCACCGCCAGCAGTGGCAATCGTTGCAAAATCCAATTGTCTGGTCTGTAAATCCTGAAGTTTTTCAAAAGCATTAGACAATACGTCCAGGCGTTGATTAAGCGACTTAAAATCCAGATCGTTGCCCTCAGGGATAGCATCTGCAAGCCGGGCAATTTGGGATTCAAGGCGCTTGATCTGGCTCTGTTCACCCACATTGCTGGCCAGATGTTCCACCACACCACAAAGCTGCTCAATCTGGGTAGCCATCTCTGCAATCGGGGTGCTTGAATTATTCTGACTGGCAAGTATTTGTTCAAATCTGGCAAGGCGTGAACTTATATCGCCAAGGGCTGTGCCAAATTCATTAAATCGCTCAGGAGCGTTCTGCTGATGGCCCCGGGATAGATGTCCGGACATTTCATGATTCTGATTGCGCGGCCTTTGCTGTTTGCGTGACCTGATCTGGTGAATTGCGTTTTGCAACTGGCGTGCGGATTGGGCAGGCATTACAAATGCCTCCTCTGTTTCGTTTGAGCGATCAGGAGCATACTGAGATGAAGAGTGCTGCGAATAGCGTCCACGTGATTGCTTGTTCCGATTTGCGCGGGGGGAAAGTGGAGAGCGATATTCTTCTGGGTCAAATTTACCTTGGTCAAATTCGTCTTGGTCAAATTTGTCTTGGTCGAGTTCTCCAAAATTTTGCGCAGGCATAGGGTTTTCGCCGCGCCGACCATATTCACCTTGGTGTTGAAACTGATCCTGTTGTCGAAGATGAACCTGATCAAGCAAATCTTCTAATTGATCCTGAAGCGAATTCCAGTCCCCATTAGTTGCGAATGCATCAGCATCATGTGAACCCATAAAATTAGAGCCTGCATGACCTTGCTCAAACCCGCCATATTCTGGCGCACTTGATTTTAAGGCACGTGATTTGGAAGGCCTTGGAGCATTTTGCCAATTATTTGTTCTTTGAGCGTTGGCCATAAATTTCTCATGCAGTGCGATTTATTTGGATTGCCCGCAAAAACCAATTGGGGCATTAAACTCCCTTTTCGCAAAAACATGGTAAACAACCAGTTAACCTTTAGTGCAATTTGCAAAAAACTGCTCAAAATCCTGTCACAAAATTATTCTTGAGTGGTTTGAGAAAGCAAAGAATTGTTTGATTCTTGCTCAAAAAAAGCCAATTACTTACCTGCGCTGCATTTTAGAGGCGGCGAGAGAATTGTAATTTCACAAAAAGGGAACCAAATGCTCAAGGAATTCAAAGAATTTGCCATCAAAGGCAATATGATAGACATGGCGGTGGGTATCGTTATTGGCGCGGCCTTCGGGGCAATTATCGGATCGCTGGTCGATGATGTATTTATGCCTGTTGTAGGCCTGCTACTCGGTGGAATTGATTTTTCAAACTGGTTTATTTTACTGGGTGATGCCGGAGGCGCTACCATCCCCACCGTTGATGCTGCCAAAGAAGCTGGAATTGCAACGATTAATATCGGCCTGTTTATCAATGCCATTATCAAATTTATTATCATTGCCTTTGCGCTGTTTATTCTGGTTAAGGGAATAAATTCCATGAAGCGCAAAGAAGAAGAAAAACCCGCTGCACCCAAAACCCCTCCGCCTGAGGAAGTGTTGCTAAAGGAAATTCGAGACCTGTTGAAAAAATAATATCGTTTTAACAGATGATATATTTGCAGGCCCACAAATGTTGAGCGGTACCTTTAAATAAAGCGTACCGCTTTTTTCATTTCTGCAACTGAAAATACTAAATTTTTCCCACGATTTTATATATCTGGAATTTTTATACATACGCCCAAATACCTATAGGAATAAAATCCTTTACATTTAAATTGTAGGAACTTAATCCTATAGATAGGTATTTGATTCTAAGGAGTAACCAGCTCACACCGGCACAACACTTAGTTCAAAATGCGAAAGTGATTCTGCTTGGGGTAAATTGCAGAATTTTTATTTGAATATCAGTATTTCAAACAAATCGGGGCAGATGAAAATGGAACAAAAACTTTTTTATCATTCTTATCAAAATCGGGATCGACTGGTGCATATAGTTGATGGTGATCAGGGAACTTGCGAGGCTCTGGGCGTATTATTTCGGCTCGAGGGTTTTCAAACCATATCATCTATTGATTGCAATGAATTTTTTGCAAAAATGGATCAAAGAGCTCCTGATGTCGTAATTTTGAATCTTGAGATAAATTCACAATCCACGCTTGATGTACTGGGCAGAATAAAATCAATCTGCATAGGAACACCGGTCTTTATGCTTGCAAACAACAGGGATGTATTCGCGGCGGTTACTGCAATGAAATATGGAGCGACCGATGTTATTGGCAAGCCCATCGATACTGAAAAGTTTGTAAGTGCCGTTAGGGACGCACTTCGACGAGATGTACATCTGGGGGCGGTGCAGGGTGGTCGCCGACCCATTGAAATTCGCGGGTTTAATCAACTCACCCCTCGCGAGCGCCAGGTGTTGCAATTAATTACCAATGGCCAGTCCAACAAAGAGGCCGGACGCGATCTGGGAATATCTCCGCGAACCATTGAGGTTCATCGGGCCCGCGTTATGGAAAAACTCGGGGCTCGCAATACCGCAGATCTGATGCGAATTGTATTAACAAGTTAAGGTCAGGACCTAAAATTAAAGACCAATAATTTATTTCTATAATTAAAGCTCAAATTACAAAAACCCCGAGCCAATTAATAGCTCGGGGTTTTACGTGACATCATCCTGTGCTGGTAAGTTACACATTACCCGTGTGCATTGGGGTTACCTGATAAATGATGGTCAGTGGGCGGGAAATTGCCTTCTATATTTAGAAACCTATCCCGCTCATGTCACTGAATCGACCTTGAATTGCCCAGCCGTTGGTGAGTGCCACGCTCTCGCTAACTGCAATTATAAGGTCGTTTTCTCCGCTTTTAAGCGGCAGGAATACGGTGTCGTAATAACCAACTGTTCCAAGGAAACGGTAATCGCGTGAACTTTCACCATCACTACCTTGAAACAAAGGCTGGCCATTGAGATAAACTTTGGCCGCATCACTAAAGCCGAATTGGAATTCCTTCATCTGGTCTGACTGAGAATTAATCATTACTTTTGCAAAAACCGTATCTTGACCCGGTGCAACACCCTGCAATTTTGCCAGATTGGTAATTCCTGTAACATCGGCATCCAGAGCCTGAAAAGAGAGACCTGAAACCATATCCTTTGACAACATACCATTCCCTGCGAGCGATGCTCCATCGAACGTGTCAGATACCTGCCAAGTAAGAACAGTTCCCTCAATTGCAGGTTCTTCCGCTACCGGTGTACCAACGATTTCAACGCTATCCATTGGTGTGACCTTAAAATTGGCAAACCATACCGGACCGCCAATATCAAAACCCCACAAGCCAATTCCACCAGTTTGTTCTTCGCGTTTCAGCTCAACGCTAAATTCCGGCTCTTCCATATCGCCAATGTAAATATCAGCCAGTTCACCGGATATAACGAGTTTGACACTCATCCACTCATCGAACGAATAATTGGTTGGTGCTGTGTATTGTTCACCGTAATAAAGCTGCCAGCTTTGAACACCATTATAGTTGGGCATATATTGATTGGCGTCCGGGTTGCCGGACTGGTGAGCACGCATATAGAAATTTTCAAAATTTCCTGCGTCCTGAGCGCGAAAACTTATGCCGGCAAATGTGCGTGTTTGGCCGAACATAATATCATATTCAATAATTCCATTGGTGAACGGCGCCCGCTTTAGTTGCGCCGAACCGAACCCAAATGGCGCTCCGTCTTGTTTAACGCCCAGTTGCAATGCCTGCTGCCCATCAAGGTCAACAGTTTCTGCGCCACCAATAAACACCCAGTTTTCTTCCACAAACGGCACTGAATCAGTATTTTGCGCAATCGCGCCAGAAGTGGCAAAAACCTGCAAACCGCCAATAAAACCTATGGCAACGGCAGTTCTCAAAAAACTTAAACTCATGTTGATATCTTTCCAAATTTAAAACTAATGCGTCCAGAGGTGAAACTAGGGCAAGTTAATTGTTGCGAAAAGAGGTGTTTTTCGGTTAGCAGTGTTCCATGAATGGAACAAAATCAGACCTGACAGCGCTTAACCTGTTCGCCGCAGTTGCCCGAAATCGCAATTTTCGCAAGGCCGCTATTGAGCTTGCGATGCCTGTGGCAACTCTTAGTCGAAAAATTTCAAATCTGGAGGAGGTGCTTGGAACACAGCTTCTTCAGCGCACCACTCGCAGTGTAATATTGACCGAGCTTGGCGAGCAGCTTCTAAATGACATATCTGAACCTTTGAACAAACTGAACAAAGCAACGCAGCGGGCCGTACAGCAACAAGATTCAATTTCCGGCCTTGTAAAAATTGCCACAACATACACTCTGGCGGAAACCAACATATTGCCGGTGCTGCCAAAAATGCGCAAAAACTGGCCCGATATCCGCATTCAATTGTTACTGAGCGAAGAAGTGGTTGATATTCGCTCAGAGCGCATAGATTTTGCCGTCAGGGCTGGAAAGCTCAAAGATCTCTCGCTCATCTCACGCAAACTATGCACCCACCATCTGATACGATATGGCACTCCTGAAACGTCAAATAATAAAGAGGACGCTCTAATAACTTATTCAGATGAATTTTGGCCCCCAAAGCCTGCAAATATTGAGGTCAAAGACATGCGATTAGTTCTTAAATTGGTATTGGCGGGACAAGGCGAAGCATGGATGCCTAATGCTCTTTGCATTGAACATGAAAAACGTGGCGAGCTGATTAGAAATTATGACAGCAGAGTCTATGCGTCTGACATTTTTCTGGTTTTTGGATCAAAAAAATTTGTACCAAAACGCGTAAGGCTGGTGATGGATGCAGTTATTGAACATGCTCATCTGTTTACCAACGAGGTCGGGGCTGCGCGAATACACAATGGTAAGATTTAGCGTTTTGATTAAAAAAAGGGCACCTTGAAAGGGCGCCCTTTTGATTTGTCAGGTTATAAAAAACTATTCGCGGAATATTTCTTTCCAGTTTCCATCCTCAATTACAGAAACAACCACCTGATCGGCGCCGCTGTGATCCTCAGCGGAATAGTTCATCTGCCCATCAAGTATTTCATCAAAATAGTCCAGGCTTTCCATACCGGTTTTAAAGGTAGCCGGGGTCAGGTCAGGTCCGGCAGCTTCAAGGGCTCGAACCAGAACCTCTGCTCCAGAACGGCCAAGCAAAGCGCCAGAACTTGGCAATTGCTCACCTGAGGCTGCAAGATATTTTTGAACCCATGCACCAACAACAGGGTTGCTCATGCGGGGCAAAATGTCAGACCATGGAGCCGCAGCGTAAAGACCCTCGGTAACACCACCGGGAACTTTAGCAATCACTGAGTGAAAGCCGGCTGCCGTAGTGATGAAGCTGACATCTGTCCAGCCCATGCGACCAGCGGTTACATAGGCGGTAATGATCTGACGCACACCAAGTGCCACTGCAACCACATCACATCCTGCATCTTTAAGACGGGTCAGCGATCCAACAAAATCCGCATCATCGGGTTTGTGGGTGGTTTCTGCTGCATAGGTCAGGCCCAATTCAGAAGCCACATCCTTGGCAGCGCTTTGCAACTCAGTTCCAAAATCGGTGGGGATAAACATGGAACAAATTTCCTCAGCACCTTTTTCTTGGGCAAGGTAGGAAATTCCCACACTCATCTGATCATAATAGGGAGCGCCGGGAGCATAGCGATAATCAATGGGATCTTCCAGCAATTGACTGGAAAGGGTGAGCGGGAACACGTTGGCAATTTGTTTTGATTGCAGCAGCGGGAACGAGGCAATATTCATTGGTGTTCCCAATTGCAGGAACATGGCGAATATTTTATCGCGGTTGACCAGCTTGTTGATGGCAGATGTTGCTTTTGGCAATTGATAGCCATGATCTTCAACGATAAACTTGATCTGGCGTCCATGCACACCGCCATTTTCGTTCACTTCGTCAAAATACAGTTGGGCTGCCTGCACTGCAGGGGCGCCAAAAGCTGCGAAAATTCCCGAAAGATCATTGCTTGAACCAATAACCACCTCGGTGTCGGTTACCCCTTGAGTCTGGGCAAAGCTGGTTCCGGTGGCAAGGGCTGCCCCAAGGGTCAGCACTGAAGCCAATTTTATTAAACGTTTCATATTTTTCCTCCTGTTAATTTTTATACATTTCTTCGATCAGCGAATTGTAGCGTTTTTCTACAAATCCACGTTTTAACTTCATGGTGGCTGTCAGTTCATCATCTTCAGCCGTTAAAATTATGTCGATCAAACGAAAATCCTTGACTTGCTCAACTCTGGCAAAATGCTGGTTTGCTTCTTCTATTATCGAGCCGATCAACTCCTGAATTTCTTTGGCAGCACATAAAGATACAAAATTAGAGAATGGCACCTTATGATCTTGAGCATATTTTTCAACATTTTCTTTATCGATCATAACCAGACAAGTCAGATATTTGCGCTTGTCACCAATAACCACCACGTCTGAAATATGGGCGTAGGATTTCAGTTTGTTTTCAATCTGGGATGGTGTGATGTTTTTCCCACCAGCGGTAATGATAATGTCTTTAAGGCGACCGGTAATGTAAAGAAACCCATCCTCATCAAGCTTTCCAATATCTCCGGTTCTTAAAAACCCCTCTTTGGTCATGGTTTCTTTGGTTTTTTCAGGGGACCCCCAATATCCGGGAAAGACATTGCCGCCACCAAAAAGAACCTCGCCACTTTGGGCAATTTTTATGGTCACGCCCGCAATCGGGGGACCGACAGAACCGGTTTTATTTTGCTTTGCGGTATTTACCGAAGTCACGCCGCTGCCCTCGGTCTGCCCATATCCTTCCAACAAGTTTACTCCAATGGCTTGAAACCATTTCAACAGATCAGGCGATATGGGAGCAGCCCCGGATATGGCCTGTCTTATACGGGCCAATCCCAGCATGCGCCGAAGGTTTTTTAGCACCAAAAAATCCCAAATCGAAAAATGCATGGCAGTAAAAAACGGCACATCCCGGTTGGTAATAAGATATTGCGCCCTTTTCTGCCCGGCTTTCAATGCAGCAGAAAACGCAAACTTGCCAATGCCCGTCCCCTCCTGACTCATGATGGTTACCCTTGAGTAGATTTTTTCCCACACACGCGGCACGGCAGAAAATACGTGGGGGGAGACTTCTTGAAGATTGTCAAAAACCGTTTCGGTACTTTCGGCAAAATTCACAATTGCCTTGCAGGCAATGGGTGAAAAAATCGAGGAATTGCGCTCAAACACATGGCAAAGGGGCAAAAAGCACAATTGCTCGTCATTTTGCAGATTTGGCAAAGCCTGCAAAGTCGCCCCCACCGTGAAGATAATATTCTCCTGAGAAATCATTGCCCCTTTGGGCTGCCCGGTAGTGCCAGAAGTATATATGAGCATGCCAATATCTTTAGGCGTTGAATGGGCAATCGCGATTTCAAATCTTTGGGGTTCGGACTGATGAAATTTTTCCCCAAGGTCATAAAGCTCATCCAGATACATGGTTTTTTCACCAACAAAATCATGCAACCCGGCCCGTTCAAGAATTACAACCTTTTCTATTGTTGGAACCTGATCCTTGATTTCGAGATATTTGTCGAGCATTTCATCATTTTCAACAAACAGGATTTTGCTTTTGCTGTCGTTGAGAAGATAGGCCAGTTGCAAGGGCGCATCTGTTGTATAAATTCCAGAAGTTATGGCGCCGATGCACTGGATGCCCAAATCCATATAGGCCCATTCTTTATTATCTTCGGAAAGGATGGACACCACATCTTTTCGCCCTATGCCCAGAGAAATCAGCCCCAGCCCGATATTGCGCGCGTGGCGATAATAATCATCCCATGAGTGGGAGCGCCAGATGCCCAAAACCTTCTCACGATGGCAGGTGGCTTTGCCAAGCTCGTTACAGCGCTGATGAAAAAGTTTGGGCAAGCTATCGCAGCCATCAATATAAAACGGCCCTGTATGCATATCAGCATTATAGGACACCCCCTCGAATATGGTTTGGGGGGGCAGATTTGCCGGATTTTCCGATTTTTTGAGATTTTCACTCATTATTTTGCTTTTGCGTCTCCAAATTCTTTATCGCCAAGTTTTTTTCTGTTTCCAGCGCCGCGTTCCTCTTTCGGTTTCTTCACGAACGCCAAGATAAAATGATTGAATGTCTTTTGAATTTTCCAGCGCATCTGCATCATCGGACATGACGATGCCGCCAAGTTCGAGCACATAGCCATAATCTGCAACCCCAAGCGCCACTTTGGCGTTTTGCTCGACCAAAAGCATGGTTACGTTTTGCTCTGCATTGAGGCGTTTTAATATCTTAAATATTTCTTCAACCAACAATGGTGACAGGCCAAGGCTTGGCTCATCCAAAAGCATAACATCAGGAGCCGCCATTAACCCGCGACCAATGGCCAGCATTTGTTGTTGCCCACCCGAAAGAGTGCCCGCAGGCTGTCTGGCACGCTCGGCAAGAATGGGAAAATAGGAATAAACCATTTCAAGATCGGCTTTGATTTGAGCTTTATCAGAGCGGGTATAGGCACCGATGGAGATATTTTCATAAACCGAAAGCAGGGGAAAAATCTCGCGCCCCTCGGGAACGTGCACCATTTTTTTGCGCACAATTTCGTCGGCCTCCAGATTATGAATGGCCTCGCCGTTGAGCAAAATGGACCCTCTGGCAGCGCTCATGACCCCGGATATGGTTTTTAACAATGTGGTTTTTCCGGCCCCGTTGGCCCCCAAAATGGTAACAATCTGCCCTTTGCGAACCTCTAAAGAAGCACCTCTTATGGCCATTATGGGACCATAATAACTTTCCAGATTATCCACTTGTAAAACCGGAGATGCGCTCATTTTTTTGCGTCCTCCTTTTGATCATCAAGACCGGACGATCCAAGATAGGCTTTGATAACTTCGGGATGGGATTGCACTTCTTTTGGCGTGCCAATGGCCAGCTCTTTGCCGTCTGCCAATGCTAAAACCCTGTCAGATACTGCGGAGACCAGATTCATATCATGCTCAACCATAATGACCGTAATGCCCATATGCTTTTTGATGTCTTCGATCCAGAAAATCATATCCTGAGTTTCTTCAAGGGAAAGTCCCGAGGCCGGCTCATCCAGCAAAAGCAGCTTTGGTTCCATAGCCAGAGCGCGGGCCATTTCCACCACCTTGCGAATACCATAGGGAAGCCCGGCGATATATTTATCGCGATAGGGTTGCAGGTCTAAAAAATCAATTATTTCTTCAACAATGCGCCGATGCTCCATCTCCTGCTTGCGCACGGCCGGAGTAAAAAATGTCTGGGCAAACCCGCCAACTTTTGCATGACGATGGCGCCCTACCAAAAGATTTTGCAACACTGTCGATTGTTCAAACAGCTCAATATTTTGAAAGGTTCTGGCAATTCCAAGCGAGGGCACCTGATCGGGACGCAGCTTGAGAATGGATTTATCCTCAAATCTTATGTCCCCTTCTGCCGGGTCATAAAAGCGCGAAATCAAATTAAACAGCGTGGATTTTCCAGCCCCATTGGGACCCACAAGGGCAAAAACCTCTCCCTTGCCCACATGAAACGAGACATTGTTGACGGCAACCAGTCCGCCAAACCTAAGAGTTACATTTTCCAGGGTCAAAAAACTCATTTCATGCGCTCGGTTTTCAGATAGGTTTTTTGGCGTTTAAACATGCCCTTGCGATAGAATGGAAACAGTTCAAAATAGGTGCGGATTTTTATCCAGCGCCCATAAATACCTCTGGGTTCAAACAGAATAAAGCCAATCAAAATCAACGCGAAAACGCCACTTTCGATACCCGGTATAATTATTGTTCCAAGGCCGAAAGTGTTTGAAATGCCATCGCGGGTTATGGCTATGGCCTGGGGTAAAAATCCAATGACCAGCGCCCCGAAAAATGCCCCATGGATTGAACCAAGTCCTCCAATAACAATCATCAGCAACAATTGAATTGAAAGCACCAGATTAAAAGTTTCATTGTTAAATGCACCGGCGAACAGGCCAAGCAAAGCCCCGGCCAGACCAACAATTGCGCAGGATATGCCAAAGGAAATTGCTTTGGTTTTTGTGATGTTTACTCCCAGTGCTTGCGCTGAAATTTCAGAATCCCTGACGGCCACAAACGATCTGCCAAGGGGAGAGCGCAATATATTTCGATAGGCCCAAAGCACCAGCAGCGTCACAACAAGAGTTATAAAATAAAACAAAATCGGAGTGCCGTAGCGATTTATATCAACGCCAAAAATATCAAAGGGGGGAGCAACAAGGCCACCAACACCTCCCGTCCAGGGGGAGGCGATAACAATAATATCTTCAGTTAAAATTGAAATCGCCAGAGTGGCGATGGCCAAATATATGCCATGCAGGCGCAAAACCGGCAATGCAATGATCGTTCCGGCAATTCCTGCGATTACCCCCGAAAGGGGAAAGGCGATAATAAACGGCACCCCGCGCTGGAGCATTATCACATTGGCATAACAGCCAATGGCCATGAAAGCGGCGTGTCCCAGACTGGCCTGCCCCGTGTGACCGGCAAGAACCATCAGCCCCATGCCGGCGATAGCCCAGATCAAAATATTGGTTGCCTCACCAATTAAAAAATCATCAATCAGCCATGGAAGGGCAACAACAAGTATCAGCAGAGCTAAATACCAGAACATCTGGGTGCGATGCTTAAACAGCTTTATATCGTCATTATAGGACCGTTTGAAAACAAAACGCATTTTTTGGCCCCCTAAACTTTCTTCTTTTGCATTTGCGAGAAAATTCCGGCGGGCCTGAATATCAGCACCAAAAGCATCACTGCATAGGGCGCAATCTGGGAATATCCGGCAGGTAATGCATAGGCTGCAAACGGCTCAATCAGCCCGATTATCAGCCCACCGATAAGAGCGCCCGGCAATGATCCAAAGCCACCAATAACGGCGGCGGCAAATGCCTTGATCCCCAAAAGGCCAGTGGAGGGATCAACTGCCCCCTTTGAGGCAAATAACACCCCGGCAACCGCTGCAACCGCTCCGGCAAGTGCCCATACAAGGCTTTGAATGCGCTTTACCGGTATGCCCACATAATAGGCCGCCAACTGGTTTTGTGATGCTGCCTGCATGGCCTTGCCCAGCTTGGCCTTGCGAAAAAACAAAAACAAAAACAGGGTGAGCAGCAAGGTCACCACTATTACGGCAACCTCCTCAAACCCTAAAACAAGTTCACCAATTCTAAGCTCTCGTCCCGCAAAAGGAGTTTCGAGCAATTGCGGCTCATGCTTCCAGATTGCCCCGACCACAAAACGGATTATAAACCCAAGGGCAATAGTAAGAATAACCACAGCAATCTGAGGCTGGCCGAACATTTTACGGATTACAAAAAGATCAAGCAAATAACCAAGCACTGCCATTATGGAAATTGCCAGCGGCACCGCAATCCAAAAATCAATGCCGAGAAATTGGGGATTGGCCAGCCAGATGGTGATGAACGCACCCAGCATCATAAAATCACCCTGGGCGAAGTTTACCGCTTCCGTTGCTTTGTAAATCAGAACAAAACCAAGGGCGATAAGGCCATAAACCGAGCCATTGGCAAGCCCGGAAATAACAAGTTGCATCATGTCCAAATCAAACCCCTCCCCTGGTGGCATATTTTGGATATTATTTTTGGCAGTTTTCGCCAGCTTCCGGTTGTTCCGGATTATTTGTCTGAAAACTTAGCGAGCAGGAAAACATATTGCAGCCATTACGCCAAGGGTAAAAACAAAAAAGCCTCTGAATTGGGGAAAGTTTTGGTTTTTTACAAATAGTGCAAATCCAGACTATATTGAGTAAAAGCAAAAATATCAAAAAAGAGGTTTCGAAATGCTCAATTGGGACGAGGTGATAAAATTCTGGTTTGAGGACCATGATCAAAAAGACTGGTACGGCTCAACTGATGAATTTGATCAATTGCTGCATGAGAAGTTTTTTGAGCTGCATGGTCAGGTTTGTGCCGGTGAAGCCAGCCATTGGCGGAAAAACCCGCTTGGCCGACTGGCGGAAATCATTATTCTTGATCAATTTTCACGGCAGTTTTTTCGGGGAAAGGCCCAGGCCTTTGCCTATGATGGCATGGCGCTGGTGCTGGCTCAGGAACTGGTAGCATCAGGGGGCGATAAAACCCTTACCACTGACCAGAGGTCTTTTGCCTATATGCCTTACATGCATTCAGAATCCCTGAAAATTCACGAAGTGGCAGTTAAGCTGTTTGGCTCGCTAAATGTTGCGGCATCCCTTGAATTTGAAATCGCCCATCGCGATATAATTGCTCGCTTTGGCCGCTTTCCCATGCGCAACGAGGCCCTGAGGCGCATTTCCACCAATGAAGAAAAAGCATATATTGAAGAACGGGGGGAAAGTTTTTTTTGAAATTTGTGTCAAACAAGTTTGCACCAAAAACAGGTAGGCGAAAATAGCAACTGACAGCGAAAAAGTATAAAACTATTCCTGTTCTGAAACCTGTTCCATAAAATCAGGTGCGGACATAATGAT
>CAZMVQ010000005.1:0-48693 GCA_964569865.1 uncultured Devosia sp.
TAAACACTCTCTTTCAAACAGAATTGTATGAATTTAATAGGTCCTGACCCTAGGTGGCACCTAAAACTTTGCATTGCTTGACCTGTGCTGAGCGATGGTTAAAACAGGCCAATAATCATCAGGGAGCTTTATTTAAAAAATGGAAAAATTCACCAGTCTGACAGGTGTTGGCGCGCCATTGCCGATTATCAATATCGACACCGATATGATTATTCCAAAGCAATATCTTAAAACCATCAAGCGCACCGGGCTGGGAACGGCCCTGTTTTCTGAAATGCGCTATAATGAAGATGGTAGTGAAAATGTTGATTTTGTCTTGAATAAACCCGCTTATCGCGACGCGTCAATAATCGTTGCCGGTGATAATTTTGGCTGTGGCTCATCTCGCGAGCATGCGCCGTGGGCATTAAAGGATTTTGGCATCAGGTGCATTATCTCCACCAGCTTTGCCGATATTTTTTATAATAATTGTTTCAAGAATTCCATTTTACCGATTGTAGTTACTCCCGAACAGCTTGAGGCTTTGATGGATGATGCCCAGCGCGGCTCCAACGCGACACTTAGTGTCGATCTTGAAGCTCAAACCATAAAAGGTCCGGATGGCGGGACAATTGAATTTGATATTGATCCGGCCAGAAAAAATGCCTTGCTCGAAGGGTTGGATGACATCGGGCTGACGCTTGGTAAGGTTGACCAGATTTCAGATTTTGAAAACCGGGTTAGTTCTGCCCGCCCATGGGTGTAGCGGGCTGATGGTCAAGCATATTTCTTCAGGCTCATCGTTTGAAAAGGCCTTTGGCTATTCACGGGCGGTGATTGATGGTGATATGATTTATGTTGCCGGAACCACTGGCTATGATTACGAGACTATGGCCCTGCCCGAGGATGTGGCGGAGCAGACCAGAAATACTCTGGCAACAATTTCCAAAACTCTTGAAGAGGCGGGTTCGTCACTTAATGATGTGGTTCGGGTGCGCTATTATTTGTGTGACATTGATGATCTTGAAGCAGTTCAGCCATTGTTTGCGGCGGCCTTTGATAAAGCAAAACCGGCGGCCACTTTGATAATTGCAAACCTTATCAAGCCAGAAATGAAAATTGAAATCGAAGTAACGGCGCGCATCGGCGCTTCTAAATCTTAGGGACTTGACCCAAGGGTCTTAACCCAAGGGCCTCGACCCAAAATACAGGAACTTATATCCAATGGTTAAAAAACTTCTGCTTTTGCCTGGTGATGGCATTGGAATTGAAATCATGGCTGAGGTTGAAAAACTGATCAGCCAGTTAAATAAGAGCGGCAAAACCGATTTTTCCTTCGAAACCGGTTTGGTCGGGGGAGCTGCCTATGACGCTCATGGGGATGCAATTTCTGACGCTGATATGGAAAAGGCTTTAGCTGCCGATGCGGTGATTTTTGGCGCTGTCGGTGGTGAAAAGTGGAATGATGTCCCCTATGAAAAACGCCCTGAGGCTGGATTGCTTCGCCTCAGGAAAGATTTGCAACTGTTCGCCAATCTGCGGCCTGCCATCTGTTATCCGGCACTAGCTGATGCCTCAGCGCTTAAGAAACATCTGGTTGAAGGGTTGGATATTTTGATCGTACGTGAGCTTACCGGCGGAGTTTATTTTGGCGAGCCCAAGGAAATTACTGACCTTGGAAACGGGCAAAAGCGTGCCGTTGATACTCAGGTTTATGAAAGTTATGAGATAGATCGCATTTGTCGGGTGGCTTTTGATCTGGCGCGGACCCGTTCAAATCTGGTGCATTCGGCTGATAAGAAAAATGTCATGAAATCGGGAGTTCTGTGGGATGAAGTTGCCCATCAGGTCGCGGCGGATTTTAAGGATGTGAAGTTCGAGCATATTCTGGCTGATAATTGCGCCATGCAATTAGTGCGCAATCCCAAGCAATTTGATGTGATTGTTACAGATAATCTTTTTGGTGATATTTTATCCGATGCAGCGGCCATGCTTACCGGATCGTTGGGCATGCTGCCCTCCGCTTCGCTTGGTGCGCCTGACCCGGAAACGGGTGACCGCAAAGCCCTTTATGAGCCTGTTCATGGTTCGGCCCCCGATATTGCGGGCAAGGGAATGGCAAATCCAATTGCGATGATTGCCAGTTTTGCCATGGCGTTGCGATATTCGTTTGAGATGGTTGATCTGGCCGACGAAGTTGAAGCAGCTATTGCCCATGTGCTGGATGAAGGTCTTAGAACAGCCGATATTATGCAGGATGGATGCACCAAAGTCAGCACAGAAGAAATGGGTGCTGCAATTTTGGCTCGTTTGTGAGAATATAGAAGATCGGGCATAAGATAAAAAGCGTTATATAGATTCTTGACTCTGTGGAACCATTGTGATGGTTTCACGAATTATAGGCTGGCGGAGAAATGTTTGAGTAATTTGCGCAAAATCGTTAGAAATTTAACAGCATTTGCGGTGCTGATGCTGACGGTTGCTTTCAGCAATATTGCGCAGGCGCAAAGTTTTGACGTGTCAGAAATTCGTGCCGGGATTTTGGCCCACAAGGTCACCAGTGGTTTCTTGCCTTTTAATCCAGATCGCTGGATTGGGCTTGGGCAGGTTGAAGACATTAATGTGGAAATATTGTTTTCTTCTCCTGACGATGAATTTTTTCGCTGGATGGGTTCGCCGCGCCCAAGGTTGGGTGCGTCCTTTAATATCAAGGGCGTTGAAAGCATGGTCAATCTCGGGTTGACCTGGCAGGTCAGTATTTTTGATACGCCTTTGTTTGTTGAAGGAACCATTGGAGCAGCCTTGCATAATGGGGCGTTGAGCGGAGTTGTTGCCCCATTGAGTAATTTTGGTTGTCCGGTGGGTTTTTATACAGCTGCCAGCGCTGGAGTGAACGTTGGTGACAAGGCCACAATCTTGCTAACCTACGAGCATGTTTCAAACCTTAGATTATGCTCGCCAAATGAAGGTTTAAGCAATCTGGGTATAAGGTTTGGTTACAAATTCTGACCATACATATATTGACTTGCGTTCAAATCATCGGCATTTAGGACCCCATGACCCATTGGAACAAAAATTTTGTTTTTGACCTAGTTGCTTTTGCTCCAGATGTATTTGTTTGGCGCGAAGGCGGATTACGGGTGAATCCTTCTTTTTGGACTTTTGCGGCCAAGATCATCACCATCACCAAGATTATCACCAAAAAAACCACCACCAAAACCGTTTAGCCATTTCCCGGTGCCACTCCCGGCCGGGGGAATGGCCGAACAGGATTGGCCGCGAGAAAAATCTCGTGCGGGAGAACCGGAATAAAAAAATGAAATATCGTGTTGCAGTTGTTGGCGCTACAGGAAATGTAGGCCGTGAAATTTTAAATGTACTGGCGGAAAGAGATTTTCCGGCCAGCGAAGTCATTGCCCTTGCCTCTTCAAGATCGGTCGGCAAAGAGGTGTCTTTTGGTGATAGAATCCTGAAAACCAAGAACCTTGAAAACTTTGATTTTTCAGGTGTGGATATCTGTTTGATGTCGGCGGGGTCGGCGGTTTCCAAGTCCCTTGCACCAAAAATCGGCGCGCAAAATTGCATGGTGATCGATAATTCAAGTTTTTGGCGTTATCATTCAGATGTGCCGTTGATAGTTCCTGAAGTAAATGGCGATGTGCTGGCAGATTATATGGCCAGAAATAAACGGCTGAATATTATTGCCAACCCAAATTGCTCAACTGCCCAACTGGTCGTTGCCTTAAAGCCTTTGCATGATGCGGCAAAAATTATCAGGGTGGTGGTTTCCACCTATCAATCAGTTTCTGGCGCCGGAAAAGCGGGGAGCGATGAATTGTGGCATCAGACCCGTGGGATTATTGTCTCTGATTCACCGGAGACAAGTACATTTACCAAGCAGATTGCTTTTAATGTCATTCCGCACATCGATACTTTTATGGAAGATGGATACACTAAGGAAGAATGGAAAGTTCTTGCAGAAACAAAAAAAATTCTGGATCCAAAAATCAAAGTGACATGCACAGCCGTAAGAGTTCCGGTGTTTGTGGGGCATTCAGAAGCGGTTAATATTGAATTTGAAGAAGAAATAAGTGCTGACGAGGCCCGAGATATATTGCGCGAGGCACCCGGAATAATGGTGGTGGATAAGCGTGAAGATGGAGGCTATGTCACTCCGATTGAAGCGGTTGGAGAATATGCAACCTATGTGTCCCGGATAAGGGAGGACGCTACGGTTGAAAATGGCCTTAATATCTGGGTGGTTTCTGACAATTTGCTAAAAGGGGCGGCTTTAAATTCAGTGCAGATTGCAGAAAGCCTGATTGAGCACGGATTGAAACCAGTCGGAAACAGCTAGAAAAATTGTATTTTTGTATGAAGGAAACTACATCCGGTTAGCGGATTTGCCTTTTAAATCAAAAATTTACAAATCCAAGGTATTTTCATCCGTCGATAATTTCAGGGTGAGAATTTTGTATCCACTGGGTTTTTTTTCTAAAATATTTAGAATTGAGAAAGACAATCATTTGCTGTGTGTTGCACAGTACAATTCAATTTCCCTGCTGGCTCCCCTGTTTTTCCTTATTGTCAGTTCGTCACTGGCGGCACTAGCATTTATCAGTATGGGGTTCGCCCCTGTATTTTTAACTATTGTTATTCCGTTGGTGCTGTTGGTTGGTGATCTGGTAATTTTTAATGGATTTCTTATCCCGCGCTCGGATAGTTCGGTTGCTTATCCGCAACTGATTGTGAGCAGATTGCACATGACCATTTGGGGAGTGGCAGGGCTGGGAATGGCGCGAATTTTTTGGGCCACCAGTCTTTTGGCTTATGCTGACAGAGAAACCCAAGAGCTGATTGTGACCTTATTGGCAACGTCAACACTTGGGGCATCTTTATGTCTAATTCATTTGCGTGTAGCCGCTTTGGCTTTTGTTGCAATTGTAATGGTGCCCATGATTGCGTTTTTATGGCTGAGCGATGTTACCGTTTTGGTGGTATTGGCCTTTGTGTTGGCTTTAATTACGGCTGTCGTAATTTTTGTGGCCAACCGTTATGGCATTGATTTTGCACGAATGACAATGCAGCGCCAGGAAATGGAAATAAAAAAGGCTGAAGCTGAACATTTGAGCAAATTAAATTTGAGCATCGCCAATCAGGATAGCTTGACCGGATTGGCCAATCGTCGTGCATTTATGACCCATTTGCAGGATTTGGTTCAAAAAGGAAACGCTTCATGTGAAGAGGGACTAGCTGTTGGTATTCTTGATCTGGACGGATTTAAGCAGATCAATGATATATATGGTCATATGGCCGGTGACCGATTGTTGCAGGAGGTGAGCAAGCGGTTGACCTCCATTCTTTTTGGGAAGGTTTTTGTGGCGCGTATGGGGGGAGATGAATTTGGCATAATCGTCAATGACGCCCGTTGTGATGAAAAACTTATGGCTCTTGGAGAGCGTATCTGTCAGGCAATGCAGTTGCCCTATACAGTTGGTGGATTTAGCGCAAATCTTGGTGGGTCTTTGGGATTTGCCCGTTGGGACAGTATTAAAGACAATGCGGAAAAGCTGTTTGAAAAGGCAGATTATGCGCTGTATCACGCCAAGAGTAACTCGCGCGGCGGAGTGATGATTTTTAATGAAAAGCACGCACACGCAATTAAACAAAATTCCAATGTTGACCGCAGGCTGCAAAATGCTGATCTGGACGATGAGATGTCTTTGGTATTTCAGCCAATCGTTGCCTCAGAAAATGCCTATACAATAGGTTTTGAAGCACTTGCGCGTTGGCGCAGTCCGATTCTTGGCTCGGTTCCACCTGATATATTTATTGGAGCTGCTGAAAGATTGGGCATAATTAATCGTCTGACCAGCGTATTATTGAAAAAAGCACTGCATGAAGCAAAAAAATGGCCGGATAGTTTCTATCTCTCGTTTAATCTTTCCATGCAGGATATTTCCTCGCCTGAAGCGATGCTTAAACTTGTATCCATTATTAAAGCTTCAGGATTTGATCCCAAGAGAATTACCTTTGAAGTGACGGAAACTTCAATCATGAGCGATTGTGAACGAGCTACGGAATCCTTGAATTTTCTAAAAAGCCTTGGGGCAAAAATTGCTTTGGATGATTTTGGAACAGGTTATTCCTCTTTGGCCTACATCCGGGATATGCCGCTGGACAAGCTAAAGTTGGATCGGGCGTTTGTAGGGGGGATCGATGCTGATGAAAATGCAGCAGCGATTGTGCAGGCGATGATAAACATGTGTTGGAACCTTAAAATTGACTGTATTGTTGAGGGAGTTGAAACCAGATCACAGTTCAAGGCGCTTGGGGCGATGGGGTGCAATATTTTTCAGGGATATTATTTTTCCAGACCGTTAGAGAGCGATGATGCGCTGGCATATGCTTTGACACAAAGGGCAATTGAAGAGGTAAGTGGCGAAAAATTTCATGTTTTGTAATTAAGTGGGATATGTCTGTAGTTGTTTTGAAATGTTGCACTTGCTCGTTGATTGAGTTAGCACCGAAAAAATATTTACTTTGCGCTTTAATCAAGCCGGGTAAAAACAAGGGCAGGGCGCATGCGCTGGATAGCAATTTTTACCAATAAACCAGATACTAAAAAATTGTTTGAAGAGCATTTTCAGGCTCATTTGAGCTATTTTGCAAATTGCCCCGAAATAAGTCTGGCCGGGTCAATTACTCCCAAAGGGGCAGAGCACAGCACTGGCGGCGTTTGGGTTATCAAAGGGTTGGATTATGATAGTGCAATGGTTCTCATAAAAAAGGACCCGTTTTTCAAAGCAGGAATGCGTGAAAAGATTGATCTTTATTCTTATCAAGTAGCCCCGCAATTTGAAGACCTGGTTTAAAGAAAATGCCAGTCAGGCATATTCTTCTTGCCCTTTTGATAGTTGCGATCTGGGGCTTTAACTTTGTTATCATCAAATTATCAATCGATGAGTTTTCGCCCTTTTTAGCGGCGGCTTTAAGGTTTTTGCTGGCAGTGGTTCCGGCGGTATTTTTTATACGTCCGCCAAAGGTGTCGTGGGTATTGGTGGCGGCATTTGGTTTGGCGTTTGCGTTTGCGCTTTATGGATTTCTCAATTTGGCGTTGGAATTTGGCATGCCTGCCGGTCTGGCGTCTGTTGTATTGCAATTTCAGGTGTTTTTTACCTTTCTGCTTGCCTATTTCTTTCTTGGAGAAAGACCGCGCAGGGCGCAGATAATTGGAGCTGCTATCGCGTTTGACGGGATTGCATTTATTGCATTAGAGCGTTTTGAGGGCATATCCCTGTGGCCATTCGCTCTGACATTACTGGCGGCTCTTTTTTGGGGGGTGGCCAATATTTTAACCAAGGTGGCAGGCAAGGTCGACCCGGTTGCTTTTATTGTCTGGGGGGCTTTTTGGTCGGTTCCTCCACTGTTCGCCCTGTCGTATTTTGTGGAAGGGCCCCAAGTTTTGGTGGCGTTTTTATTGGCGCCTAGTCTTTATCAATTGTCCCTATTGATATTTTTGTCATACGTGGCGACTTTGTTTGGCATGGCGGCATGGACATGGCTGCTGACAAAGCACCCGGCCTCGGTTGTTGCTCCCTTTACTCTGTTGGTGCCGATTACCGGACTGGCCTCAGGCTGGCTGGTGTTGGGGGAGCAGGTTTCGCCCCTCGAGGTGGTTGGGGGAGGTTTGGTGGTGTTGGGGTTGTGGGTAAGTGTATATCGGCGCAGATCGCAACAGGGCCACTGACCTTAATAGCTAGAGGGCTGATAACCTAAATGGTAAACTGATAGGCAAGTGGAATTTGCTATTTGAGCAATTATTCCGGACGGCTGAATTCACCAGATTTTTGATCCATGATCCATAATTCACCGGTTTTGATGTCAAACCATGCTCCGTGAAGTGCGATTTTTTTATTTTGCTCCAAGTTAGCAATATAGGGAAAACTTCTAAGGTTTTGAATTGAATGGCGAATTGAAATTCTTTCAAATGCCGTCTGGCGCTCACCGTCGGTCATCAAACCATTATCGACAAATTGCTCGCTTACGGGTTTGAGCAAACTTAGCCATTTGCCAATGAAATCACCGGGGGCCAAAGGTTCTTTTAATGGATTGAGGGTGGCGTTTATGCCTCCGCAGCGGCCGTGGCCCATAACCACAATATTTTGCACTTTTAATGCCTGTACGCCAAATTCAATGGCGGCAGATGTGCCGTGCTGACCGGCATCAGGTTCAAACGGGGGTACGAGATTGGCAACATTTCTAAGCACGAACAGTTCACCGGGACCGCAGGAGAATATGGTTTCAGGGGCGGCCCGGCTATCGCAACAGGCGATGATCATCGTGGCGGGCTTTTGACCCTTTTCAGCCAGTTCGAGATAGCGCAAACGCTCATCTTCGTGACGATGTTCAATGAAGCCTTTATAGCCGTTCAATAAATGTTTTGGAAAATTTTGCATGGTTTGATTGAATAATGAAAAGCGGTAAAAAAATCAACATGCAGAAAATCGCATGTGGAAAAATAATTTGATATTTGAGCCAATTTATTTAGTCGATTGTACAGACGAAGCAATCTTAACCAGCGCTAACAATATGGCCCCAACCAGAATTATAATGCCCCAATATAGAAAATAATCGCTGGATGAGGGAAGTTTTATCAAGGATGGAGAAAGACTCATAATCATGGCAATAACTGCAAAGGCAATTTGAATAAAGGCCTTGGTCCTTCCAACATCTTGCGGTGCAGCCATTTGTAGAATACGTCCGTCAATTATAATACCGCACATCCAAACGCCAAATCCAAGGGCGGCGTGAACTAAAGCCAGTGGTATAATGGCGTTCATGAAAGAAAAAATTATCGTCACAATACCAACCAGAAAACACAAAAAATATTCGATGTTTGGCAAGGTTAGTTTTTTTATCCCAAGGCTCAAGAGCGCAGCTGCGAGCATGCCTCCGATTGGCCAGGCAGCGTCCACAAAACCAAAATCGTCAGCACCTAATCCAAGATCATCGCGCATAAAAGAAGACAAAACAGCGTTGGATAGTTGGCCAACCGGGGTTGCTATGGCGGTGATGATAATGAGGGTCCGCAGGGAAGCACTGGAGCGGAACAGTTTTAGACCACTAATGAAATCCTTATAAAACCCGGCCAGGCCGGGGGCATTTTCTTTGCTCACAACTCCTTTGACAAACGAAGAAGTCAAGAAAATCAAAATGGAAATAAAAGCTGCAAACAAAAAACCCGATGATGCACCCATGGAATTGATGATTATACCGGTCAGTGCGGTTCCAACAGCTGTTGCCAAAAGGTGGGTTGTTCTGAAACGGGCTATGGAGTGAAGTATTTTCTCTTTTGTCACATTTGCTTGAATGAGTGCGTCCATGCAGCTTTGAAAAAGCATACGTGATGCGCTAACCACTATCACGGTGATGAAAAACCAGATACTTGGCAATTCAGCGTCAATTGCCAGGGCTAACCCCATGATTGCCATGGCAACTGCAATGCCAATATGAGCAGCAATGGCCAGTGTTTTGCGGTTATGACGATCAACTATTGTTCCCAGTATTGGGCTCAGTACAATAGTTGTTAGCATGGCTACCACAAAAACCTGGCCAACTACGGCAACGTCACCGGTAATGATAAGCGTTGTCCAGCCAATACAAACAAGATAGGCCCCGCGCGAAAGGCCAGCAAAAAATTCAATCAAATAAAGAAATGTCAGGTTGCGCATTATTTAAGGTCTGAATGGTTTGGAGGTCATTGGCCAGGGTGAATTTGAACCTTAAGATTTTTATTCCGACTGTAAACATAAAACGAAGACAGCTCGGAGGGTCAAATGTGTAATCATGTATTATCTGGCAGTTTGGTTGAAAATGCAGAGAAGTGCATCAAATCAGGCAATTTTGCTGCGTGCTTTGCAGGTAATATTTGATTTTTTGGGTTTTTAGTGCAAAAAACTCACTAATGCAGATTTTATCGTTACAAATGTTTATTGCGGTTGCGCAGTGCGGCAGCTTCGCTGAAGTCGCTCGTTCGCTTAATAAAGACGCTTCGAGCATATCGCGGGCCATTGGCTCGCTTGAGCGTCAATTAAATGCAAAACTTTTTTCAAGAACCACGCGCAAGGTTGAGCTGACGGCAGCAGGCGAAGTGTTTTTTGATCAGGTGGAACCGTTATTGCTGGGATTTGACGAGGCGCAAAAACTGATCCGCAAGGATAAGCATATGGAGGCCGGCAGCTCTGTAAGCAAAGGGCATGTGCGCTTGTTCACTTCATCGGCGATGGGACAAAAAATTATTGTTCCTTTGTTGGCCAAGTTCAAAAAATCATTTCCCTCGCTTTCAATCGAGCTGGTGCTGGGTGAGGGCAATGTTGATCCTGGAGAAGAAAAATTTGATCTGGTGATCAGCTCGAACCAATTTTCGTCCTCCAAATTCATTTCGCAAAAGCTGGGTACTTCCAGCTCCATTATTTGCGCCAGCCCTGACTATCTTAAGGATTGTCCGCCATTGCGATCTCCGCAAAATCTCACCCAACATAAATGCCTGTTACAGCCCTTTACATGGCTTCAGACAGAATGGAAATTTTTTAGCAGGCTTGGTGATGCATCTGAACAAGCTCAGCAATCAGTTGTACCAACCGGGGAGGTTTTTATTTCAAATGATCTGGCGCGGCTAGAAGCCTGTATCCAAGGGTTGGGACCATCTTTGTTTGAGGACTGGATGGTAAAAGAGCAAATTGAAAGCGGTGAGCTGGTCAATGTTTTTCCATTTCACCGGGTAACCTGTGGGGAGATTGAAGGTGATATCTGGTTGATTTTCTCTCGCAGAAAATTTTTGCCTGAAAAAACCCGACTTGCCATCAGTTTTTTTAAGCACCATTTAGAAGCTGGACAGGAATACTAATTTTCACGAGGAGAAAAAAATGATTATCTACAGGTTTTTAACCGGCGATGATGATGCGAAATTTTGTCACAAAGTGACAAAGGCCCTAAGTGAGGGCTGGCAGTTACAAGGGGATCCGCAATATACGGGAAGCCCGATATCAGGCCTTAGGTGCGGGCAGGCGGTGATTAAAAAAGTTGAAGATCAGCCCTATGACAAAGATAAAAAGCTTACCGATTATCAGGATCACGATCTTTAATCGTGTTGACAGTTTGAATTCCATTTTGCATTTTTGGGTATGATTACAAAATTCAACATCGCAGAACGGTTGGCTTTACGCCTTAAAGAAGCCCGCAAAAGCAAGGGGCTAAATCTTGAAGCCCTGAGCAATCTGTCGGGGGTTTCACGCTCTATGCTTTCACAAATTGAGCGGGGGGAGAGCAGTCCGACCGTGGCAACGCTGTGGAATTTAACGCGAGCATTGCAGGTTGATTTTGCCGGGTTGCTGGACGAGGGCGATGGGGAAAGCACCATAAAAGAGATTATGCGGGCCAGCCGCACGCCCTCAATTGATAGTCAGGGCGAGGGGTGTCAAATTCATATTCTTAGTCCGCCGGATCAGGCAGGCGAGCTTGAAGTATATGAAATTACGTTTTCTGCCAACGGAAAGCTGATCAGCGAGCCGCACAGGCAGGGCTGTGTCGAGCATATGAGCGTGCTTGAGGGAACGCTAAAAGTTATTGCAGGCGATGAGGAGGCTGAACTATTTAAGGGTGATACCATTAGATATTGTGCCGATTGCCCCCATTCAATCCATGCAAATGCAAAGCCGGCCAAAGCTCTGCTGCTTGTTTACAATTCTTAGAAAATCCATTATATTGGATTAATATCCAGTATATTGAAAGCGCTCGCCAATGAAAATCGCGAGTGTGAAAGCTGAGGGTTTCCATGACAAAATCATTCCATGATCACATCAGTGCCAGTTTACACGAAATTGAAACCGCAGGGCTTTATAAGCGCGAGCGTCAGATTGCTTCGCCTCAGGCCGGGCGCATTGATGTGCGGGTCGATGGCAAGATCCATGAGCGGGTCGTTAATCTTTGTGCCAATAATTATCTTGGCCTTGCTGATAATCCCCGATTGATTAAGGCCGCAAAAACCGCCCTTGAAACAAAAGGTCTGGGTTTGGCGTCGGTAAGATTTATTTGTGGCACGCAGGAAGAGCATAAAGAGCTTGAGCAAAAGCTGGCCGGATTTTTAGGCAAAGACGATGCTATTTTGTTTGCCGCCTGTTTTGATGCCAATGGGGGATTATTTGAGCCTTTATTGAATGGCGAAGATGCGATTATTTCAGATGCGCTCAACCATGCCTCGATTATTGATGGAATTAGATTGTGTAAGGCCAAGCGCTATCGTTATGCAAATTCTGACATGGCGGATCTTGAAGCGCGTTTGATTGAGGCCAAAGAAGCCGGGGCGCGATATATTATGATTGCCACCGACGGGGTATTCTCCATGGATGGGCATCTGGCCAAACTGCCTCAGATTACGCAATTGGCAAAAAAATATGATGCAATCGTAATGGTGGATGATTGCCATGCCACGGGTTTTATGGGGCCTGAGGGAAGGGGAACGCCTGCCCATTTTAATGTGGCAGAGGGAGTGGATATTCTCACAGGCACGCTTGGCAAGGCGCTGGGCGGATCTATGGGCGGATATATTGCAGGCTCCCAACCGGTAATTGATATGTTGCGGCAGCGGGCGCGGCCATATTTGTTTTCCAATTCCCTTCCGCCCATGATCGTGGCAGCCGGGCTGGAGGCCCTTGATCTGGTTGAAGAAAGTGATGACCTGCGAACCAAATTGTTTGAAAATACCAGGTTCTGGCGTGCCGGGCTTGAAAAATTGGGATTTGACCTGCCGTCAGGGGAGCACCCGATTGTACCGGTTATGCTGGGGGATGCAAAACTGGCTCAGGCGATGGCGGCGCAGTTGTTTGAGCAGGGTATTTTTGTCGCCGGGTTCTTTTTTCCCGTGGTGCCCAAGGGCACTGCACGTATTCGTACCCAGATGAGCGCCGCTTTAAGCACAAATGATCTTGAATTTGCGCTGGCAGCGTTTGAAAAGTGCGGTAAAGCACTGGAGGTGATCTGATGGGTCTCTCCAATGGCATGAAGGCGCTTGTTAAGGCTAAGCCGGTTGAAGGGTTGTGGATGCAACACGAGCCGGTGCCGGAAATCGGTTTGGATGATGTTCTTATCAAGATCAAAAAAACCGGAATTTGCGGCACAGATATTCATATATGGAACTGGGATGAATGGTCGCAAAAAACCGTTCCGGTTCCTTTGATAACCGGCCATGAATTTGCCGGTGAAATTGTTGCAATGGGCAGCAATGTTACAGATTTGAGCATTGGCCAGCGGGTAACCGGAGAGGGGCATCTCATCGGCAACAAGAGCCGGGCCAGTCGGTCCGGTAAGTTTCATCTTGACCCGCAAACCCGCGGGATCGGAGTAAATGAAAATGGTGCCTTTGCGCAATATTTGCGCCTGCCAGCTTTTAATGTGGTGCCATTGCCTGACAATATCAGTGATGAAATCGGTGCAATTTTAGATCCGTTGGGCAATGCTGTTCATACGGCACTGTCGTTTGATCTGGTGGGCGAGGATGTTTTGATAACTGGTGCCGGACCGATTGGAATAATGGCGGCTGCGGTGGCCAAGCATATCGGGGCGCGCAATGTTGTGATTACCGATATCAATCAGGACAGGCTGGATCTGGCGCGCAAAGTTGCCAATGTCACCGCCGTCAATGTCTCCACATCCGATCTGAATGATATTTCGAGCGAGTTGGGGATTGTTGAAGGTTTTGATGTGGGGCTGGAGATGAGCGGTTCGCAAATCGCGCTGGATCAGATGATCGAGGAGATGATCATCGGGGGGCGCATCGCCATGCTGGGCATTCCGCCGGGCAAATCAGCCGTTGACTGGTCAAAGATTGTTCTAAAGTCCATCACCATCAAAGGGGTTTATGGGCGCGAGATATTTGAGACATGGTATAAAATGTTGGCCATGTTGCAAAATGGTCTGGATGTCAGCGCTGTCATAACCCACCGCTTCAAAGTTGATGAATTTGAAGCAGGGTTTGCCGCGATGAAATCCGGCTCCAGCGGCAAAGTAGTGTTGGACTGGATGGAGTAAATCTCGTCAGAACCCGATAATGCATATTAGTCAGTCTGTTAGTGTTTTAAGGGCTGACTTTCCACCTTCCCCAAAATACAAACAGGGACAATGCCAGCAAAATTGAATTTATCTGTATGGTCGAGCTGGTTTCCCCAAGATTGGCGTGGACAATAATCGCTAAAACCTGAATGGTGGCAAAGCCAATGGCGGCCAGTGGTGTCAGCCAGGGCAAAATTTTTGTTGCTGTGGGCAGTATAACTGCCAGTGCACCGATTATTTCAATGGCGCCGATCAGTCTTGGCAACCAAGCAGGGGAAGCGGCGACAAAGCGCATTGTTTCTGTAAGATCTGAAATCGGCATGGTCAATTTCACGGCCCCAAACATTCCAAATATCAATGCCAGCAGAATTTGAGCGCACCAGATTACGATGGATTTGCCATTTGATTTTGGGCTATCTACAATTTCGTTGCTGTTTGTCATGTGGTCCAGTTCCGTAAGTTTTCCTGATTTTTGTGGCCATATATATGTTTGAAACACCATATTACACAAGAAGATTTGTTGTGTTCTCATGGGATTTTGAACACATAAAGCAGGTTTGGTGCAACGGGATGGTAAATAACGAGCCGGATCCATTCCGACCTAGCCTTTGACGAATCTTTTGAAGCCGGTTAATAAGACTGGAGCGCCCAATTTCTCCGTTCAAAAATTTGTAATTTCATTGGTTTTTTGGAAATTAAGGCACTATATTCTTCTAGCGAGGTTTTGGCATGAGCCAATCACAAAGGCCCCATTCAGTAAGTTCCGATTCCGAGCGATCTCAATCGGGGCGGCCATTATCTCCGCATCTGGAGATTTATCAGTTTTCATTGACTATGGCGCTTTCGATTTTGCATCGGATAACCGGGGTGGGTCTTTATATGGGCACTGCTCTTTTGGCCTTTTGGCTAATTGCAGCGGCCATGGGACCAACTCAGCTTGATCTGGTTTATATGATTATGGGCAACTGGTTTGGGCAATTGATCATGCTTGGATTTACCTGGGCACTGTTTCAGCACATGCTTGGCGGTATTAAACATTTCATTTGGGATGTGGGGGCTGGGCTGGAGCCAGATCAGCGCAAAGCTCTTTCGTGGTTCACCATTATTGGGGGAGTGATTTTAACCGCTCTTACGTGGACGTTTTTTGTATGGATTTAGGAATTTAAAGCATGGGCATGCGCACTCCATTTGCAATCATTTCGGGCAGTGGCTCTATAAAACAGGGTACCACGCATTTTTGGCATCAGCGACTAACCGCGCTGGCCAATGTTCCCCTGACCCTGTTTCTGGTCTGGCTGGTGGCTCGGCTGGCAGGCGCAGACCGGGCTGAAATGATTGAAGTAATTTCCAACCCTGTTATTGCCGGGGTGATTGTTTTGGCAATAATCGGGATATTCTGGCACATGGCGCTTGGCATGCAGGTGGTCATTGAAGATTATGTACATTCAGAAGGCATGAAAATATTTCTTATTATTTTCAATAATTTTTTTGCGTTTGCAATTGGTGCCTTAAGCATAGTTGCCGTGTTAATGCTGGGTTTTGGGGGCTGATCAAATGGCAATGAAAGATGGATATGAAATCATTGACCATGAATTTGATGTGGTTGTTGTCGGGGCTGGTGGGGCAGGTCTTCGCGCGACCCTTGGCATGGCTGAGCAGGGGCTAAAAACCGCCTGCATTACAAAAGTATTTCCCACCCGCTCCCATACCGTGGCAGCTCAAGGGGGCATTGCGGCCTCTCTTTCCAACATGGGCGAAGATAGCTGGCAGTGGCATATGTATGACACAGTCAAGGGATCTGACTGGCTGGGTGATAATGATGCCATGGAGTATCTGGCTCGCGAGGCGCCAAAAGCTGTTTATGAGCTTGAGCATTACGGAGTGCCGTTTTCGCGCACTGAAGAGGGCAAGATTTATCAGCGTCCGTTTGGTGGACATATGCAAAATTATGGGGATGGGCCGCCCGTGCAGCGTACCTGTGCAGCGGCCGATCGTACGGGACATGCGATTTTGCACACGCTTTATGGGCAGTCTCTAAGGCATAACGCGCAGTTTTTTATCGAGTATTTCGCTCTTGATCTATTGATGGGCGAAGATGGGACCTGTCAGGGCATTGTCGCCTGGAAATTGGACGATGGCACTATTCATCGTTTCCGCGCCAAAATGGTGGTGCTTGCTACCGGGGGATATGGGCGCACGTATTTTTCAGCCACTTCTGCCCATACCTGCACCGGGGACGGTAATGGCATGGTGGCACGGGCCGGTCTGCCCTTGCAGGATATGGAATTTGTGCAATTTCATCCCACCGGAGTTTATGGGGCCGGAGTTCTGATCACCGAGGGCGCTCGCGGCGAGGGGGGCTATCTGACTAATTCTGAGGGTGAGCGCTTTATGGAGCGCTATGCGCCTAACGCCAAAGATTTGGCTTCAAGAGATGTGGTTAGTCGCTGCATGACTTTGGAAATTCGCGAGGGGCGCGGGGTTGGTCCCAAAAAAGATCATATACATTTGCATCTTGATCATCTGGACCCCAAAGTTCTGGCGGAGAGATTGCCCGGAATTTCCGAGAGTGCAAAAATCTTTGCCGGGGTCGATCTTACCCGTGAGCCAATTCCGGTTATTCCAACAGCCCATTATAATATGGGCGGCATCCCCACCAATTATCATGGGGAAGCATTAAACCCGACGCCACAAAATCCGGACGCAATTGTTGATGGCCTGATGGCGGTTGGCGAAGCGGGCTGTGCATCGGTTCACGGGGCAAATCGCCTAGGCTCAAATTCGCTGATTGATCTGGTGGTTTTTGGACGGGCGGCAGCTATCAGGGCTGGAAAAACCATCGACAGAAATGCGGCAATTCCCGAAGTTAATCAAAAATCATTTGATAAAATCCTTGGCCATTTTGATAATATGCGCAATGCGAGCGGCAAATATTCAACAGCGCAATTGCGTGATAGAATGCAGGTCACCATGCAGGAGGATGCGGCGGTATTTAGAACTGAAGAAACCCTAAAACAAGGGGTTTCACGCATGCGCGATATCCAGCGGGACATGGATGAAATTAAAGTTTCTGACCGCTCGATGATCTGGAATTCAGATCTTGTGGAGGCATTGGAGCTGGAAAACCTGATGGCCAATGCTTTAACCACTGTGGTTAGTGCAGAGGCGCGCCATGAAAGCAGGGGCGCTCATGCGCGGGAAGATTATTCCGAGCGGGATGATAAAAACTGGCGCAAGCACACTTTGGCGCGCATGGATGAAAAGGGAAATGTTGCTCTTGACTACCGTCCGGTGCATGTTGAACTTTTAAGCGATGGCATAGATATTGCAAAAATTGCTCCAAAAAAGCGGGTGTACTAAAAAGCAGACCTGTTGAGAGAGATAAAATTTTAAGCCCTGTTTGGTGGCTTTATTTGACTTTAGAGGGGATTTGCGGCGAGTTCCACAAAGGAGAAAACTCCTAAAGGGACTAAAATGAAGGAGAGAAGTAAAATGAAGAAAATTATTGTAGCGGGATTTGTAGCAACGGGCATGCTGCTTTCTGTAACCTCAATTGCATCTGCCCATACATTACGTGAGTGCATGGTTGACAAGGCGGCGGTCGAGTTAACCGCCGGGCAGCTTGCTTTGTTCAAGGCCCATGGGGATGGCGAAATCAACATCCTTTCCACAGCGGTGGATAATAATATGAATCCGCTGGACAGTGCCAGAGTGCATGCGATGCTTTGGGCAACCGGTGCCTCCTGCTCTTTGGGCGGATAGGCAATCTGACCAATCAAAAGATGCGGCTGTCGTTAACCGGCAGCCGCACCTCATTTAATCAAAAAACAGAATTGATCTTATGGTCGAATTAAAACTTCCACAAAAATCACGGCCGACAGAAGGCAAAATCTGGCCAAAGCCAGAGGGTGGTAAAATTCAGGAATATCGGGTTTACCGTTATAACCCGGATGATAACCAAAATCCGCGCATTGACACTTTTTATGTGAATATTGATGAATGCGGGCCTATGGTTCTGGATGGTTTGTTATGGATTAAAAACAATGTTGATCCAAAACTGGCCCTAAGACGCTCTTGCCGGGAGGGGGTTTGTGGCTCGTGTGCCATGAATGTGGATGGATTAAACACCCTTGCCTGCACTAAAAGTGCTGACGAAATTTCGGGAACGGTCAAAATATTTCCCTTGCCCCATCTGCAGGTGATCAAGGATCTGGTGCCTGATCTGGATAATTTTTTTGCTCAACATCGCTCCATTGAGCCGTGGTTGAAAACCACTACTCCGGCCCCGGGAGATGAATGGAAGCAATCAGAAGCTGCCCGGATGAAACTTGACGGGCTTTATGAATGTATTCTTTGTGCGTGCTGTTCAACTTCTTGTCCCAGTTATTGGTGGAACGGGGATCGCTATCTGGGACCAGCGGTTTTATTGCAGGCCTATCGCTGGCTGATTGATAGCAGGGACGAGGCAACCGGGGAGAGGCTGGATAATCTGGAAGACCCTTTTCGGCTATATCGTTGTCATACCATCATGAATTGCTCCAACACCTGCCCCAAGGGATTAAATCCGGCCAAGGCGATTGTTGAAATTAAAAAAATGATGGTTGAAAGACGGATTTGAAAATAGATGGCAATGGATAGTTTTGAAACCATTTTAACCCATCATGACCCCGATATATTACGGGTGATTATTGTTGCGTTGAAGGCTCACGGGTTTCACCCCCATGAGGGTGGTTCGAGCGGATTGCCGGGATTAACAACACCAAACGGGGCCGGAATAATGGTGCCCAAAGGGGAGGCTGATGATGCAAAGATATTGGCTGGGGCCCTGCTTGAAGAAATGAGCAATCAATAAGTTTTTAGATATTTCCCTAAAGGCGCCACATTAGGGGCTTTTAAGGATGGACGGCGTATTGAGCTTGAATGCTTAAAAGGCAATTTGACCGGTCTGAAATGCAATAAAATGCGGGCTGGTGAAAACCAAAGAATTGAGCTAATAGGCCGTGCGGTGGGCAAAACATTTTGGGGCGTCAAATTGATGCAAGTTTTTGCTGATACTCTATGGGGTGTCAGATATCCCCGAATTCATGGGCAGATGAAATGAATATTAGTCAACAATCTTTCTTAAAACTAGTCGCAGCGATTGGCCTTACCGGAGTAATTTCGGCTTGTGCCAGTTCGTCACCTTTTTCTGATTCCAGACGATTTTCCAGTCCGCCGCCGCCATTGGCACCGGTTGCCGGATCAAACGTGCAAAATTCCGAATTGCCTCCATTGGGCGAAGAATTGACAGCTGATCCCTTGCTGGCACAGCAAAACGGCTCTCAAACTCTGGGCTTTCCCGTTGATGGGCTAGTGTCCAGAGATCCGCTTTTAGCTTCAAATCAGGTTGGTAATGATATTAACGGGGGTGAAGGATCGTTTGTGGCAATTGACCCAAGCGGCATCCCGACAAACGTGCAGGCGCGCGATATTGGCGGTAGTTTAACCGTTCAGAGCATGCTTGGGGTGTGGACGGCGATCTCCGGTGCAAATACATGTCGTGTCAATCTCACCCAGACTTCGAAGCAGGGAACGGATCGCAACCGGGCCTCGGCGCCCAATTGCCCGATAAGCGTTCTGGCCTCGCTGGCGTCATGGAAACTCGTTGGTTCACAAGTGCAGTTTTTCAACGATAATGGACAGATCATTGGAACAATGCTGCGCAGCGGAAATCGTTTTCTTGGAACTCTGGCCGGCGGTCAGGGCATCTCTATGGCCGGCTAGGATCTGGGCCGGTTAGAATCTGGGCCGGTAATGTCTAGGTCAGGGCCAGAAATCGGCTTGTTTTGGGGGAAAAATTGAGCGGATATCGGGTTTGAAAGCAAGTATGCCTGAAAATTCCAGGGGGTTGTTGTCTGCCTATGATCAGATGATCGCAAGTGGCGCTTTAACCATTGATCCCGCTCAACGCGAGGCTGCGGTTTTGCTTGAAAAACTCTTAATTGAGTTGGAGCAAAATCCGCGACGTAAAAAAAGTTTTCCAAATTTTTTGAGCCAGAAAACACATCACCAAAAAGGGTTTTATATCTGGGGAGATGTGGGTCGGGGTAAAACCCTGCTGATGGATATGTTTTTTGAGCGGGTGGAAATCACCGCAAAAAGGCGGGTGCATTTTCATGAATTCATGGACGAATTACACCAGAATATTGCGATAATTCGGCAAACTTACAGTACAAATTACAGCAAAACCCGCCCAGTTTCAGATCCGATCGCAGAAGTGGTAAAACCGATTATCAAATCCACTTCTCTTTTGTGTTTTGATGAATTTCACGTCTCAGATATTACCAATGCAATGTTGTTGGGGCGGCTGTTCGAAAAATTGTTTGATGGTGGAGTGGTGATGGTGGCCACATCAAATATAGAACCGGACGGGCTTTATCATAACGGACTAAATCGCCAGTTGTTTTTGCCGTTTATCGAGCTTTTGAAAAGCCGGTGCGAGGTTTTGCATCTAAAAGCTCAAAAAGACTATCGGCTCGATAAGTTGAGTAGTCAGCCGGTGTTTCATTTTGGTGTCGGGGAAGAAACTAAAAATCAAATTGAGCAACATTGGCAAATGTTGATTGGCCACCAAACATCCAAGCCGGGAACGGTTAGTGTTTTAGGGCGTGAAATTATTGTTCCAGCCATGGCAATGGGATGTGCAAAGTTTGAGTTTGCTGATCTGTGCGAACAACCTCTTGGCGCGCGCGATTATCTGGCCGTTTCCCATGCGTTTCATACAATAGTGATCAAGGGCATACCGCAATTTGATAAGAACAACTCCAATGCCGCAAAACGCTTTATTATTTTGATTGATACTCTTTATGACCGGGGGGTGAAACTGGTGGCAAGTTTTGACGTTAATTTTGAAAACCTGACCAGTGATAAAAATACGGCATTTGAGTTCAAGCGATGTGTTTCGCGATTAAACGAGATGGCCTCGATCGACTATCTGGCCAAAGGGAAAAATCCAGATTGATTTGTGAGGGCTTGGCTGGCGCTGGCGGCAAGGTCTCGTAAATTTTGTGAGCAACAGCGTTATATGAGTGAAATTGCGGATCAAAACAAAGAAATCGGCACTTAAGTGGCAGCAATTGGCCGTTGTAACTCGGTTTTTGTTGCACCAAAGGGGGCAGGGGTTTAATGATTCGTATTAGAAATTCAAACAAATAAATATAGGAAATATGTCCAATGACGCGTAAAAAAATAGCTCTGATCGGTGCGGGTCAAATTGGTGGAACATTGGCCCATCTGGCAGCCCTTAAAGATCTTGGTGATGTGGTATTGTTCGACATTGCTGACGGGGTGCCGCAGGGTAAAGCGCTTGATCTTAGCCAATCGGCACCGGAAAGCGGATATGATGCGGCCCTTAGTGGCACATCGGAATATAAAGGCATTGCGGGGGCCGATGTTATTATCGTTACCGCCGGGGTGCCGCGCAAGCCGGGAATGAGCCGGGATGATCTGCTGGAAATCAACCTCAAAGTCATGGAGCAGGTGGGAGCAGGAATTGCAAAATATGCGCCTGATGCTTTTGTAATCTGCATAACCAATCCGCTGGATGCCATGGTTTGGGCCTTGCAAAGGTTCTCTGGCCTGCCGACCGCAAAAGTCGTGGGAATGGCCGGAGTTTTGGATAGTTCCAGATTTTGTCATTTCATCGCCGATGAGCTTGATGTCTCGATCAATGACGTCAACGCTTTTGTTATGGGTGGTCATGGAGATACCATGGTGCCATTGCCCAGATATTCAACGGTTGGCGGCATTCCTTTGACTGATCTGGTGAAAATGGGCTGGCTGAAAAAATCCCGTCTTGATGAAATTGTTCAGCGCACCCGGGACGGGGGGGCGGAAATTGTTGGCCTGCTTAAAACCGGGTCAGCCTTTTATGCTCCGGCTACCGCTGGAATTGCCATGGCGGAAAGCTATCTTAAAGATAAAAAACGGGTTTTGCCCTGTGCTGCTTTTCTCAAGGGTGAATTTGGTGTCAAGGGCATGTATGTGGGCGTGCCATGCGTAATCGGGGCCAATGGGGTTGAACGCATTATAGAAGTATCACTCAATCGCACCGAGCAGGGCCAATTCAATAAATCCGTCGGCGCTGTAAACGGGTTGATAGATGTGTGTAAAAAAATCGCACCAAAACTGGCTTAACCGGTTTTTATATGTGGTATTTTTATACGTGGTATTTTTTGTAAAGGCTTGTCCTTTAATAAGGGACGGCAATTTAATAAAGGGCTGACAGGCAAATGAATATTCACGAACATCAGGCAAAAGCCTTACTGAAAGAATTTGGCGCACCGGTGGCAAACGGGGTGGCAATTTTTTCTCCCGAAGATGCGGCCAAAGCGGCCAATTCTCTGCCCGGTCCCGTATATGTGGTTAAAAGCCAGATTCATGCGGGTGGCAGGGGCAAGGGTCGGTTTAAGGAATTGGCCAGCGATGCAGAGGGTGGGGTTCGTCTGGCTCGTTCGGTGGATGAGGTCGTTTCCCACGCCAATGAAATGCTGGGCAATATTCTTGTTACCAAGCAGACCGGGCCGTCAGGCAAACAGGTTAATCGCATATATATTGAAGATGGAGCGGATATTGCAAAAGAGCTTTATCTTTCTATTCTGGTCAACCGGGAAAGTGGAAAGGTAAGTTTTGTTGCCTCCACCGAAGGGGGAATGGATATTGAAGGGGTTGCCGAGCAAACACCTGAAAAAATTCATACTCTGGATATCGAGCCAGAAGATGGGGTCACCAGTGAAAAGGCCAGTGCCCTTTGTGATGCTTTGCAGCTTGATGGGACAGCGCGAAGTGATGGCATGGAGCTGTTTGTGCAGCTTTATGAAGCATTTATCGGCAAGGATATGAGTCTGTTGGAAATTAACCCGCTGGTGGTTTTGGGCAATGGGCATCTGGTGGTTTTGGATGCCAAAGTATCGTTTGATAACAATGCCCTGTTCAAGCACCCGGATATCGAGGGCTTGCGCGATTTAAGCGAAGAAGATGAAAAAGAAATCGAAGCTGGCAAATATGATTTGGCCTATATCGCCCTTGAGGGGTCGATCGGGTGCATGGTCAATGGTGCCGGTCTGGCCATGGCCACCATGGATATTATTAAATTATATGGTGAGCAACCGGCCAACTTTTTGGATGTGGGCGGTGGGGCTACGGCTGAAAAGGTTACGGCTGCTTTCAAAATCATAACTTCTGACCCTAGCGTAAAAGGAATTCTGGTAAATATATTTGGCGGTATCATGCGTTGTGATGTCATTGCTGAGGGTGTTTTGCAGGCGGTCAAGGAAATGGGGCTGAATGTGCCTTTGGTTGTTCGACTGGAGGGGACTAAAGTTGCCGAGGGTAAAAAACTGATTGATGAAAGTGATCTTGATGTGATCTCGGCCAATGATCTGGATGATGCAGCGCAAAAAATTGTAGCGGCTGTTAAAGGGGGATAAAAATGGCACATGAAGCAACGGCAATGATAAAAACAGCAATTGTCTCTTTGGGACTGATTGGGGTTTTTGGTCAGCCGGTTTTGGCAAAACATGCAAAAACTTCTCAGGAGCCAGCCACAACTCAAAGCGCGCCTTTGGCAACTGACCCGGCTGGAACTCCAGCAGTTCCGACGGTGACAATTAATGATCCGGGTGAGCAAAATTTAGAAATAACCGCCAAAATATTAAGTGATGCCATTGAGCTTTGCCAGTTGGCTGCGGACAATAGGCGCGAAGTTCTGGATGCACTGCAAGCGGGTGGGTGGAGCAGTGATGTTGATTACAATGCCGGCAACGCGCCTTTTTATAAGGAAATATCGGCCGAGTTAACCTATGAAGGGGTTGGCGAAGCACAAATCTGGGGATTTATAGAAGATTATCCCGGCTACCAGATGGGATATTGCTCCCTTACCATCTCTTCTCCGACTGGGTTTTTTGACCTGTCTCCCATTGATGAAATCGAGGGGATGACTGGAGAGTTGATTTTGGAGGATGGACAATCCTATGGAGCATGGCGCTCTGATACCGGGGATGATGAAACCGCAACAAAATTCATTCATGCCTATCAGAACCTTGATACTTTTTTATATCAGGTAAGCACGGTCAGAAATCTTAACCGCTAGTTTTTTTTAAGTCTTGAATTCAATATGAGTGGGTTTGGTGATCCGTTAAAGAAAACGGCGAACAAAACACCCACGCAACGGAGCTTTTTAACCCATGTCAATTCTTGTCGATAAAGACACCAAAATACTGGTGCAGGGCCTAACCGGGAAAACCGGCACATTCCACACAGAACAGGCATTGGCCTATTTCGGCACAAAAATGGTTGGTGGAACCCATCCCAAAAAAGGCGGACAAAAATGGACTGGGGCCGAGGGCCATGTTCTGCCGATTTTTACCACCGTGGCAGAAGGAAAAGAGGCCACAGGGGCCAATGCCAGCGTTATATATGTGCCGCCAGCTGGAGCTGCGGCGGCAATAATTGAAGCCATTGATGCTGAAATTCCTTTGATTGTTGCCATTACCGAAGGGGTGCCGGTTTTGGATATGGTCAAAGTCAAAGCACGGCTGGCCAAATCCAATTCTCGCCTGATCGGGCCAAATTGCCCCGGAATCATGACTCCGGATGAGTGCAAAATCGGCATTATGCCGGGTAATATTTTCAAAAAAGGTTCGGTGGGGATCGTATCGCGCTCTGGAACCTTGACCTATGAGGCGGTTTTTCAAACCAGTAATGAAGGTCTGGGTCAAACCACAGCCATTGGCATTGGTGGTGATCCGGTAAAGGGCACAGAATTTATTGACGTTTTGGAATTGTTCTTGGCTGATGAAGATACTAAATCCATGGTGATGATCGGGGAAATTGGTGGCTCGGCAGAAGAAGAGGCAGCGCAGTTTTTGATCGATGAGGCCAAGCGCGGGCGCTCCAAACCCGTAGCAGGTTTCATTGCCGGTCTTACCGCACCACCGGGGCGCACAATGGGCCATGCGGGCGCTGTTATTTCCGGGGGTAAAGGGGGCGCAGAAGACAAGATTGAGGCAATGGAAGCGGCGGGAATTGCCGTGTCGCGCTCTCCGGCAAAAATCGGCGAAGCGTTGGTGGAATTGTTGAAGGGCTAGGTTTTTTTTCAGGATTGTTCAATTAAAAATTGATGATGAATATCAGTGCATAATACGGGCTAATTTTCAGTGTTAACAAAATACTAACGGATGCCTGAAAAAAGAGAAGCAATAGAATTTTTCTAACCGGCACTTTTTTTGGCCTGAACAGGGAAGAGGCGGGGTAGCTCGCCTGCGCAAATAATATGACACGAAAAGAAGAAAACCTGGCGTTCTTAGCTACTTCTTTCCTCTATGGGGGCAATGCAACCTATGTGGAAGAGCTTTACTCCCAATTCAAAGAGGACCCCAATTCAGTCGATCAAACCTGGGCGGATTTTTTTAATTCTCTGGGAGATGCTCCGGATGAGGCGATCGCTGCTGCAAACGGAGCCAGTTGGGGACGGGGCGATTGGCCCATGCCAGCCAGCGGCGAGATGATTTCCGCCTTTGACGGAGACTGGGGGAGCCTTGCTGAAAAATCAGGTGTTACGGCAATTAAAAAAGCCAAGGCCGATGACAAAACAATAAATATGGAACAGGTGGCTCAGGCCAGTAGGGATTCCATTAGAGCGGCCATGATGATCCGTGCCTATCGGATGCGCGGCCATTTGCATGCGGATCTGGATCCGCTGAAATTGCAGGAGAAGGCCGACGCACCAGAGCTTGACCCGCGCTCATACGGATTTGTCGAGGCGGATTTTTCACGCCAGATATTTATCGACAATATGCTGGGGCTTGAATATGCAAGCATTTCCCAAATGGTGGAAATATTGCAGCGCACCTATTGCTCAACTCTTGGAGTTGAGTTTATGCATATTTCAGACCCGGTCTCCAAAGGCTGGATACAGGAGCGGATTGAGGGACCGGATAAAGAAATTTCCTTCACTCCCGAGGGCAAAAAGGCCATTTTGAATAAGCTGATTGAAGCTGAAGGCTTTGAGAAATTCCTCGACGTTAAATATACCGGCACCAAGCGCTTTGGCCTGGATGGTTCCGAAAGCCTCATTCCGGCCATGGAGCAAATTATCAAGCGTGGCGGAGCGCTGGGGGTTAAAGACATTGTGCTTGGCATGCCCCATCGTGGACGCTTGAATGTTTTGACCCAGGTTATGGGCAAGCCCCACCGGGCTTTGTTTCACGAGTTTAAGGGCGGTGCATATTATCCGGATGATGTGGAGGGTTCTGGCGATGTGAAATATCATTTAGGGGCCTCATCCGATAGGGTATTTGACGAAAATGTCGTGCATTTATCCCTGACCGCTAATCCGTCCCATCTGGAAATTGTTAATCCCGTTGTGCTTGGAAAAGCGCGGGCAAAACAGGATCAGCATTCAGAAGTTAATGATCGCTTTGTCAAAGATACAACTATGACTGACCGACAGGTGGTTCTGCCCCTGTTGCTGCACGGGGATGCAGCCTTTGCCGGACAGGGAGTGGTGGCTGAATGTTTCGGGCTTTCGGGCCTTAAGGGCCATAGAACCGGCGGGTCAATTCACTTTGTGGTCAATAACCAGATCGGTTTTACCACTTCTCCCATCTATTCGCGTTCTTCGCCTTATCCCACAGATGTGGCAAAGATGATTGAAGCGCCGGTGTTTCATGTGAACGGAGATGACCCGGAAGCTGTGGTATTTGCTGCAAAAGTGGCAACCGAATATAGACAAAAATTTGGCAAGCCGGTGGTTGTTGACATGTTCTGCTATCGTCGATTTGGGCATAATGAGGGGGATGAGCCTTCCTTTACCCAGCCATTGATGTATCAGCAGATCAGGGCCCATAAAACCACCCTTGAGCTTTATTCGACAAAACTCATCGACGAGGGTGTTGTCGGTGCCACTGAGGTTGAAACCATGAAGCTGGACTGGCGGGCCAAGCTGGAAGTGGAATTTGCCGGTGGTGAAAATTATCGTCCCAATAAAGCTGATTGGCTGGATGGAGCTTGGAAAAAGCTCAAAGCTGCCGAACTTGAAGGGGCAAGACGGGGCAATACCGGGGTTGAAATTAAAGACCTTAAAACAATCGGGCAATCCATTACCACAATTCCACAAGAATTTAGTGCCCATAAAACGATTTTGAGGTTTTTGAAAAACCGAAAAAATGCCATCGACAAGGGCGAAGGCATTGACTGGGCAACCGGTGAGGCCTTGGCTTTTGGCAGCATGGTAGCTGAGGGGCATCCGGTGCGCCTTAGCGGACAGGATTGCGAACGGGGCACGTTTTCTCAGCGCCACACGGTATTATCGGATCAAAAAACCGGAGAAACTTTTACGCCTTTAAATCATATTACGCCCGATCAAGGGCGTTATGAGGTGATTAATTCCATGCTATCGGAAGAGGCGGTATTGGGATTTGAATATGGTTATTCACTGGCAGAACCTAATGCGCTAACCCTCTGGGAAGGGCAGTTTGGCGATTTTGTCAACGGCGCTCAGGTGGTGATCGATCAGTTTATTTCTTCTGGAGAGCAAAAATGGTTCCGCATGAGCGGTCTGGTTTTGTTGTTGCCTCATGGTTATGAGGGGCAGGGGCCTGAGCATTCTTCGGCACGGCTTGAAAGATTTTTGCAGCTTTGTGCCGAAGATAATATGCAGGTGGCCAATTGCACGACACCGGCCAATTATTTTCATATTCTGCGCCGCCAATTATTGCGTGAGTTTAGAAAACCGTTGATTTTGATGACGCCAAAATCGCTGCTAAGGCACAAAAAAGCCGTTTCAACACTAGCGGAATTTGGGCCGGATTCTTGTTTTCATCGCCTGTTATGGGATGATGCGCAGGCTCCTGGACCGCAAAAAACCTCAATTAAACTGGTGGAAGACGACAAGATCCGCCGGGTGGTGTTGTGCAGCGGCAAAGTTTATTTTGACCTGCTGGAAGATAGAGAAAAACGCGGTGTAAATGATGTATATCTAATGCGTTTAGAGCAATTATACCCGTTTCCTGCCAAGGCATTGCATTCAGAATTATCCCGATTTGAAAATGCACAGATTGTCTGGTGTCAGGAAGAGCCAAAAAACATGGGAGCATGGGCCTTTATTCAGCCCTATGTGGAGTGGGTTCTGGGCCAATTGGGACGGACTGGCGAGCGGCCTATCTATGTGGGTCGGGCCTCAGCCGCATCGCCTGCCACCGGCATGATGAGCAAACATCTTTATGAATTGAAAGCCTTTCTTGACGAAGCATTCGCGGAATGAGGCTTTTGCAGAACAAAACATTCATAGAATGAAGCATTCGTAGAATGAACATTTTAAATAATTGCAGCAAACTTTAAGGACCAAACCTGATGTCCACAGAAATCAAAGTACCAACCCTTGGCGAAAGCGTCACCGAAGCAACCATTGGCCAATGGTATAAAAAAGTAGGTGATGCGGTAAGCGTTGATGAAGCGCTGGTAGAACTGGAAACCGACAAAGTTGCGGTGGAAGTGCCCTCGCCCGTTGCTGGTGTGCTGGAAAAAATTGTAGCCCCGGAAGGGGAAAATGTAGAAGTGGGGGCCTTGATAGCCGTCGTTAAAGAAGGGGCAGTAGCTGCCGCCGGCGCTGCACCTGCCAGTGCCGCTTCTGCAGACGATAAAAAACCGGAAGCTGCCAAAGTTGCTGCGCCTGCCGCATCATCTGGCATTCCGGCTTCTCCTTCAGCGCAAAAAATGATGAAGGAAAAAATGATCACGCCGGAACAGGTTTCAGGATCGGGCAAGCGTGGTCAGGTATTAAAAGAAGATGTGATGGCAGCTGCAGCAAATCCTGGAACTCCTGCGGCGGCAAAATCCGCAGTTCCTGCAGCCCCAAGAACACCAGTAGCTGCCGGTGATGAGGGACGTGAGGAGCGGGTTCGCATGACCCGCCTGCGTCAAACCATTGCTAGGCGCTTAAAAGATGCTCAGAATGCTGCCGCCATGCTGACCACCTTTAACGAGGTTGATATGGGTCCGGTTATGGAATTGCGCAAGCAATATAAAGAGCTATTTGAGAAAAAACACGGGGTTAAACTTGGCTTTATGGGCTTTTTCTGCAAGGCGGTAACCCATGCCTTAAAAGAAATTCCAAGTGTAAATGCCGAGATTGACGGCACCGATATTGTCTATAAAAACTTCGCCCATATCGGGGTTGCGGTTGGTACGGAAAAAGGGCTGGTGGTGCCGGTGGTGCGCGATGCCGATCAGATGTCGATTGCTGAAATCGAGCAGGATATTGGCCGTTTGGGTCGTGCAGCCAGAGACGGCAAACTGACCATGGCTGACATGCAGGGGGGCACGTTCACCCTTTCGAATGGCGGGGTCTATGGCTCTTTGATGTCCACACCTATTCTCAATGCTCCGCAGTCGGGAATTTTGGGCATGCATAAAATTCAGCAGCGCCCGATGGCCATTGACGGGGAAGTGGTTATCCGTCCGATGATGTATTTGGCGCTTTCCTATGATCACAGGATTGTTGATGGCAAAGAGGCTGTGACATTTCTTGTGCGGGTAAAAGAAAGTCTTGAAGATCCGCAACGTCTGGTGTTGGATTTATAGGCTTTAATTTAAGATCGCCATCCAAAATAAGCACAGAAAAGAAAACACACAGGAATAAAATAATGTCGCCAGAGTTTTTCATCACCGCATTGATAGTTGTGCTTATTCCGGGAACCGGCGTGGTTTATACCATCGCCACCGGGCTGGCGCGGGGGCGGATGGCTTCAATTTTTGCGGCCACAGGCTGCACTCTTGGCATCGTGCCCCATATTCTTGCTTCCGTGTTGGGATTGGCGGCAATTTTGCACACCAGCGCGCTGTTGTTTCAGGGATTGAAATATGCCGGAGCTGCCTATCTGATCTATCTGGCTTGGCAGACTTTAAGAGAAAAAGGCCCCATCAGCTTCAAAAGCGATGATGTACGTCGCTCAAATATTGGTGTGGTGTGGACAGGTTTTTTGATCAATATTCTCAACCCCAAACTCTCGATATTTTTTCTGGCCTTTCTGCCCCAGTTCGTGCCCGTTGATGCAGGCAATTCCATTGCGCAAATGCTGATGTTGGGTTCAATATTTATGGCTATGACGTTCGGGGTATTTGTAATTTATGGTGCTTTTGCTGCATGGGCCGGGCAAAAAGTGCTCGGTAGTGCCTCGATTATGGGCTGGATGCGTAAAACCACAGCGCTGGTTTTTGGTGGACTTGGCCTGAGGCTGGCGCTGGCGGAGCGTTAAACTCTTGGCGTTTCCTTTAGTTGAATTTTTAACAATTCTTGGCGCGTTTGGCATAGGGGCTATTTCGCCGGGGCCGGATTTTGCCATGGTATTGCGCCAGTCAATTGCCCATGGACGCAGTACCGCCATTATGACCAGCGCCGGGATTGCCAGCGCAATTTTAGTGCATGGAACCTATACGGTATTGGGGCTTGGGCTGATTGTAGCCCAGTCTTTGATATTGTTCACAATACTCAAGTTTGCCGGGGCTGCCTATCTCATATGGCTGGGCATTAGCGCTCTAAGGGCGCCGGCACTCAAAGAAGTCGCAAATTTTGATAGTGAGCAAGAGGTCGGCCAAGGCTGGTTCAAGGCGTTTTCAATTGGATTTTTGACCAACCTGCTAAACCCCAAGGCAGTGCTGTTTTTTGTGGCTTTGTTTTCGGTTCTGGTTAGCGCCCAAACGGCAATAATATGGCAGGGGGTCTATATAATTTCTATGGCGGTAATGTTGCTGATCTGGTTTGTTCTTGTGTCGCTGTTTTTCACCGCTCCCAACATTAGAGCCAAATTTTATCGCATGGGTAAATGGTTTAACCGGATCAGCGGATTGGCGTTGATTTTGTTGGCTCTGAGGCTTTTGGTCTCTCAGCGCCAATAGAAAATTTATCGGGAGCAAGGGGAGATTTGTTGACCCTTTTGCTTATTCATGGTCGATTGAGCAATAGATGATCAAGGATCAAAAAAAGGCATTTTTAAAATGGCGGAACAGTTTGACGTAACAATTATTGGCACAGGGCCGGGGGGCTATGTTTGTGCCATTCGAGCAGCGCAATTGGGCATGAAAGTTGCGGTAGTGGAAAAATGGGCCAATCACGGGGGTACCTGTTTGAATGTGGGCTGCATACCATCCAAGGCCTTGTTGCATGCCAGTGAAATGTTTGCCGAAGCCGGGCATAATTTTGATGAACTTGGTATTGATATTGATGGCCCGCGCTTAAATTTGCCCCAGATGCTGGCCCATAAAGACAAGGTGGTTGAGGGCAATGTGACCGGGATCACCTATCTGTTCAAGAAGAACAAGATATCCGTCTTTAAGGGTATCGGTTCCATTGCCGGAGCTGGGCAAGTGATTGTCACGCCGGAAAAAGGGGCGGCTAAAACCATATCCAGCAAAAACATCATCATCGCCACCGGTTCTGTCAGTGCCAATCTCAAGGGCATTGAAATTGATGAAAAACAGGTGGTTTCTTCAACCGGGGCGCTCGAGCTTTCAAAAGTTCCCGAGCATCTTTTGGTGGTTGGTGCCGGAGTGATCGGGCTGGAGCTTGGCTCGGTCTGGGCGCGTCTTGGGGCAAAAGTTACGGTGGTGGAATATCTGGATCACATCCTTCCCGGTATTGATGGGGAGGTAGCCAAGCAATTCAAGCGCATGCTGGGCAAGCAGGGCTTTACCTTCAAGCTGGGTAGTAAAGTTACTGGAATTGAAAAAAATGCCAAGGGTCTAAAAGTTTCTGTGGAACCGGCAGCGGGTGGTGAAAACCAGGTTTTGGAATGCGATATCGCATTGGTGGCCATCGGTCGGGTTCCCTTTACGCAAGGGCTGGGGCTCGAGATTGTCGGGGTGGAAACCGATGAGCGCGGACGGGTTAAGACTGATGGTAATTATCAGAGCAATGTGGCCGGAATTTATGCAATTGGCGATGTGATTAAAGGCCCGATGCTGGCCCACAAGGCTGAAGATGAGGGCATTGCACTGGCCGAAATTCTGGCCGGTCAGGCCGGGCATGTAAATTATGATGTCATTCCGGGGGTGGTTTATACTAGTCCTGAAATTGCCTCGGTGGGCAAAACCGAAGAAGAGCTGAAACAAGCGGGGATTGAATATAAAATTGGCAAATTCCCCTTTTCTGCCAACGGGCGGGCCAAGGCTATGCTGGCCCCTCAGGGCTTCGTAAAAATTCTTGCGGATGTTAAAACCGACAGAGTGCTTGGCGGGCATATTGTTGGCAAGGGGGCCGGTGAAATGATCCACGAAATCGCCGTTCTGATGGAATTTTCAGGCGCTGCGGAAGATCTGGTGCGCACCTGTCATGCCCATCCCAATATGTCAGAGGCCGTGCGCGAAGCGGCAATGGCCTGTGGCGATGGCGCAATTCATATGTAGTTGGTTCAATCAAAACATAAAACGCTCTGGAATAAAAAAAGCCGGAACCTTTTAGCAAGGTTCCGGCTTTTTTGTGATTATTATAACTGGTGCTAAATCAGAGTTATATTACCGTTTTCAAACAGGGTTTGACAATCTGTAGCATCCTTTAAGAGGTTAAGCGGCGATAGAGGAGAAGGGGCTGATCCTGGTCCGGCAAAGCGGGGGTCGTCACATTCCCCATCATTGGCCCAGACGCTTGTATCATCGCCAAAATTCAATTCTCCCTCGGTAGAAGTGGAGGGTAGAGTTGTAGTTTCAACTGCGGGTTGGTCAGTTTCTAATTGTCCACTACCCTGTACCAGTCGAATTTGACCCTGCTGAAAAAGTGCTGAGCAATCCGTGGCATCGCGGCCCAGATCGTCGTCAAGTAAAGTGCTCGCTACGCCCGGCCCGGCAAAGCGAGGGTCATCGCACTCGCCATCATTGGCCCAGCTGCTGGAATCATCGCCAAAGTCGATTGCCGAAGTCGAAGGAGCAGGCGATGAAGATCCAGCCTTTGGTTTTCCGGTTGCTACAATTTCGGTGCCGAATTCTATCTGGCCAATTTCAAAAAGCATGCGACAATCCACGGCGTCGTGGCCCAGATCATCGTCTAAAAGGATTTCAGCTGAACCCAGCCCAAAAAAGCGGGGGTCATCACATTCCCCATCATTGGCCCACTCTGAGGAATTGTCGCCATAGGCAATGGCGGCCAGTGTTGTATCAACGGGAAGCAAATAGAGTTGACCGGTGCGATATAGGGAGCTGCAATCGGCAGCGTCCTTGAACAAATTTTCTTCAGTGGAGCTGCCCGCTGCACCCGGCCCTGCAAATCTAAGATCATCACACTCGTTATCATTGGCCCATTCGGAGGTGTTTTCTCCAAAATCTAACTGCCCATCCGCCACGAAAAATACCTTGCCACGCTCAAATGCTGTGCGACAGTCGGTGGCGTCTTTGAACATGTCTTCATCCAAAAGTACGTCGGCCATAGCTTTGCCGCCAAATCGTGGATCATCACATTCATCATCATTGGCCCATTCAGAGCTGTCATCGCCAAAGCTGACAACCAAATCGCCGACAAAAGAAATTTCAGCGCTTGCAAATAGGGCGCGGCAATCAGTGGCATCGCGTCCAATATCTTCAGTTAGCAAAACCGGATCGGTTCCCGGCCCGCCAAATCTTTGGTCGTCACAAATACCATTATTGGCATAGTCAGAGCTGTCATCACCAAAATCGAAACTATTGGCATGAACAGCTTTTATGGAGGATATGGATTTAAGCGAAGAACTTTCGGCTAACTCCAACTGCCCGGCTTCAAAAAGGGTGCGGCAATCGGTGGCATCGCGTTCACGATCTGCAACATCCATATTGTCGGCGGCACCCGGCCCGGCAAAGCGGGGATCGTCACATTCCCCGTCATTGGCCCAGCGCGAACTATCGTTGCCCCAGACAATTCCCGAGGAACCGGCACTGTCAGAGGGATTGTTTTCTACATTTCCCTGGTCGGGGGCGGCATCATATTGCACAGAAGCCGGATCAATTATGCCCAAAACTCCACCAACATAATCAATTTGTCCTGATTGCACCAACATCTGACAATCGGAAGCGTCACGGCCAAAATTCCTGGGATCCAGTTTGATTGCAGAGCCCGGTCCGGCAAATCGTGGATCGTCACACTCCCCGTCATTGGCCCACTCGGAACTGTCATCACCATAATCCACGTTGGCGCCGGTTATGATTTCAACCTTGCCTTCATCAACCAGATTTTTACAGTCGGTGGCATCACGGCCCAGATCTGTTGCGTCTAACTGAGAGGCCATACCAATGCCCATAAAGCGTGGATCGTCGCATTCTCCGTCATTGGCCCAGCGGCTGGTATTATTGCCAAAATAGGTATCCTGTTGCGCGGGCGTTGAATCGGTAGAGGCAATCAAATAGATTTCACCGCTTTCAAATAGTTGGCGACAATCGGTTGCATCACGGCCCAGATCTTCGTCAAGCAGAACTGATGCAACTCCGGGTCCGGCAAAGCGGGGGTCATCACACTCCCCGTCATTGGCATATTGATTACTGTCATCCCCAAAATCTATGGAAGCGGAATTCAAGCCAGTTGAAACGGTTTGGTCCTGGGGCTGGTAATCGGCCGCCAGATAGATTTGTCCACTCTGATAAAGGGTAAGACAATCAGTGGCATCGCGAGCCAGATCCTCGTCAAGCAATAATGAAGCTGTACCCTCGCCGGCAAAGCGTGGATCATCACATTCCCCATCATTGGCCCATTCGGAGCTGTCATCACCAAAATCGACGGAAGCAACGGCGGTGGTTTCGGTGCTTTTTACCAGGGAAATGGATCCGGCCTGATAAAGGGTAACACAATCGGTGGCGTCATGCTCCAGATCATCATCAACAAGTTCTGTTGCCATGCCGGTGCCTGCAAAGCGGGGATCATCACATTCTTCATCATTGGCCCACTGGCTGGTATTATCACCAAATAATATGCCATCGAAATCTATGATTTCCATGTTCGGGTCATCGCCCAAATATTGAACTTGTCCAGCCAGAAACAGGGATTTGCAATCGTTGGCGTCACGGCCAATATCTTCATCCAGTAATAATTCATCGGTGCCCGATCCGCCAAAGCGCGGGTCGTCACAAATGTCATTATCTGCCCAGTCGCTGGTATTGGAGCCGAAATTAATATCGTCCACAATATCGGCCGGATCAGGCTTTAGAATTATATCACCAGCCAGAAAAAGCGTGGAACAATCCTGAGCATCGCGCCCCGTATCACCTTCCACCATATCAACTGCGGTGCCTATGCCAATAAATCGCGTGTCATCACATTCACCATCATTGGCCCATGCGGAGGTATTGCTGCCAAAATCAATGCCTTCAACAATCAGGCTTTGTTGCTGGTCTTTTATACCTTTTATCTGGGCCGTCGCCGGACCTATAAAAAATGCAAGAGAGGCAATCAAACCAGCAATTACAGGGGCAGTAATTCGAGCGGCGGTAAATCTAGCGGGTATTGAAGTTTTCCCGCGCCTAAATCTATTGAACAAGCTCACAGACATTTCCTCCGGGTTGACTTTGTTTTTTAGTAGCCTGGCCAATTGCCACTGGTTTTTGTCAAATTGTTGTCGTGTATGTATTTATCGAAATTACAATGTCAAAAAAAAATATAGATGACAATGGCAACAGTTCATTTGAAGTTATGCAACACGGTAATATCAATGGCTTTTGATGCAAGTGAATAATGAATTGTTAATGCCGTGTTGATGCTGATTTGCCTGTTTTGTTTGCGGCTGCCTCTATGCGAGTGAATGCAAAAATTCCAATCAGGACCATGGCAGCTCCCATTGCGTGCCAGATGCTAAAAACCTCTCCAAGAATGCCCACTGCCAAAGCAATGGTGACAAGGGGGGAAATATTGCCAATAACCGCAGTGGCCTGCGCCCCGATCATGCCGATGGCAGTGGCAATCAGGTAGGCGGGTAAAACCGTTGAAACAGTGCCCATGGCCAGCATCAGCCACATGGCGTATTGAGAAACCATCAGTTCGCTTACGGGGTTGGTGAGGGCAAACTGGATCATAACAACTATTCCGGCCGCGCTCATGGCAATTGAGGTAAACAGTCTTGCCCCCATCTCATCAATCAGCGGTTTGGCAAGAATTTGATAGATCGCATAGGCAATGGCCGCGCCAAGCACCAGCAGTGACCCGATGATTACCCCCGACCCGTCAATGCCCAGATCGCGCCAAAAAATCAGACCAAGTCCAAAATAACTCAACAGCAGCGAGGCGATAAGTTTTACGCTTAAGGGACGTCGATAAATGGCAGCACTTATTAGCACCACGAAAATTGGCGAAGTCATCAAAATCAGCCGGTCGAGCTGGGCGGTGATATATTCAAGCCCTGCGAAATCCAGATACGAGGCCAGATAATAACCGATGGTTCCCACCCCGATGGTTTTGAGAATTGAAGCTCGCGGCACATGAAAATCAGGGTTTTTAAGTTTTCTGCTGCGATAACCAAGCCAGCCGATCAGTGCAAAAACCGGAACCGCAATAATCATGCGCCATGTAAGCGTGGTTAATGCGCCAACCCCCTCCATCAGGGCAAGTTTGATTACTATGCCTTTGGTGGCGAAAAACGAAGCACCAAGAGCGCCAACAAAATATCCCGCAAGGGGATGAATAGTGGCTGATTTTATCAGCGATTTTAACATGATTTGTGGCAATTCAGCTGGCTTATAAAAGATCAGGCAAGCATATTTGCTTTTAAAAAAAAGCCTGTGGGCATTGGCGTTGTAGTCAGGCCGAATTAACTTAACAATTACAACGCCAAAGCCGCTATAATGGCCAAGGCTATGCCCTTAGATCTCTATCGCAGATATATAGATCCCGCCTGATAAAGCGAGCGACAATCAGAAGCGTCACGATGTCTGTCCTCGTCCAGCAGCACATCAGCCATTCCTCTTCCGCCAAAACGTGGATCGTCACATTCCCCGTCATAGGCCCACTCTGACGAATTGTTGCCAAAATCAATTCCGCCTTTAGAATTGCCGCCAAGCTGATAAATCATCCCTTTGTTAAGAAGGTTACGGCAGTCTTGAGCATCGCGGCCAATATCTTCATCTAGAAGCACATCAGCCATTCCTCTTCCACCAAAGCGTGGATCGTCACATTCCCCGTCATAGGCCCATTCTGATGAATTGTTGCCAAAATTGATATCAGAGGCGAAAGAATAGGGGGTAGCGAAAGAAATAATTGCCAGAATCAGCAAAGCGGCGCGAACCGGATTTTTCCACATATACATAATATGTTGGTCTCCCAAACTGTTTTGCCCCACGCATTCTTCAAAAGATAACACATTGGTGTGGAGCCGGTCCAGTCGTATAAAACTCAGACAATCGCCCGGCTTAAGTCTGTGTAATTTAAGCTCTTGGGTGAGCTTTTTGAAACTCTGCCAACAGATGCTCTGTGTCAACCTGAGTATAGATCTGGGTGCTTGAAAGTGAAGAGTGTCCCAAAAGTTCCTGAATGGTGCGCAAGTCGCCGCCATTGCCCAAAAGATGGGTGGCAAAAGAATGGCGCAAAGCATGGGGAGATGCCGATGGGGGCAGGCCGAGAGCCGAGCGCAATTGCACCATGCGCTGCTGAATAAGTCTTGGGGAAAGAGGGCCGCCGCGTACTCCGCGAAATATGGGGTCAGACGGTTTAAGATCAAAAGGACAGGCTTTGAGATATTCTTCAATTGCGTTTTGAACCGAGGCAATTATGGGCACTATGCGGATTTTTGAGCCCTTGCCGCTAACCCTGATTGAAGCGCTATCAAGGTCGTTTGCTGAAATGGCAAGCGCCTCGGCAATGCGCAAACCTGCCCCATAACATAAGGCAAGCACCGCCATATCGCGGGCGGCAACCCAGGGGCGCTGTTCCAGATTTTTGGTCATCGTGATGGTATCAAGCGCCTCGTTAGCGGTTAAGGGTTTGGGCAGGGAACGGGGGATTTTTGGTGAATTTATCAGATATAAAACCTGATTTGAAAGCAATCCAAGTCGCTCCAGATGAGAGAAGAAATTTTTCATGGCACTTAACTGACGAGCAAGCGAGCGGGTGCCAACACCATTATTGCGGCGCATGGCCATGAAAGCACGAACATCGCTTGTTTGGAGGTTCTCCAATGCATCAATGCTTACCACATCTCCTAGATGGGTAGCTAAAAACGAAGTGAACTGGGCCAGATCGCGCCGGTAAGAAACAAGGGTTTTGGGCGATAAACGCCGTTGACTGCCCAGAGTTTCAAGCCAGTCAATAATCCGGGTTTTGCAATTATCATCACAGGAAAAGTTAAAATCAGCCATGCTGAAAGTATAGAGCAAAAGTTTTAAGGAAAGTTTTTTGAATTGGTCGATCTGAGTTTTGAGCAGGTCAAGATGGTCTGCCAGAATCGCCCTTGCCAGAATCGCCCCAATACCTAAGTTTAAAAACATGAATTATACGGCAATAAAATTTGTGCCCGGTGACATAGTAAGTGTGATGGTGGCGGTGGCGGTTGATCGGGCCTATTCCTACAAGGTGCCTTTGGGCATGGAGGTCAAGCGTGGCTCAATCGTTATGGTTGCTTTGGGACCAAGACCAACTCTTGGAGTGGTCTGGGGAGCGCCTGAAGATCAGCAGGCCCATAATCGGCTCAAGGATATTGAGCATTGTTTTGATGTTAATCCCCTAAGCGAAGAATTGATGAAACTGGTCGATTGGGTGGCGCGCTATACATTGGCCAAGCCGGGCATGGTGCTGCGAGGGGTATTGCGCTCAAAAGAGGCGCTTGATCCACCCAAACCAATTATTGGCTATACCTATAGCGGCATTACCCCCGAGAGAATGAGCAATGCCCGCTCACGAGTGCTGGAGATTTTTACCCGCGATGAAGGGGCCGCCAATATCGCATGGCCAAAATCAGCTTTAATCGGGGAAAGCTCGGTTTCGGCCTCGGTAATTGAGGGACTGGTTAAAGTTGGCTCGTTGAGCAAAGTTGAATTGCCACCTGCAAGGGCATATGAGGCTCCTGATGTTGATTTCTCCAGTTCAGACCTCAACCCCCATCAAAAAAAGGCACTTGCAGAAATCAGGGCGGCTAATAAAGAGGGGAAAAATACCGTACTTTTGGACGGGGTAACTGGCTCTGGCAAAACCCGGATATTTTTTGAAGCCGTTGCTGATGTTTTGGATCAAAACAAACAGATATTGATCCTGTTGCCTGAAATCGCCTTAACCCAGTCTTTTGTCGACAGGTTCGCCGAGCGCTTTGGCACCAAGCCGGCCCAATGGCATTCCGATGTTACGCCGGCCCAGCGGGCAAAAGTTTGGCGCGGGGTGTTAAATGGTGATGTCAGGGCCGTGCTTGGCGCGCGCTCAGCGCTGTTTTTGCCCTTTAGTGAGCTTGGCCTGATAGTGCTGGATGAAGAGCATGACGGGGCATTCAAGCAATCAGACGGGGTGAATTATCATGCCCGAGACATGGCCGTGGTCAGGGCATCTTTGGCCGGGGCCAAGGTTATTCTTTCTTCAGCCACCCCGTCGGTGGAAAGTCGCAACAATGCCAATGAGGGGCGCTATGGCCATGTGTTGATAAAACAGCGCCATAAGGATGCCAAACTACCCGATATTAAAACCATAGACATGCGTAGCGAGGGGCCGGAAAAAGGCTCATGGATTGCTCCGGAACTGGCGCGGGAGATTTTTGCCACCATCGATAAGGGCGAGCAGGTTTTGCTGTTTCTCAACCGGCGCGGATATGCACCGCTAACCGTGTGTCGCTCGTGCGGGCATCAATATCAATGCGCTGATTGCTCGGCATGGCTGGTGGAGCACAGATTTTTGGGCAAGCTGGCCTGTCATTATTGCGGGCATGAGATTGCCACACCATCAGCCTGCGCCAATTGCCATGTTGAGGGGTCATTAACGGCAGTTGGACCGGGCATTGAAAGGGTTGCAGAAGAGGCAGCCACTAGATTTCCCGAGGCGCGGCAGGTGATACTTTCTTCGGACATGGGCAGCAGTGCCCAGATCAGGCAGCGGTTTGGTGAAATTTCCAACGGGGATTATGATCTGATCATCGGCACGCAATTGGTAGCCAAGGGGCACCATTTTGAAAAACTCACTCTGGTCGGGGTGCTAGATGCCGACCTTGGTTTGGCCCATGGGGACCCGCGAGCGGCAGAAAAAACCTTTCAGCTTTTAACTCAGGTAACCGGGAGGGCCGGAAGAGCGGCAAAATCAGGACGGGCATATTTACAGACCTATAATCCCGAGCATGCGGTGATAAAAACCATGATTAATGGCGATCGCGAGGGGTTTTATGCCCATGAGCTGGAGGTGCGAAAATCCAGCTCCCTGCCTCCCTTTGGGCGTTTGGCGGCGTTGATTATTTCAGCCAGTGAGCATAGCGAGGCAAAAGCCTATGCACGGCATCTGTTAAGTGCAGCGCCACAAGCAGAAGGGGTGCGGCTTTTTGGACCGGCCGATGCGCCGGTATTATTGGTACGGGGACGCTATCGGGTTAGAATTCTGGCCCAGAGCGCAAAGCAGTTCGATCTTTCAGGATATGTAAGGTTTTGGCTTGAAGGAGCCAACAAGGCAAAGGGCAACCTTAGAGTGCAGGTGGATATTGATCCAGTGAGTTTTTATTAGAGCCTAGGCAAGAGAGCTTAGGCAAGAGAGCTTAGGCAAGAGAGCTTAGGCTCTTGGGCCTAAATCCAAAGGTCAATCAGCTCCCATTTTGCAGCCCTTTTTTTGTTCGAAAACTTGGTTAATGGATATTAACCAAGTGTTTATTAATTTATGTTAATTTTCACCTGATGTCAGACGAAGGATTTCAGATGTGCTTGCTTCAAAGTCACTTGCTCCTAACGAGGATACCTGCCCGATAAATGAAACTGAACTGATTAGTCTTAGTTCAGAAGCGCCAAGCCATGCGGTGGCTGTGGTTTCCGGGTTGCCCGAAATGCAAAAGGCCAGAATTTGTAAATTTTGCTATGGCAAAACCCATTTGCATGAACTTGCTTTACATATCGCATCGACCTGCGACCAACAAACGCTGGTAACGGTGTTCGGAGAAGCCGGAAGGGTGATTTATAAACAGTCACGCGATACCAAATCCACGCTAAAAAGCCTCAACGCTTCCGATAACTCCATGCGGCCAAAACCGGTAATGCTGGCTGGTGATCTGAATAAATCACAGTAAGCACAGCAAAACCTCTTTGTTTTCAACCTATTAGAGGAAGAAATATTTAGTGGTTTTGGTTTTTTTGCCATGCAGGAAATGAAAACTGCCCATAAGTATTTTTTTTGCCTTATGGTCTCTTTCCCACCATTTTTGAGCTGATTTGTCCGACAAAATTTCTAATGGCGCTCACCTATTGGCTTTCTTAAAATAAAAACCTTGTGCTTGTGCTTGCGTGTGCTTGGAAAGCCGTGTTAGAGGGAGCGCGGATTTTACCGCAAGGCGTTGGCGATTAACCCTTGCATATTGACGAAAGTCCCCAATTTGCTGAGTTTTTGGGTTATGCTCACGAAGCTGGCTATTATTGAGGCTAACAGGTTTGAAGGGTTTTCCAGTTTGAGCGCATCAAGTTCGGTTTTTGCCAATATTGCCAAACCTTATGCATCGGCATTATTTGATTTGGCGAATGAGACAAAATCAGTTGCAGAGGTTGAGAAAAACCTGTCCGAAATGGGAGCCCTTATAAGCTCCAGCGAGGATTTTTCTCAGGTGCTTTCCAGCCCGGTTATTTCTGCTGAAGCTAAAACAATTGTTATTGAGAAAATTCTGGCCAAAGCAAAATTTCATAAGATTGTAGCAAATTTTATTCGCGCCGTTGCGCGCAACGGGCGCCTGTTTGTGCTGCCCACCATGATTGATGCTTTTGGTGATCTTTGTGCCAAGGCCCGGGGCGAAATTTCTGCTGAAGTTATATCGGCCGCGCCCTTGAGCAAAAAACAACTTGGTGATCTTGCTAAAACTCTAAAAACCAAAACCGGCAAAACGGTTACGCTTGATGCAAGCGTTGATCCCTCCCTAATCGGGGGGCTGGTGGTAAGAGTTGGTTCGCAGATGATCGATTCTTCTTTAAAAACAAAATTGAGCGCGATGAAAATTGCCATGAAAGAGGTTAGATAATGGACATTAAAGCAGCGGAAATTTCCGCCATCCTCAAAGATCAGATTAAGGATTTCGGTAAGGAGGCTCAGGTCTCCGAAGTTGGACAGGTATTGTCAGTGGGCGATGGTATCGCACGCATTTATGGTCTTGATAATGTGCAGGCGGGTGAACTGGTTGAGTTCTCCGGTGGCATTAAGGGCATGGCGCTGAACCTTGAAACCGACAATGTCGGGGTGGTGATTTTTGGTTCTGATAGAGAAATTACCGAAGGTGATATTGTAAAGCGTACCGGGGACATTGTTGATACTCCGATTGGACCAGAACTTTTGGGCCGGGTTGTTGATGCGCTTGGCAATCCCATTGACGGCAAAGGGCCGATCAAGACTAAAAACCGGGCGCGGGTTGACGTTAAGGCTCCGGGCATTCTGCCCCGTAAATCTGTGCATGAGCCAATGTCGACAGGCCTAAAGGCCATTGATGCGCTTATTCCGATTGGCCGTGGCCAGCGCGAATTGATCATTGGTGATCGCCAGACCGGAAAAACCGCAATTATTCTTGATACTTTCCTCAACCAGAAAGCGGCTCATGCGGCCGGGGCTGACGAGAGCGAAAAACTTTATTGTGTATATGTGGCGGTGGGCCAAAAACGCTCCACCGTTGCCCAGTTTGTTAAAGTGCTCGAAGATGCCGGCGCCATGGAATATTCCATCGTTGTGGCAGCGACCGCATCTGATGCGGCTCCCATGCAGTTTCTTGCTCCCTTTACCGGTTGTGCCATCGCCGAATATTTCCGCGATAATGGCCAGCACGCTGTGATTGCCTATGATGATCTGACCAAACAGGCTGTGGCCTATCGTCAGATGTCATTGTTGCTGCGTCGTCCCCCCGGACGTGAAGCCTTTCCCGGTGACGTGTTTTATTTGCACTCCCGCCTTTTGGAACGTGCTGCGAAGCTCAATGAAAATCACGGGGCCGGTTCTTTGACCGCGCTGCCGGTTATTGAAACCCAGGCCAACGATCTCTCGGCCTATATTCCCACCAACGTGATTTCCATCACCGATGGTCAGATTTTCCTTGAAACTGATCTGTTCTTTCAGGGCGTACGCCCGGCGGTTAATGCTGGTCTTTCTGTTTCTCGGGTTGGCTCGGCCGCTCAGATCAAGGCCATGAAACAGGTTGCCGGTTCGATTAAGGGTGAATTGGCCCAGTATCGTGAAATGGCAGCCTTTGCCCAGTTTGGTTCCGATCTTGATGCCTCAACACAGGCTTTGCTAAATCGCGGTGCGCGGTTGGTTGAGCTGCTCAAGCAAAAACAGTTCTCTCCTCTAAAAACCGAAGAGCAGGTTGTGGTGATTTTTGCCGGCGTTAGAGGTTATCTCGACAAGATTAAAGTTAACCAGGTCGCAGCTTTTGAGGAGGGTCTTTTGGGGCTGCTTCATTCCAAGCACAGCGAAATCTTAAATTCTATCGAAACAGACAAAGCCATCAGTGATGATGTTGAAGAAAAACTCAAAAATGTTCTGAGTGGATTTGTCAAAACTTTCTCCGGCTAAATCAAAATTGGTGCAATCTAAATTGGTGCAATCTAAATTGGTAAAAACCAAAAACGCATAAAAAGGAACAGAGGACCAAAATGCCCTCTTTGAAAGACCTTAAAACCAGGATCGATTCCGTTAAGTCGACTCAAAAGATTACCCGGGCCATGCAGATGGTGGCGGCGGCAAAACTGCGCAAAGCTCAAGAAAGAGCCGAAGCTGCGCGTCCCTATGCCGAGCGCATGGAAAATGTGCTGGCATCAATGGGTGTTAGCTATGCAGCGCGTGATGATGCTCCGGCATTGTTGAAGGGGACCGGAAAAAGCGATGTGCATCTGTTGTTGATTGCAACGGCTGATCGTGGACTATGCGGTGGTTTTAATTCCTCTATCGCACGCAGGGCACGGGCTCATGCCAATGATCTTATCTCTAAGGGTAAAACCGTAAAGATGATATTTCTTGGCAAAAAAGGCTATGATGCGCTTAAGCGGTTGTTTGCCGATCAGATTGTTGAAATGATCAGCTTTCGTGAAGTCAAGCAGATCGGTTATTCCGACGCTTCAGCAGTTGGCGAAAAATTGCTGACCATGTTTGGAGCCGGTGAATTTGATGTGGCGACGTTATTCTATTCAAAGTTTGAATCGGTAATCAGTCAGGTTCCAACCACTCATCAGCTTATTCCTGCAAAATTTGAAGCACCTGAAGAGGGTGCAGATGAACGCTCATATGATTATGAACCCGATGAGGGGGCAATTTTAGAAGATTTGCTGCCACGGAATATCAGCGTACAGATTTATCGGGCATTGCTGGAAAATGGTGCCGGGGAAATGGGCGCCAAAATGAGTGCAATGGATAATGCAACCCGCAATGCGGGAGAAATGATTGATGGGTTGACGCAAACGTTTAATCGCCAGCGCCAAGCCCAGATTACCAAAGAATTGATTGAAATTATTTCAGGCGCTGAAGCGCTTTGATGAACACTTAAGTGAGGTAAATAAAATGGCCGCCAAAACTACGCCAGCCAAGACAGCTACTGCCAAAACTACGCCAGCCAAGAAAGCTGCTACCAAGACAGCTGCTACCAAGACAGCAGTCAAGAAAAAAGCAGGCGCGAAAACCGCCAGCGGAAAAATCGTTCAGGTTATTGGAGCGGTTGTTGATATTCAGTTTGAGGGCAAATTGCCGGCAATTCTAAATGCGTTGGAAACCGATAATAACGGTAACCGTCTGGTGCTGGAAGTTGCTCAGCATCTGGGTGAAAACACAGTTCGCGCTATCGCCATGGATACGACGGAAGGTCTGGTACGTGGCCATGGGGTTACTGATCTTGGAGAGTCAATTCAGGTGCCGGTTGGTGCTGAAACTCTTGGCCGGATCATGAATGTTATCGGGGAGCCAATTGATGAAGCCGGACCGGTAAAAACAAAATTAAAGCGTGGAATTCATGCTGAAGCTCCATCATTTGTTGAGCAAAATCCAGAATCAGAAATTCTGGTAACCGGCATCAAGGTGGTTGATCTTTTGGCACCTTATGCAAGGGGTGGAAAAATTGGCCTGTTTGGCGGTGCCGGTGTGGGCAAGACCGTGCTTATTCAGGAGCTTATCAATAATGTTGCCAACTCTCATGGTGGTTATTCGGTATTTGCCGGAGTTGGAGAACGTACCCGTGAGGGCAATGATCTATATTACGAAATGATCGAAAGTGGCGTGAACAAAGATCCAAAGGCCAATAATGGCTCTGCTGAGGGTTCAAAATGCGCCTTGGTTTTTGGTCAGATGAACGAGCCTCCGGGAGCGCGCGCAAGGGTTGCTCTTACCGGGCTGACTGTTGCGGAAGAATTTCGCGATCAGGGGCAGGATGTGTTGTTCTTTATTGACAATATTTTCCGCTTTACCCAGGCCGGTTCAGAAATGAGCGCGCTGTTGGGCCGTATTCCTTCTGCCGTGGGTTATCAGCCTACTCTGGCCACCGACATGGGGCAGATGCAGGAGCGGATCACTACGACAAATAAAGGTTCGATTACCTCGGTGCAGGCAATTTATGTTCCTGCCGATGATCTTACCGATCCGGCCCCAGCTACCTCGTTTGCTCACCTTGACGCCACAACCGTTCTTAACCGGGCAATTTCTGAAAAAGGAATTTATCCGGCTGTGGATCCTCTTGATTCAACCTCGCGCATGCTTGATCCAACCATTGTTGGTGATGAGCATTATCAGGTTGCTCGTGAAGTGCAGGAAATTTTGCAGCGCTATAAAAGTTTGCAGGATATTATTGCCATTCTTGGAATGGATGAGCTTTCTGAAGAAGATAAACTGGTCGTGGCGCGGGCTCGCAAAATTGAACGCTTTATGAGCCAGCCGTTCTTTGTTGCTGAAATCTTTACCGGTACTCCGGGCGTATTTGTAGCGCTTGAAGATACAATCCGCGCGTTTTCCGGGTTGATTGCCGGTGAATATGATCACCTGCCAGAAGCTGCATTTTATATGGTTGGCACCATTGACGATGCGGTTGCCAAAGCACAAAAACTGGCAGCGCAAGCCGCTTAAAGTTTAAAGCAGCCTGTGATTTGTTGAAATTAAGAAGGGATGATAATTGGCCCAGGATGATAAACAAGAGATAAAAATCGAAATTGTCTCGCCGGAGAATCTGGTATTTTCTAAATCGGTTGCTTCGGTGACGGTTCCGGGAGCGGAGGGATATTTTACTGTTATGGGTGAACATGCCCCGGTAATGACTACCCTAAAGCCCGGCTTTATCAGTGTTGAAAGTGCAGGGGAAACCCAGACATTTTATGTGCAGGGCGGGTTTGCCGATATTTCTCCTGATGGAGTGACAATTCTTGCTGAGGAAGCCAAGGGAAGTGCTGATTTTGCGGTTTCAGAAGTGGAAGCGGCAATTGTTCAGGCCCAGGCTGTGTTAGATAAGGCTGAGGAATTGGCCGACAAGGATAACGCACAAAATACTCTGGATGGTTGGAAAAACCTGTTGCTGGAAGCAGCGCAAATCGGCAGTTCCGGCTCTCATTAATCTAATAAAGCAGTTTCATAAATTATGCGGGTCAGCTTTGGGTTATAACCTGATAGCTGGCCCTTTTTACTTTTGGTCGATAGAAATTTCACCCAGCCGGATTTTTTGCGGAATATCTGCAAACCATTGGGCAAGCTGTACATAGATTTCATGTTTGAACGGGATTACCAGATCGGGAAGATTTTCCAGTTTCTCCCATCGCCATTCATAAAATTCAGGCTTATGTGCCCCGCCATCGGGCGCAAGGATATTGATTTCACTGTCATCACCGGTAAACAGCATGGCAAACCACATTTGACGTTGCCCCCTAAATTTTCCTTTCATCAATTTTTTGGCAACTTCTGGTGGAAAATCGTAGGTAAGCCAACTTTCAGCCTCGGTAATTAATTGGGCGGAAACAACTGAAGTTTCTTCCCTTAGTTCGCGAATAGCGGCTGTTAAAGCATCTTCATTGCGATCAATTCCACCCTGGGGCATTTGCCAGGGATATTGTATTTTTTGGCCGGCCAATTCGGAGGCGGGCAAATCATTGCGTCGTCCAACAAACACTTTCCCCTCCTTGTTAAACAGGGCAACTCCTGCACATGGACGATAGGGCTTGTAGGAAATTTTATTAGAACTTGGCATCAATTTGCTGCATTCATCAATGCGCTTACCGGAACCAGTTCAATGGATTGATCCTGTAGTTGAGCAGTCCATGAAACAATGGTGTTTATGGAAACGGGCAGGGCTGAAATAATGCCAATTGCCTGCCCGTCGCGACGGGCGGTTTCAACCAGTATTTGCAATTGAGCAAGAATTGCGGCGCGGGATGGATTTTGATCCAGCAACAAGGAGGCGCGGGCGAAGGGAACCTGATTTGCTGTAGCCAACTGTCTTGAAAGCGAGCGGTTGGAAGAGCCATCATCAAGATAGGCGATACCTCTGGTTCCCAATTCTTCCATAAACGGGGCCATATCATTGGCTGACGAGGTAAATTGTGCACCTAGATTGTTGACCATTCCCATATAGCCGCCGGTTCGTGCCATCAGCCAGAACAGGCGCTCCAGATTTACCCGGGCGGTAAATCCGGTCAGCAATGTATGGGGGCCCGGATCAGAATTGGGATAGTCAAAAGGCTCCATGGGAATTTCAAGCAGATATTCATGTCCTCCGGCTCGGGCGGCAGCGGTTGTGCGATCAATCGACCTGCCATAGGGGGCAAATGCCAGAGTAATATTGTCGGGCAAGGACGAAATAGCCTCCATGGTAGCTCCCTCGTTAATTCCCATGCCGGTTACAACAATTGCCACCAGAGATTTGCCGGAGGCGGATTGGGGGGTTATTGAGGGGCGCGAATAGGAATTAAAAGGGGTTAAGCCATTGGGACCAATGCGCGGAATTGGTCCATTTTCGGTTTCTTCTATGAGTTCAGAAAGATTGCCAAATTCATCGCGTTGATTGGCGGCTAATTCTAGCGGTTGAGCAGCATTTTCAACATTTATGATTTGCGGCGTTTGTAGTTCGCTGGAGATTATAACGGGTGAGTTTTGTTCGGGGGTAGAAATTTGAACCGGAGTGGAAATTTCTTGAGCAATTTCATTGGAATTTATATTGGTGCTGATGGGTACTTCAATTGTTGGTTGCCCGCCAGTTGGGTCATCAACAATTAGAATACGGGCTAAAAAGCCAATCACAATAAGCCCGGAAAGCCCAAATAATATTCGCCCCAGCGGCAATTCGCGAGCACCATAGGCAAGGTTTATGCTGAATTTGGGGCGCTTTTTTTTCCCCAAAGGTGAGCTAAGATCGTCGGCCATTTAATTTTACCTCAAACGAATCACCTTCTAACCAGTAGTTTTTAACACAGGTTTAGAGCATTTTTTGGTTTTGATTGAATCAAAACCAAAACTCAAAGTCGTTGTTTTTG